>CAZOWT010000052.1:0-16244 GCA_964583345.1 uncultured Clostridia bacterium
CCGAATATGCCGGATAAACATCATTAATGGTCTTGTTTTTATTGGCCTCTTCCGGGTCCAGATAATACTGCTGGCTCAAACTCAGGCTAAGTATTTCCTGGGGGTAATCATTCAGGGCTTTACCCCGGGAAAGCAACCGGGTAACAATGCCAAAACCGATATAGGAATAGGAAGGGTAATCGTTGAGATCGACCATGAGCATTCTGTCTTTATCATCCTGGGGAATTTTGGTTACGTATCGGACGGTTAATTCCGGTTCGATCGTATGTTTTAATTTCTTCTTTTTTGATTCGTAAATCCGGTAAAAAATCGGCCCGTTGAAATTCGTCTTCACCATCTGATAGCCAATATGCAGCGGAACGTCCACCACCTCGCCGGTTTCCGCGTCCTTGCTTCTTCCATAAAATCCGTGATGGGATTCCAGGGTAAGGGTTGAATTCAGCCAGGGCAGTTTTAACCAGTTCAGTGAATATTGAGGAATAAGCGTAAAGCGGTTGGACCGTTGGTTGGAATCAAATTCCGGCTCGCCCTCCAGCACGAAACCGGTCCGCTCGATGCTTTCATAAGACGATTTCATTGAAAAATATCCCGGAAACTTTCCGATTTTTTTCTGGTTAATATTCAGGGAAATGGAGGGCATGGTCAACGATACCCTTGATTCACCCTGAAGGGTCGTGATGACGGTTCCATCTTCCTGCTCCTCATCCACTTCCTGTAGAAAATAGGTTTCATAACGGGACGCGGATATCGACAGGTTGAAAATGGAAAAGGAAGAAGTCAAGTTGGCAGATGAATTGAAATTGGTGGTCAGGACCGTATCGAAATTATTATTAAATTGCCTGAGAAAATTGGGATCACTGGGATAATTCATGCTCAGGACAATTTTGGTGTTCAAAAAGTTAATGTTCTGGATATGTTCGGCTTTTATGTAATAATCATAATTTGACTCGGTCTGGAAAACGCTGTCCTCGGAATAATCAAAGTAATAAAATTGAAGGTATCCGCTGGCTTTTCTGAATAAATACCGCAGTTCCTCATTATTTCCGATGCCGACTTTCGAATAATAATCAATACCGACCGTGAAATCCAGGTTGGATGAAATTTCCCAGAAAAACGCATTGAGCAGGTAAAATCCCCTCAAGTCGGAAATGCCGAAATTGGGGAACAGGAAACCGGTCGCCCTCCCGTCTTTCTCGATCGGATACCTGATAAATGGAAAGTAAAAAAGCGGAATCTTTTTCAACCAGAAAATCGCATTTTTCATCTGGATATATTTGTCTTTTTTTATTTTTCCTTTTTTGCAGGTAATTTTCCATCGGGGGACCAGCTGTGCGCAGGAAGTAAAATTCATTCGGCCGAATGTCATCATCTTCTCGCTGATCTGTTTAAGGTCATCGGTTTCATAACGAACAGACGGCTTCATCATCCCATAGGCATCTTCAATCTCACCGGTTTGATCTTTGGTGTTGAAGGTGAGTTTCTCGCCACTGATAATGCTCTCCTTGGAAGCCATGGTCACCCTGCCCCGGGCGATGACAATACCGGTCTCGCGGTTATATTCCACATACTGGGCATAAATCCGATAATCCTCCCAAATGACCTCAACATCACCTTCCGCCTTGAAAATATTATTGTCGTATTCCTTTTTTTGGGCCCGGATGGTAATTTTTTCTCCGAAACCCGGGACAGACAGGAGTAAAAACAAAAGCAGGGTGATCAGGGTGGTTTTCATTTTCATGTGAATGTTAGAATGTATCACAACTACCCCTCTTTAATCAAGACCTTCCATCATCCATTAATACAGCCGGTTTGTTCATGCGAAAATCCGAAACCACATTATTTTCTCAGAATTCCGGGAAATTTGACTTTTATTCATTTTGGGAATAAAATCAACGCATGCTGAAAATTTCCTTTTCCGGAGGCTATGGTTCCGGGAAGACATCACTGCTGAACGAAGGGAAAAAGATACTCGGCCTCAAGGCAGGCGTGGAATCCCTGGAAGATTTATCCAAAAAAAATCCATTCGATACCAACAGCACATCCAGTTTCATCGGCAAGTTTTACTGCATGAGCAAACAGATAAACGATGAAAACATCAAATCACTGTCTTCACCGGACATTTTATTATGCGATAATTCCATTCTGGACCACTGGATCAGATGGAAAAAATTTGCCGATGGCGTGGAAAAAAAGGCCAACCTTAAAGACAAAGAGCTTGTACTGAGAGATATTTACACCTTCTGGATAAAAACCTATGACCTGATTTTCCATATCCGGGTGGATTCCAATGTGATTGAAAAACGGAACCAGAAGGAAAATTTCACCCTTCCCCAGTCTGACGAATTGAAGAAAATCGAAGACCTTTATGCCCGATCGATCCTGGAAGACCAGTTGAATGTGGTCGAGATTTGGAACAACGGATCCCTGGACGAAAGCGCCCAGAATATCGTAAAAAGCATATCCGATATCATTCAGGCATAAAAATATTTTGCATTGATTTTACAAAAACCCGCATATCATTAATGACATTGGAGGAAAATTGAAAATCGAATTGGCCGGATTCAATGTTGATACAGGCATTCTCCGCCGGCTTAACCGAACCGGAAAAGAGGTCTTAACCCCGGAAACCTTTAGCGCAGCTTATGCCCGGATCAGCCGAAGTCCGGAAGATATTACCGCCATCCGGAAGAAAGCGGTGGAAGATGTCGAACGTTCACGGAAATCGAATAAGGCCATTATTTTTGAAATGGGGCATCACTCGGTAGCAGAACATGCGGTTTTTAATTTCGATATCAGCCAGGTTTCAAGGCTGGCCATGGAAGAAATCGAAAAACTACGGTTGACATCCTATACGGAAAAATCCCAGCGTTATGTTACCCTCAAAGGCGATTATGTCATCCCCGGTGAAATCAGGGATCCGAAGGATATCCGGAGATTCCAGAAAATAATCCGGATTCAGAATCAATTTTATTTCAAAGCCTATTCAGCATTGAAAACGTATATTTTCGATCATCACCCCCATGATCAGGAAAACCGGCTTCAAAAAAGGCTTCTGGAAGGTTGGGCCAAGGAAGATGCCCGTTACATCCTGTCGCTGGCCACCCAAGGTCAGTTGGGTATGACCATTAACGCCCGAAATGTCGAACACCTGCTGAGAAGGTCGGCCATGAGCGACAGGAGTGAGGTCCGTGAAGTGGGAGAAAAAATATTTTCCATACTGAAAAAAATCGCTCCGTCAATCATTCTTTTCCCCGAACCGTCTGCGCTCGACCTGGACCTGAAAACAGATTTCAGAACAGCTTTCCATTCCCTGACAGGACAACAGATTCCCTCGTCCGGGTTGCAGATAATTGATTATACGCCGGATGCGGACGACCGGATTCTGGCCGCTTTTTTATCAATATACCGGTTCATTGATTATGAACAGGCCGTTGGAACCGTAAAAAAATTGAAACCTTCAAAAAAGAATGAAATTTTCAAGCTTTTCTTTAAAAATATGGAATTTTTCGATTCCCCGCCCAGGGAATTTGAACTTCCGGATATCACATTCCAGGCCGTTATCAGCGCTTCGAATTTTGCGCAGCTAAAGAGGCATCGTATGGCCACCCTGCTGTGCAGTGACTACCGTATTGAACTGGAAAACACCATTCCCGACAGCCTGTATCGGACCGGCCTCCAGGATGAGTTCTCCAGCATCATCGCTCAGACCAACCGGGTTTATGATGAATTGAAATCAGGATACGGCCGGGCTGCCGATTATATCCTGACCAATTCTCACCGCCGGATGGTCATCATGAAAATGAATCTGCGAGAACTGTACCATTTTATCCGGTTGAGAGATGACAGGCATGCCCAGTGGGATATTAAATCCCTGGCCCGGGATCTGGCTGCCAAAACAAAAGAAATAATGCCCTTCTGCGGATTACTCCTCTGTGGAAAAAGTGATTTTGTCGATCAATATGAAAAAATATTCAAATCCAGACCGAAATTTGATATATAAAACATAATCAAATGAAACGCTTCAACTGTCATGGTGAATAAAAAGTGAAAAAAATTCGGATGGTATTGTTCATGATTGCCTTCATGATTCAGGCAATGCATACCGGGGCAAAACCGGAATGCACCGACGGAGAAATACTGTTGCTGGCTGTCAAGGCCGGTGACTCAGAACGAGCAGCAAAGTACATAAAAGAGGGAATGAACGTTAATTTTCATGACACGGAAGGAATTACCCCCCTGTATTGCGCCGTCAGGAACGGGAATCAATTTATAGCGGATTTGTTGCTTAAAAATGGCGCCAGCATACAGGCGGTTACCAAAAACGGTTACACCATTCTCCAAGCGGCCTCATTTAGCGGATTGATTTCCATCGTCAGGCAGTGCCTGGGAAATAAACCCGATATCAATGCCCGGGATACCTGGTGCGGCTGGACACCGATCCACCTGGCCTCAAAACAGGGTAGGACACAAATTATCAGGCTTCTCGTCAATACCGGGGCCGATATCAACATCCGGGACCATTCCGGCGCTTCGCCGCTGCATCTGGCAGCAATGGCCAATCGAACTCTGGTCGGAAAGCTTCTGATCGAAAACCGGGCAGACATCAATAGCCGTGATAAAATGGGGCGGACGCCATTGTACATTGCCGCCAAATGGAAACAGACTGATTTTGTCCGATTTCTTCTCAAAAAGGGAGTGGAAGTCAATATGGCAGATGAGGATGGCATCACACCGCTGCTTGTGGCCGCAGATCAGGGCCAAGGTGAAATAGCGGAGTTGATAATTGCCGGACACGCCGATATATCCATAAAAACCAAAAACAACAGCACACTGATTCATGCCGCCATAAACGGGGGTCTTTTAAATCTGGTAAAAAAATGCCTGGACTGGGATCTGGACGTCAATGCCAAGGAGCAGGGAGGATGGAGTCCTCTGCATGCGGCCTGTCAAACCGGCAACCGCGTCATTGCCGAACTGCTGATCAATAAAGGAGCGGTTATCAATGCCGAAACCTGGGAAGATATCATTATAAATCACCGGATCTACCCCCGGGGAACGACTCCGTTCCGGGTCGCGAAAATACTGAACAATCAATCCGTTATTGAACTGCTCACGAAATATATCATTGAAGAGTAGTTTTTTTCGGGAAGAAGGGGAAGCAATCAATCGCCGTAGCGCTCGATAATTTCAGCTTTTGTCCGATGAAGAATATCAAATTGTTTTCCCGCCTTGATGAAAGCATCAAGCGCTTTCTCCAGGTGAGCCATCTCATGGGAAGCTGAAATCTGGGTTCTGATCCTGGCCTGCCCTCTGGCCACCACCGGGAAAAAAAAGCCCACCGCATAAATACCGTCTTCATAGAGCAGGCGGGCAAAATCCTGGGATAGCTTGGCGTTAAACAGCATGACCGGTACAATGGGCGTCTGTCCCTCTTTTATGATGAATCCGGCATCCATTAGCGCCGTTCTCCAGAAACGGGTATTTTCCTCCAGCTTATCCCTCCTCTCCGGGGACCGGGATATCATGTCCATGACCTGATTGGCCGCATAAACAATGACCGGGGCAATAGTATTTGAAAACAGGTACGGCCTGGCCTTTTGGCGGCACATTTCTACGATTTCACCCCGGCCCGACACACATCCGCCCGATGCCCCGCCCAGGGCTTTACCTAAAGTGGTGGTGATGATATCAATTTTACCCATGACATTGAAATATTCATGTGTCCCCCGCCCGGTTTTTCCAATGAAACCGGTGGCATGCGAATCATCTATGAATACCAGTGCCTGATAGGTTTCAGCCAGTTCGACAATCCGGTCCAGCCGGGCCAGGTCCCCGTCCATGGAAAATGCACCGTCGGTAATGATCACTTTCAATCGTTTATCACCATGGAGTTGAAGTTTTTTTTCCAGATGATCCATATCAGAATGTTTAAAGGTATCGGTCTGGGCTTTGGCCAGCCTCATACCGTCAACAATCGAGGCATGAACCAGCCGGTCGGCAATCATGATGTCCTGTTCACCGAGCAAGGCTTCGAAAACACCGGCATTGGCATCCATGCATGAGGGAAAGAGAATGGTGTCCTCGGTCCCCAGAAACCGGGTCAGTTTCTGTTCGAGCTGCTTGTGGATATCCTGGGTCCCGCAGATGAACCTTACCGATGACATGCCGTAACCCCGGTCTTTCAAACCATTGTGAGCGGCGGCCATCACATCCGGGTGGGATGAGAGCCCCAGATAGTTGTTGGAACACATATTGATGACCGGTTTTTGCCCGGACCCGGCCGGAAACTCTACGGTAATCTCTGAATTCTGGGGTGAACAGATGATCCGTTCTTCTTTGAAAAGGCCGCTATTTTTAAGGTTTTCCAGTTCCTCCCGAAAAATTTTTCGTTCAATTTCACCCAATGCCATGGCCGCTCCCCTCCTATTTTATTCCCATTTCATTCAGCAGCAAGACAATGTTACTGACCGAATCGAAGGCTTCAGGCGAAGCCTTGGCGTCCGGTATCTGGATTTCAAACCGTTTTTCCAGAAAACGTTTCAGCGATACCATTGAAAAGGAATCAACGATACCGCTGGAAATCAGCGGTGAGTCGTAGCTGATTTCAGCATCGCTGTCAGCATCCAGGTACTCGTCCCGAATATATTCCAGGATCTCATCTTTCAATTCCGCCATTTTTATCTCCTCTTTCGGTCAATCACAAAACTGATATTTTATTATAATTCAACTATATAAAATAATACCCTCCAAAAGTCAAGTTATGGCAAACCGGCTTCGCTAAAAGAAATGGGGCCAAATCTTTATTATTGAAAAATGTTTCAGATATTATCCGGCACTTCGAAAAGCGGTCCTGGATAATAAAGTTAAATAATTAATGACAGATAAAAAAAATTGGACGACGATTCCCTTTCGCCCGTATAAAATAATAACGTTGAAGATTTTTAAATTTTATCTTTGAAATAATTTAATCCGGTGTATTGCGCAGGTTGAATATATGGCTGATTGTTTTTTTCAATTGAAAACTATAATATTTGCTAAATGAATCCTCATCCAATATTTCTTCAATTAAATAATGTTTTTCTTTTAATTAAAACTTTAAATCCGAGATCTTCAGTTTTTTTAATTCCGGTTTCCTATATCTTCTCTTTTTCTTTGTATTCATGGTTCGTCTCCGCTGTTCCATATATCAAGTCTATTCATAGCAATATATGTTCCAAAACCCGTTCGTGACCCAAATATGCCTCTGTAAAAGGGTTTTCAGAAATAAAAAGAATTCAATTGATTTTTTAGCCGAATTATCATGAGCCCATTTTTATCCATATTTATCCCTACATATTGATATATCAACGTTAAATAGCTTTTTCTGTTGTTGACTTATTTTGCTACAGTTATATTTTAATTGAACCGGATGGCTAGTATTATCAAGAATGTTGACACCGGGCGCAGGTGTCTTGTTTTGCAAAGTATCCATCCGAGTTGAAAAATTAAACCTGAACGGCAGAGGTCTTTACCGACCGAAGCATTTGACAATTATGGATTAGCTGGTTATAATAAATCGCATGATTTCGGCACGGAAAATCCAAATATGGAAGAAATAGTCTATCAGGATCCTCATTTCCAGGATCTTTTTCCCATCATTCAAAAAAATATTGCCAAGGTTGAATCGACATTTAATGTAGAAATTGCCATCCGGGGAAATAAAATCATGTTCAAGGGAGAACCCCGGAATAAAAAAGACTTCAAAAAATACCTCAAGCAAATCCTGGGATTGATGAAACATCATGAAAAAATCAGCGATGAAGATTTTAAAATGAGTTTGAGCCTGGCCGATGAAGGAAAAACCGAATTGATCGGAACCGAACTCGAAGCCAAACACACCATTCAAATAAATGGCCGTGAAGTTTATCCCAAGACCTACAACCAGAACCGGTATATCAAGGCCATCAAGAATAATGACCTGACATTCAGCATCGGACCGGCAGGAACCGGGAAAACCTTTCTGGCCATTGCCGTGAGCCTGCAATATCTTCTGAAGAAAAGAGTGGAACGAATCGTCCTGACCCGGCCGGTAGTGGAAGCAGGGGAAAAACTGGGATTTCTTCCCGGCGATATCCAGCAGAAAGTAAACCCCTATTTCAGGCCTCTTTATGATTCACTCTATCACTTCATCGGATTTGACAAAACTTCCGAGCTGATCGAAAAAGGTATCATTGAAATCGCCCCACTGGCTTATATGCGCGGAAGAACCATCAACAACGCCTTTATCATTCTGGATGAAGGACAGAATACCTCCAATGCCCAGATGAAAATGTTTCTTACCCGTTTCGGGCAGTATTCCAAGGTGGTGGTTACCGCCGACATCTCTCAGATTGACCTGGCAGAGCCCAAGAAATCCGGTATTTTAAAAGCCATACGCATCCTTAAAGAAATTCAGGGAATAAAAATTATTACCCTGAATTCAACCGATGTGGTCAGGCATGAACTGGTCCAGAAAATTATAGAAGCCTACGAAAAGGAAAAATGAAGTTTAAATTGCATTTTTTAAAGCACTATGCCACTTCCGGTTCCGGGAAAAATACGAAAAAACCCTCCCTGATTAAAATTCTAATCTCTGTGGCATTCATTCTGCTCATTTCCACCATTTTGTTTATTCCCCAGGAAAAGTCGATCCTGGACAGCAAACTCAAGGTGGGAGATATTGCCAAAGAAGATATTATCATCAAGAAAGACATCACGGTTGAAGACAAGGAAAACACCCAGCTCAAGAGAAAAGACGCCATCGAAAATATCATACCGGTCTACGAGTATTATTCGGAAAACCTGGGAAAAACCCAGAATCTTATCAACGAATGGTACCAGCTTCTCAAGCAATTCAGAATTCAATATATCAAAAACAGGAAAGACCTTCCCAAAATTAAAGAAACCATTGAAAAAAACTTCGGGATTGAGATTCCGGAAAAAAATCTGAAGTACTTGTTGGTATCCAATATTTTTTACCGGATCGATCTTAACCAATTGTTCGAATTCATCGGCCAGATTGAAAAAACCGGAATACTGGCATCCAAGGTGGGGGCCAAAAAGAGCATTGCCGGAACCATCAGGGTGGAGACCAAAAACCACGAACCCGAACTGCTAAGGGTGGAAAAAATCCATGACCTGCGGGAAGTGGATATGCTCCTGCGCGCCTTTTTAGAAAGCCAGAACCTGTCGGTTAAAGATGTGCAAATTGTTGCACCGATATTTATTGATTTCATTGATGTCAATCTGGCCTATTCGCTTACCCTGACCCGGGAAGCTGAGAAAAAGGCGGCGGCTCAGATTAATCCGGTCATCATCAAATTAAAGGCCGGCAAGGTAATTCTGAGAAAAGGCGATGAAGCGAAAGCGGATGACCTGAAGGTCATGCAGTTGATTGCCGCCGAACAGAAAATTCGGGAAAAGAAGATATCTCCCTATTATTTGATTATCGCCATAATGGGATTTTTATTCATTTTTATTTCCCGGCTTTTCAGACTGTGGAATTCCGCCGATCTCAACCGGGACAAGTTATTCATGGTTACCGGGGTCACCCTTTTTTTGAGCGCGGTGATCTACCGGATCTCTATTTTTCTTTTCCCGTTGATCCTGAAAAATATATCAATACAGCTGAATTATGACATCACCAGCATATATTTTGCCATTCCATTTGGATTTGGCGCCCTGA
Organism: uncultured Clostridia bacterium; assembly: GCA_964583345.1. Taxonomy (GTDB): domain Bacteria; phylum Acidobacteriota; class Aminicenantia; order UBA2199; family UBA2199; genus CAZOWT01. Next base: position 9,704 of record CAZOWT010000052.1, read on the forward strand.
TCATTGCTTTCACCTTCAATCTCCAGAGTGCGGTGATTTACTCTTTTATCAATTCCATCACCGCCGGAATCATCTGTGACTGGAACCTGCGGATCGTCCTGTATGTGCTCATCGGAAATCTGGTCATCAGTTATGGGATCGAGTACTATCAGCGCATCAAACGATCCGCCATCCTTAAAGCCAGTATTTTCTGGCTGCTGCCGGTTAATGCCCTGTTCATTTTGCTCTTCGATACCACCAATCCCAATTTTGATTTATCCCTGCTGGCATTTAATTTACTGATCGGGTGTTTCTCGGCGATTCTGTCTCCGATTCTGGCAAATTTCATCATACCGCTCTGGGAAGTGATTTTTAACCTGATCAATGATCTTAAACTGATCGAACTGAACAACCTTAACCTGCCCATATTCAGAGAGATGCTGGAAAAGGCGCCCGGAACCTACCACCATTCCCAGATGGTGGCCAGCCTTTCGGAAACCGCTGCCATGGATCTGAACCTATCGCCCTATCTGATTACCGCCATGGCCCTGTACCACGATATCGGAAAAATCGAAAATCCCCAGTTGTTTACCGAAAACAACTCGGTATATTCTGAAAATCCTCATGATAAATTGAGCCCCCAGGAGAGCGCGAAAATGATTATTGCCCATATTTCTGATGGAAAGGAACTGGCTAAAAAAATGAAAATTCCGCAGATTGTGGCTTCCTCGATCACCCAGCATCACGGATCAAAGCTAGTCAGATTCTTTTACGACAAAGCCCTGGAAATGGCCGATGTGGAAACCGATGAAGTGGATGAAAAGGTCTTCAGATATCCCGGGGAAAAACCGCAGAACATTGAAAATGCCATCATCATGCTGGCTGACCAGGTTGAAGCGGCATCCAAAAGTCTGGCATCCCCAACCGATGAGGAAATTCAGAACGTCATCCAGAAAATTATCGATATCAATATTGAAGAAAAGCAGTTCGACGAATGTGATGGGCTTACCTTCAAATCGCTTATCATCATCGCCAACGGTTTTCTGAAAAAATTATCATCCATATACCACATGCGGGTATCCTATCCCGGGATCAACTTCTCGGAGAACAATGGATCAGATCAAAATAATAGGCAGGAGCCCTGATATCAATCAGGATACCTTGCTTCGGCACCTGACAGACATAACCCGTCAACTGAAAATTAAAGGGGATATCACCATCAAACTGGGAGGAAAGCCAGAATCGAGAAAATTGAATGCCACCTACCTGAATAGGGATTACGCCACTGATGTATTGAGTTTTCCCATACGCCAGCAGGTCCCGGAAGGATTTTATCTGGGAGACATATTCATTTGCCTGCCAGTCGCCAGGGAACAGGCCAGGGCAAACCGGGTGACACTGGAAAACGAAATTTTGCGCCTGATGATTCATGGAATCCTTCATCTGAGCGGAATGGACCATGAAATTGACTCCGGAGAAATGCTTCGCCTGCAGGAGGAACTCCTGGCAGGCATGCCGGGGAAAAATCAAAACCATGGCTGAAACCCGATACCTTTACGGGACCGCAGGCTGGAGTTATGCGGACTGGGAAGGAACGGTTTACCCGCTCCCCCGGGAATCCCATTTTAATGCCCTGAATTTCCTGGCCCGGGATTTTGATTTTGTCGAAGTCAATACCACGTTTTACCATATTCCTTCCCTGAAACTGACCCAAGGCTGGGTAAATAAAACCGAATCTACTCCGGATTTCTGTTTCTGGATCAAAGTGTTTCAGAACTTTACCCACAAACGCGAGCTGATCCCGGATGAATTGAATGCCTTCATTCGATCCTGCCAGCCGCTCATCCAATCCGATAAACTGGCCGGATTCCTGGCCCAGTTCCCCTACTCGTTTAAATTATCATCCGAAAACCTGGATTTCCTGAATAGCCTTCAGTCCGGCTTCCATCCCCATCCATTCGCGGTTGAATTCCGGCACAACAGCTGGAACCGGGAAGAAATTTTCGATTTTTTCAAAAAGAAAAATCTCATCTGGGTAAATATCGACCAGCCGGTTATCTCCCAATCGCTTCCCCTGACCTCGGAAGTAACCCAGCCCGAAACTTCATATGTCCGGCTGCATGGAAGAAATTACCAGTCCTGGTTTTCAAATCAGGGACGGGATGCCCGCTATGATTACAGCTACAGCACCGCTGAATTGAACAAAATCGCGGAGAAGATAAGAAAACTGAAGGATCTGGCAAAAAAAATATTCATATCCGGCAACAACCACTACAAAGGCCAGGCGGTTAGAAACCTGAAAGAACTGAAACAGATCATCCGAGAGGATTAGAATACCTCTAACGACTTACATCTTTGACAGTAAGAAAGTGAGAAAGTAAGAAAGAAAAGTTGAGAAAATAAGAAGTTGAGAAGTTAAGAAAAACAACTGAATTACTATAGAATTACACCAACATCAAAGAGTGAATTACCATTGAATTTTTAGCTTTTCTCTACACTTTACACTTTACGTTTCACGTATTTTTTAACTTAGAATTCAGTGAGGGTTGCCAATATGCAACCCCTACAGGTAGAGAACCTACTTGTTCGTGGTAATATTTGGTGTTAGTGCGAGTAAAATTTTTTATCTAATTACGACTTACAATTCACGACTTACGTCTTTAAGCAGTGAAAAAGTGTGAGAGTGAGAAAGTATGATAGGGGTTTTTTTTAAATTAACTTAGAACCTTGAACGTTGAACTTTGAACACTAAAATCGGGGTGAGAGGATGAGGGCGATTGCCTTCTGTCGAAGGTCCATCGCCCAGGTCTCCGCAAACAAAAACCTGTTTGCTCCGGCTCGAACCTCCGACCCAATAAATTCTATAATTTATTTGAATAACTTTGAACGGTGAACGTTGAACTTTGAACGCTAAAATCGGGGTGAGAGGATTCGAACCTCCGACCTCACGGTCCCGAACCGTGCGCGCTACCAGCCTGCGCTACACCCCGAATGCTGCTATTTTATCATAAGTGAGCCAATTATAAAATAGAGGTCGGCCAATTTTTTCGATCGACGATCGATTTTTCAAGAAAAAAAAATAAAAGTTGACAGGAATTAAAATTGCTATTAAAATGTAAGTGAATACTTACTCACCTTGAGGAAACATGAAAAAAAGAATCGAAGATTTTGTGGAAAAAAGAAAGGCCGAAATCATCAATGCGGTTCTCCATCTGGCAGATCGATTCGGTATCCGGGGAATCACCACCAAAAAAATAGCCGATGAAGTGGGCTTTGTGGAGGGAGCGATTTACAAGCATATCAAGTCCAAGGATGAGGCATTTTCCATTATTCTGGATATTTCCGAAACCGTTCTGAAAAACAAATTCCGGGAAATCGAAAAAAAATCGTTAAAGCCGGATAAAGCCCTTAAAGAGTGGTTCGATTACGCCATCGACTACCTTACCGATTTTCCGGGCATTTACCGCATTCTGTTCAGCGATGAATTGTACATTGAAAACAAGTCCATATTCTTCAAATTCAAATACATTCTGATTTACCTGCTGGAGCAATTTGAAAAAATGATTCGCGAAGGTAAAAGGCAAAAAATATTCAGGGAAGATATCAATCCGGAAATTACCGCCATCAATTATTTAAGCACCATTAATGTTTCATTTATCCTGTGGAATATCATCGATGACCGGAAATCCGATTTACATGTCCTGGCCAGGCCCATTTTCGATGAATTTTTTCACTCGCTGATTCAACCAAAAAAAACTTCATGAAGCCTATCATTATCCGGTGGTCGACTTTTGTGATTGAAAAAAGATGGCCGGTCATTATCATCTGCATCATAATAACCCTGGTTGCCCTGTTTGGCTTCAAGCGACTCTGTTTTTATAACAAATTCTCTTCTTGGTTATCCCCCGATGATCCTGACCTGGCGCTGTTTTTAAACATATCGGAAAAGTTTTCCATCAATGACCTGGTGGTGGTGATGGTCAAACCCGACGGTGAACTGTTCAGTCCCGACATGCTCAAGACCATCCGGCAATTCACGGAGACTCTGCAGGAGCATGAAGAGATTTTTTATGTCAGCTCCATAGCCAACATCGCCGACATTAAAAAGATCCCCGGCGGCATCCAGGTGGACGACCTTCTCTCTGAAATCCCCCCGACTCCAAGAGAAATGTCCCGGTTCAAGTCCCGGGTGTTGCCGGACGAATCCTTTGTCGGAAACATCGTATCCGCCGACGGGAAGTGGGCAGCCATTTCGGTGTTTATCAACAGTCAGTCAGATTCGGAAAAGGTGGTTAAAAATCTATTAGAACCGGCTGCCGCTAAAATCTTTTCAGGAAAGGCCCGGGTATATTACTCGGGCATGCCCTCTGATGCACACTTCATCACCGATTTCGCCATGAAAGACCTCATGACGTTAACCCCCATTATCTTTGTCATCATCTGTTTCACCCTCTTTATCAGTTTCAGATCCCTCAAGGGAATACTTTATCCGGCTCTGGTGGTGGCACTGGCCACGGTCTGGCTCTTCGGTTTGATTGGATTTCTCAACCAGCCCATGTCCTTTGTCACCTCGGTCATACCGGTGCTGCTGACCGCCCTGGGATCGGCTTACGGCATCCATGTGCTGAACAAATATTACCATGACCTGTCCGATGCCCCTACGGCGGAAAAATCCAGTTTGATTCGATCCACATCCATGATCATCGCACCGGTTCTTCTGGCCGGCCTTACCACTTTCATAGGTTTTTTATCGTTTCAATCGGTTAAATTAAAACTGATAGCTGAATTCGGATTATATTCCTCGGTGGGGATATTGTTTTCACTGCTGATCGCCTTGACCTTGGTACCCGCTCTTTCATCATTCGGTTCTTTCTCCCGAAAAAAATACCGGCCCCTGAACTTGACTCCGTTGTTAACCCGATTGGCCGCACTGGTAATCCGAAGAAAAACGGTGATTGTCGGGGTCTCATTCATCATTCTTACTGCATTTGCGTTCGGTATTCCGTTCATAAAGAAAGAGATGAATTTCAGCGAATATTTTCCGGATCATTCATTGCCCCGGATCAGCCAGCAACATTTGTCGGCTCATTTTGAGGGCGCCTATCCGGTCATTATCGATTTTAAAGCAAAAGACTGCAAATCTCCGGGGATACTTCGGGTAATGCGACGCTCGGAAAATTTCCTGATGTCCCAGAAAGCGTTAAGCCTTCCGGTTTCAATCGTTTCGGTTATTGAGGAACTTAATTTTAAATTGAACGACCGTTATTCACTGCCTGACAGCTCCGCCGGGATCAATAATATCTGGTTTTTCATGGATGGACGCCGGGAAATCAAACAAATCGTAACTGAAAACAACCAGGAATCGCTGGTATTTTCAAAAAGTGCCCGTAGCGCCACTGCCTTCAACCGGCAATTAACCGTAAGGATAAACCGCTTCATCGCCGAAAACTATTCCCGACCTCTTTATGTCTATAAACTGGACCATATTCCGAATCAGCTCCGTAAAGAAATTCAGGGCCATGAAGTTCGATATCTTCGGGATGAAATCCAGTGGATTTCCAGGCGATATAGTGAAAACAAAATAGATGAACAGGTGCTCGATCCCATTTTGAAAAAAACCCTGACTCTTTCGGCAGGTCCAGAAAGTCCGGAATTGAAGAAAATTCAGTTCCAGGAAATATCCGATTACATCGGATCCGAACAATTTGATTTCTTCATCGATCCGAAGACCCGGCGGAATCTCACGAAGGCAATTGGCCAAACCATGTCCGTCAATCCCCTCAGTTTGTCCGAAATCCAGGAAATTCTAAAAAAGTGGATTCCATCGTCCAAGTACGACCCGGAGATTGCCCGGGATTCCTCAGAAACCATCCTTTACAAAACCCGTGAATGCAGGCAAAAATGGATTACCCATCAGATCTGGTCGGAGCTTAATCGCGTCTTTGCATCCGAGGATATGGGGTTTGAAAAGAAAATAAAATCGGTCCTTTATGATCTTCTGGACAACACGGCGGTTCTGCCCCTCCAGACAATAGGATTGATCCGGGGCCAACCCCTCTCTTTGAAATCCATCTCCCAGACAGGCATTCCCTCCATGCTGACCCGTCTGGATCACTATCTCAACAGTTCTCAAATACAATCCATCCTTCTGGCCTATGGCCTCACCCTGATTATCATGACTATTCTGAGGCGCAGCATAATCGTGGGATTGATGTCCACCATCCCCATAATCTTTACCATTTCAATCATATACGGATTCCTGGGATACAGCGGCATCCCTCTCGATTATGCCACCATGATGATCGGAAGCGTGTCAATCGGAGTGGGAATTGACTACGCGATCCATTTTTCTCAGGGTGTAACCGATCATCTGGAACAGGGATTTGCCCTGGAAGAATCCATACAATATGCCTTCCGGGAAAAGGGTAATGCCATATTGACCAATGCCGTTGCCGTTATTACCGGATTTGCGGTGCTTCTATTCTCAAGCATGATGATCATGCGAAATTTCGGAGGAACCATGGTGGGTTCTATGCTCCTGGCTTCGCTCTCCACCTTGACC
>CAZOWT010000053.1:0-10271 GCA_964583345.1 uncultured Clostridia bacterium
TTTTCTTTGATGGCTCTCTGTCCCAGTTCGATCAGATGCCCTGGATAAAGGGATGTTTCAACTTCCAGGTTTTTTATGTTTTTTTCAAGAACTGCCCGGATTCTTGAAAACATTTTTTTTCCTTTTCCCTTGCCCGCTGATGGATTCAGGATCAGCAATGTTTTTTTCTGCCTGTTCATTTTCCCTATATATCATATTGAAAAACAATTCTCAAATTGCATATGGCCAGCCAGGGTGAGAAAAGCGAACCGTAATAAAATGGCATTATGAAAAAAGGATCACTGTCTGGAATTGTTATCGAATTGTCGAATAAGGATAAACTCAGAAGTCAAGCCGGCAATATTTGGCAACCGTAATTTGAAGTTCATCCCGTATGGTTCAGGGGAAAATCTCAATCTAACTTGCTTTTAATGATGAAATATACTATTTTATATGCCAGAATTGGAAATGAATATCACATCTATTAATTCCTTATACGAAATGTTAAATTCGAGCAACTCCATTCAAAAAATTTACATCAGCCAGGTCCGGAGAGGCGAGAAAATAAATCAGATAAAGGATTTATGCCGCCAGAAGGGAATCGTTTTTCAAATCGTTCCCCAGGGTATCATTGATCGAAAAACCGGCGGCAAGAACCAGGGTGTTTTTGCCCAGGTCTCGCCGGTCAGGTTTTACAAAATTTCAGAAATTTTAGAAAATGTAACCAGCGGTTTCATTCTGGTTCTGGATAGAATTCACGACACGGGCAATATCGGGGCGATTATCAGATCAGCAGTTGCCGCTCAGGTTGATGGTATTATCGTTTCGCTTCGAAAATCAGCTCCCATTAATGAGACGGTTTTGAAAACATCTGCCGGCAGCTTAATCAAGGCAAAAATTGTTTTGTCAAAAAATTTGACAAATGACATTCGGATTTTAAAAAAAAACCAATTCTGGGTGGTTGCCACTGATGTAAAGAGCGGAATACCCTATCATCAGTATAATTTTAAAAACAAAACAGCGGTTATTGTGGGAAATGAAGAAAGCGGTATTTCACCGCTGGTCAAAAAGCATGCCGATCTGCTGATATCCATTCCTTATTCCGGAGATGTCGAATCGCTTAATGTCTCTGTCTCGGCTGCAGTTGTTCTATTCGAAGCATTGAGGCAGAAAAAATCTTTTCAAAATGAGAAGCAATCAAAAAATTAATTCACTGGTCCGGGAAATAAAAAAATACATCAAGATAGGTGTCGCATTTTCCGGGGGGAAGGATTCTTTTTTTCTTTTGAAAATGGCAGTCGATGTTCTTGGCAGAGACAATGTCATTGCTTTTTATGCGATCGGAAATTTTTCCTCCCGACTTGATAATCGAAGAATTGAATATTTCCAGAGTATCATGGATTTTCATCTTAGAACCGTTCGAGTTGAACTATCTGCCGAAAAAAAGATATGGTCGAATCCCAGGAATCGTTGTTATCTCTGCAAAGACTTGATTTTCGGTCATATAAAAAGAGATGCTCTAAGGGTGGGTATCGATACAATTTTTGATGGGAGCACCCATTCCGATCTCTCTGAATACCGCCCTGGATTGAAGGCAACTAAAGAGCTTGGCGTCATTTCTCCGATGCAAAATGCCAGAATCACCTCAACCGAAATTGAGAAATATTTAAAAAACATGGGGATAAAAAAATATTTTTTAACCTCATCAACCTGCCTGGCAACCCGGTTCCCTTATCAACATAAACTGGTCCAGGATGAAATCAAACAATTTGATGAGATTGAAATGTTCCTGACTGACCTGGGTATATTTCCGGTTAGAATTAGATATATTCCAGACGGAATTCGTATTGAAACGGTTAAAAATCAGTTCAAAACCATTATTTCCCACAGGCAGGAAATTATTGATTTCTGCAAAACCAGGAGCCAGAAATTTATTACCCTGGACCTCGGGGAATTCAAATCCGGAACCTGGGATTGACAAATCCCCCCTTTTTTTGTATGATAAAATCTAATTTTACTGGAGGATGTGTTATGGCAACTCACAAATCTGCTGAAAAAAAGTATCGAAGGGATTTAAAAAGAAGAATGATTAATAAAATGAATCGTTCCAAGATGAGGAATAAAATAAAATCATTTCGCTCAACCATAAAAGCCGGGAAAATTGATGAGGCGCAAAAGTTGTTCCCCCAGGTCATTGCCAGTATCGATCAGACCATTTCCAAGGGCATTATCCATCAAAATACCGGAGCCAGGTATAAATCCCGGTTAAATATATTAATGAATAAATCGATCAAAAAAGTTTAGTTTTTGATGAACCTTCCCAGGGGTTATATATCATATAATCAGATCAGTACATACCAAAATTGCCCCCAGAAATATTATTTCTATTATATTAAAGAGATTGAAATGCCCCTGAATGAAAAAACATTTCTGGGCATTGTATTCCATTCAACACTCGAACATTATTTCACACAACGGGTCAAGGGAATTGAAACCGAGAAAGATGAACTGATCGGTGTGTTTGAAGAAAAATTTGATTTAATGAGGGGCGAAAAAGACATCATATGGGGAAAAACTCCTGACGAACCGAAACGCCGGGGAAGGGCTTTTGTCAGCTATTTTTTGAAACATCTGGCAAGTGAGATTAATCCCCTGATGGTGGAGAAAAAATTGGAAATCGAACTAACCGATATCAGAGTAAATTTGAAAGGTATCATCGACCTGGTCGAACAGGATTTTAGTATTACAGATTTTAAAACCACAAATTCCAAATGGTCAAAAAGTAGACTGAATCGTTCTTTCTTGCAGATGATAATTTATAAATATCTTTTCGAAAAATCCTTCGGTGAGGTCAATTCGAAGTTAAAGCTTCAAATTCTCTATTCCGGCAATTCCCATAAAGTTAATCATCAGGAAATTTTTCTCAAGCCCGAAGATATCAATATTGATAAAATGTTCAACATCATTCATTATGTGGTGGAGAATATAAAAAGTGAAATTTTTTATAAAAATGAATCTTATATTTGCGGCTTTTGTGATTTCAGAGAAATTTGTCATCCGAAAAAATAAGGTAAACAGCGAGGATAAAAATGAAAAAACTGATGCGATCCCGTAAAGATAAAATGATTGCCGGGGTATGTGCAGGTCTCGCCAAATATTTTAATCTGGACCCCACACTGGTGAGAATCGTTTATGTACTGGTTTCAATTTTCAGCATAGCCTTTCCCGGGATTTTGGTCTATATCATTATGTGGATTATCATTCCGGAAGCAAATGATGAATAATATCGAGGATTATCACCGGTCCTTTTTCATGCGAAAGCAACTTGACAATATTTATTATTGGAATAAACTTTAAAATTGTTTATAATTCGTACACTTCATTATACTGATCATGAGGAGATTCCATGCAAATGAAAGTAGAATCCGAACATTTAAACGGATTGACCGTTCTGGTGCCGGAGGTATTCCAGGATGAAAGAGGATTTTTTATGGAGGTTTTCCGATCGGATCAGTTCAAACAGCTTGGACTGCCCACTTCTTTTATTCAGGATAACCATTCGGGTTCCGGCAAAGGTGTTTTAAGGGGATTGCATTTTCAATGGGATCCCCCCATGGGGAAATTAATGCGGGTAACCACCGGCAAAGCGTTTCTGGTTGCAGTCGATATCAGAAAAGGTTCACCAACCCTGGGAAAATGGTTTGGTATTGAGGCCACCGCAGAGAACCGAAAACAGGTTTGGGCACCGGCCGGATTTGCCAGGGGATTCTGCGTGTTATCTGATTTTGCCGAAATCCAATACAAATGCACCGGTATCTACAATAACCGGGGAGAATCCGGGATTTTGTGGAATGATCCGGAAATTGGAATAAAATGGCCGACAACCAATCCATTGCTCTCCGAAAAAGATATTCAGGCTCAGACTCTTTTTCAATGGTTGAACAGGAAAGAATCTGATTTTTTAAAGTGTGAAAACAAGGAGTAAAAAAATGAAAATACTGGTTGTGGGAGGCGCGGGCTATATCGGATCGGTTTTGTTGCCGGAACTTCTTGAAAGGGGATATGAAGTTGATGTTATAGATCTGTTGTGGTTCGGGAATCACCTGCCTCTTAAAATTAAACCGATCAATAAAAATATTTTTGATCTGACCGAGGAAGATTTGGCATCCTATGAGCAGGTGATTTTTATGGCAGGCCTTTCAAATGATCCAATGGCCGAATATTCCCCGGCCGAAAATTTTGTTTCCAATGCAGCAGCGCCCGCTTTCCTGGGATATATCGCCAAGAAAGCAGGTGTAAAGAGATTTATATATGCCGGATCATGTTCGGTTTATGGCTATACTGTAAATGAATTATATAATGAAGAATCTCCGGCAATTGCAAGTTATCCCTATGGAATCTCAAAATTGCAGGGCGAAAACTCGGTTATGCAGATGAAAGATTCAAATTTTTCTGTGATCGCACTTCGTCAGGGAACGGTAAGCGGGTACAGCCCGAGGATGCGGCTGGACCTGGTGGTTAATACCATGTTCAAAACCGCGGTTACCGAAAAAGCAATTGTTGTCAATAATCCTGCTATATGGAGACCGATCCTGAGTATCAAAGATGCTGCGACAGCTTATATTCGGGCAGTCGAGGCCAATTCCGACATTTCCGGTGTTTTTAATGTGGCATCAGGCAATTACACGGTCGGTGAAATAGGCGATTTGGTTAAAAGCGGTGTGAAGCAACATTTAAACATGGATATTCGTCTGGATATCCGGCATATTGAGGATTATAGAAATTACAAAGTCAGTATTGAAAAAGCCAAAAAAGTTCTTAGTTTTCATCCAAAATACGCCATTGATGCCATTGTGGAAGACCTGGTGGAAAACATGGAAAAATTCAGTGATTTCGATGATCCGAAATATTATAATATCCGGGTATTTATGAAGTTGAAGAAAAAAAAATAAAGCAGTTATTCGGTTAAGAGAAATGGGATCTTCGGGAAGAGAAATAGTTGTTATCGGGGCAAACGGCCAACTTGGGAATGATATTTGCGCCTGTTTTTCAAAAAACGGCGATCATGTTGTCGGTTTGAACCATGATCAGATAGAAATCTCTGATCTGAATTCGATAAAAAAAGCATTTTCGCGGATAAAACCCGATTGTATTATTAACACGGCTGCCATGCACCATGTCGGTCGTTGTGAAGAAGAGCCTGAAAGGGCATTTAAAATAAATGGTATTGGCTCCAGAAATCTGGCTGATTTCTGTCTTGAAAGCGATACTGCTCTAGTTCATATCAGTACCGATTATGTTTTTGATGGGGCAAAAGACAGTCCATATATCGAAAGTGATAAACCGTTGCCCCTGAATGTTTATGGGAATACAAAGCTATCCGGTGAACATTTTATCGAATCCATAGCGGAAAAATATTATATTTTGAGGGTTTCGGGAATTTATGGCCGTGTGGTTTGCCGCGCCAAGGGAAGTAATTTTGTCCAGACCATGCTGAAATTATCCCGGGAAAAGGAACAGATTCGTGTAGTTGACGATGAGGTTTTAACACCGACCTTTACCGAGGATATTGCCCGGCAGATTATAAAAATGATTGAGAACAGAGCGGAATACGGATTGTATCATGTTACCTCGGAGGGAAGCTGTTCCTGGTTTGAATTTGCCCGGGAAATATTTTCCATTAAAAATATTACGGTTAAATTAGACCGGGCTGCTCCCGGGGAATTTGCCGGAAATATCAAGAGGCCTAAATACTGTGTCCTTGAGAATAAGCACTTGAAAGAACAGGGTCTAAATATTATGGTTAAATGGCAGGACGGATTGAGACGGTATCTCGCCTGAAAGCGGTTTCTTCCAAAAAAAATGGGGCTGAGTTTTACCCAGCCCCATTTTACCAACCTATTTTTTTCTCAGACACACACAGTGTCTATTTTTAATATAAATAAAAATTTCTATTTTTCAATAAAAAAATTTTTTTCGTATCCCGGACGTTCCGGTAAAACCGGTCCTATATTTTAAGGGGATATCAATTGTGTTTGTTTTCCTATGGTTCAGGTTCGGTAACCAGTAGGTTGGCTTCGGTATTCATCAGAATGGCCTTCATAAAGTATTTTGAAATGATGAATGCTTGATGGATAAGTAATAGCAGGAATACAGGTATTGAATTTTCAACTTGACTTTGTATGGTGGTGAACATGACCTGTAAGATGATAAAAATTATAGTATATGTAATAAAAACAGGGAAAATAATCCCTTTATGGGTTATCACATATAAGAATCCTTTCTTGTGGCAGTAAAAAAAATTTTTTTCGGTTTTGATAAAAATGATTCTGGAAAAATCATAAACGGCCATGGCGATTAAAGTCAGAATAATGACGATCGAAATCCATAAATATAAAATAATCCTGAATAGGATTTCATTCCCTGTGTGTGAAAGAATGGCCTTCATGAAATAAAGGCCAATAGCTGAAATAAAAAACAGAACAAACCAGGTGACCAAATTGGACAGGAAAATCATTAAAAACCGGGAAAAATTTTCAATTGAGGAACTGATCAAATTTTTAAATGTTTTCATTTCATTATTTATCAAAACCGAATAAACACCGCCCGATACGAATATGGATAAGATGATGAAAAAAAATAAAACCAACATAATGATTGATATGGCCAGTAGAAAACTGGATTTGTTTGTCAGATAAATATTAATAAAAAAAGTTAAAAAATTCAGGGACTCATCGGCGAATTGAAAAACGGATCTTCCTGTGGAAAACGAGAATAAATTCCACAGGGTGAAAATGGCAATTCCGGTGATTGCCAGATTGAATACCCAGATGTAGAGGGCAATTTTAAGGTTGTTAAGTTTCAGACTTTTAATAAATGCATTAAATAAGCTCATTGCGGTTTTTATAAAAACAGAAAAGTCAGCAAATCCTGGAAAACCAGTCCGAGTTTAACGCTGATTCTAGTTAAATATACGGATGATTTTTTCAGATATCTCGAGTTATTAAATGTGTTTTTATCCAACAGGATTTTAAAACCGGGATCAATTGCTGCATAATCGATGGGAGAATCGCTTTCGAAATTGATTTTTTTCCAGTTATGCCGTTCTTTCCATAAATATCGCATTTCCTTTCCATCAGTTAGTTTTATGAGAAGATCTGAAGGGAAATAACCCTGATGCCGTAAAAAAATGACTTCGTTTTTATATTTTCCGGCATGACCCCGGATTGGAACTGATTCGACCGAATAGACCGACTGATCAAGTTCAATATTGTTGTTTACAAATTGATCAAAAGCCCAGGAAAAATCATCTTGCATGAATTGATTAAATGTTTCAATGAAATCTTTGGTGGATGGATGTTTGAATCTGTTTTTATGGGCATAAAATCTGAAAAAATCCATCATCTTTTTATGCCCGGTATAATTTGACAGGCTTTTCAGGAAAATTGCCGCTTTGTAACAAACATTTCTGGTATATGCCATTTGATCCATGAAAGTCCATGAACTTTGGTTGATGTTATCGGAAGATGGAATCGACAGATATTTCCAGCGGTAAAATTGAGCAATGTCCAGTTTGAATATGCCCGAATCGAGGAATGAAGGGGAATTTCTATAAAATTGCTCCATAAGATCGATTTCAAAAAACGTATTGATGCCTTCATCAAGCCATGGTTCTCTTGATTCATCGTTCCCGATAATACCATACCAATATTGATGTCCGAATTCATGAAACAGGTTGGAATCGGTTATTTTGATCCTATCCGGAATCAGGATAGAATGCGAGATTGAGAAAAGCGTCGGGTAAGATTGGTTTCCGGAATCGGTTGCCCTGAACGGAGGGTCAACCAGGGTTATCTTGCGATAAGGATAGGGCAGAATATGGTCCGCATAATATTGAAGAGCGAATTTCAAGCTGTTTAAATAATGTTCTTTCAGGTCGTGATGGCGGGTGGAGAGCAGCAGAACAATTTTTGTCTCTTCGCGATTGCCTTTGAGTTTAATTTTTTCAATGATTTCTTTAAAATAGGGGTATGCCACCCAGGCAAAATCATGAATATTTTCTTCTTCAAATACGAAGGAATAGGTGCCATCCGGATTTTTGCTTTTGCTTTCGAGATTGCCGGTTGCTCCGATTATATATTTTTCCGGTAGGGTGAGGGTGACTTTATATTTGCCGAAGTTTGAAAAGAATTCTGTATTCCAATGATATTGATGGCAGTTCCAAGTCCCATCAGGCTGAAATACCCCTATTTTGGGAAACCATTGCCCCAGGAAAAAATAGTCATCTGTCTGTCCGATTCCGCTGATATTTTCTGGGATAGCCAGGCTATAATTTATCTTGATGAAAACAGTTTGATAAGGTGCAATCGGCTGCTCTAATTTTACTTCCATTACCGTTTTATCATGGGGATTCTGATCATCCGGAGAAACAAATTGAATTTTTGAGGTGAGCTCCTCTCCTTGAACAATCCTGATTTCATTGATTTTTATCTCTCCGTACTGAAAGGATTCCAGCTGTTGTTCTGATTGAAAGAAATTCATTTTTTCAAGAAAGGTTGTTTTTTCGTTCTTGAATGCATTAAAATACAGATGAAATCTGAGTGAATTGGCCTGAATTGTTGATGTATTGGTCCATTCTATTGTTTCTGATCCCAGTACTTTTTTTTCTTCAGGGAAAAGTTGCGCATCAATGGTATAATTAACCCTCGGGTAATTCTCGGCTTTAAAATGTGTCGGGGAAATCGCTGTAGCGTGGCTTTTTTTGGAATGCCGGTTTTTGATCCCGGATTTCCCAAACAACTGAAAATTCGGGGAGGGCTTTGGGAAATCCAGTAATGAAAAAAGAAACAGGGCCAGGATAATTTTATTGTATTTCATTTTGTCCGCTGTTTTTTCAATTTTTTTTCCCACTCCCAGGCTGTTTTAATTATATAATGGAGATCGTTGTATTTGGGTTTCCAATTGAGTGTTTCCTGGATCAGGCGAGAATCCGCCACCAGCATGGGGGGATCCCCTTCTCTTCGTTTCGAATTCTCAATTTTAAAATCAATTCGAGTGATATCCTTCACGCCTTTTACAACATCCAGGACCGAATACCCTTTTCCATAACCGCAATTGAAAATTTTACTTTTGTGGTTTTTTTTCAGATAATCCAGAGCCAGCAAATGGGCGTCTGATAAATCATCGATATGGATATAATCCCTTATTGCCGTTCCGTCCGGTGTATTATAATCGTTTCCGAATATTTTCAATTCAGGGAATTCGCCAAGGGCTGTCTTCAAGGCCAGGGTAATGAGGTGGGTTGGATTTTTATAATTTTGTCCGATTCGGTTGGCCCGATCTGCTCCCGCCACGTTGAAGTACCTCAGGGCAACATAATTAAATGTATCGGTAACGGTTGATACATCCCTCAGCAATAATTCGGTAAACATTTTTGATGTGCCGTAGGGATTGATGGGTCTTAGTTCTGACTGTTCGTTAACAGGGATTTTTTCAGGGATCCCGTAAACAGCCGCAGTCGAAGAGAATACAAAGTTTTCGACATTTTGTTCAATACAGGTTTTAATCAGATTGCAGGAATTGACAAAGTTATTCTGATAATATTTAAGGGGGTGTGCCACAGATTCGTTGACCACGATAAATGCGGCAAAATGGATGACACTCTTTATGGCGTGGGTTTTGATAATTTCAGTCAGGAGATTTTGGTCGTTCAAGTCTCCCTTGATAAACTGACCGTAAATGACCGCATCTTTGTTCCCGGTCGAAAGATTGTCATAAACAATCGGGTCATAATCCCGTTCTCCCAGATCGCGTACGATATGACTGCCAATATAGCCAGCACCACCGGTAATCAAAATTTTTTCTTTCTTCATCTCTCAGCAATCCAATCCGGATGGGCCATGATCAGAACCATACTAAAGTGAATTCTCAACTGCTTTGACCTTCAGCTTTGAAATGAATTCGGTGATGTTGATGTTTTTGGGGCATGATTCCATACAGTTAAATATGGTATGGCATCTCCAAATTCCGTTTTTATCATTGATAATATCGATTCTTTCCATAACACCGTCATCCCTGGAATCAAAAATAAAGCGGTATGCTTTTAACAATGCCGCTGGACCGAGGTAATTCTCGTTTCCCCAGAGGCTGGGACAAGATGAAGTACAGGCACCGCAGAGAATACAGAGAACGGTTTCCCTTATTTTTTCAAATTGTTCCGGAGTCTGAATGAATTCTTTATCGGGAATCGGTTTTTTTAGAATCAAATAAGGTTTAATCCTTTTAAGTTTTTC
>CAZOWT010000053.1:10281-16199 GCA_964583345.1 uncultured Clostridia bacterium
CCAGGTCCTTGAGAATCGGGAAGCCGGGTAAAGGTTCGATTTTAAGTTTACCTCCCCTGAATTGCTGGAGGGATGTTTCACAAGCCAAAATATTCCGGCCGTTGACTTTCATGGCGCAGGAACCACAGATTGCACTTCTGCATGATCTTCTGTAGGCAAGGGTACCGTCAATATTCCAGTGAATTTCATTCAGGATATCCAGAATCGTTGAATCCCGGTCAACCTGCAATTTGAAGGTTTGCCAGTGAGGTCTGGCATCAGTTTCCGGGGTGTATCTCAAAATTTTTACGCTTAAATTTTCTTTTTTCAATTACATACTCCTTAATATTTACGTTCCTGCGGCGGATATTTATCCCAGTAAATGGAAATTTCCCTGGAATGGTCCAGTTTGATTCCGCCTTCGGTTTTCCAAGCCATGGTATGTCTGAGCCAGTTTTTATCATCTCTTTTGGGAAAATCTGTTCTGAAATGCGCTCCTCTCGATTCTTTCCTGGCAATGGCACTTTCGATCATTACTTCTGAAAAACTCAGAAGGTTCCCCAGTTCGAAAGCTTCGATTAAATCCAGATTAAAGATGCAGCCACGGTCATCGATGTTGACCTGTTGGTATCGTTCTTGCAGTTCCCTAATTTTTCCTCTGGCCAGAAGCATTTCTTTTTCGTTCCTGAATACACCCAGATATTTCGTCATGTTTTCCTGGAGTTCTTCTCTGATGTGTGCATGTTTTTCTTTCCCGTTGCCGGAGGTTAGCCGGGATATTTTTCTTTGGGCGAATTCAAGCGGATGTTCAGGCAAATTTTCGAAGGAATTGGATCGGATGAATTCGGTAATATGGATCCCCGCTATTCTGCCGAAGGTGGCGGCACCCTGAAGGGAATTTGTGCCCAGCCGATTGGCGCCATGCAGTGAGAGGCAGGAAGCTTCTCCGGCAGTATAAAGGCCTTTTATGATATTGCCATTGCTGTCCAATAGAACCTGGGTTTTTTTATTGGCAGGTATTCCACCCATGGAATAATGTGCGGTAGGCTGAATGGGAATAGGCTCCTTGATGCCATCAATGTTTAAATAGTTGACGGCAAGCTCCCAAACCTGAGGGAGCCTTTCCATTATTTTTTCTTTCCCCAGGTGTCTCAGATCAAGTAGTACACATTCTTTCCCATCAATTCCTCTTCCTTCATTTATTTCTGTTTGTTCCGCTCTCGACACCACGTCGCGGGGCGCCAGTTCCATTTTTTCGGGGGCATAGTTCTTCATGAACCGTTCCCCATGGCTATTTAATATATAAGCGCCTTCCCCGCGGGCCGCTTCAGATAAGAGTATACCGTGTTTATAGAGGCCGGTAGGGTGAAACTGCACAAATTCCATATCTTCTAACGGCAGGTTATTTTCCAGAATTAAAGCCAGGCTGTCACCGGTATTGGCATGGGCGTTTGAACTTATTTTAAATGCCCTTCCGTATCCGCCCGTTGCCAATAGTACAGCTTTTGAATGAAAAATATGCAGCCCTCCATGGCGGATATCCCAGGCGACTATCCCCCTTGAAGTGTTTTTTTCAATAATCAATGAAAAAACCTGAAACTCGTTAAAAAAATGGACATGCTGACGCAGGCACTGCTCATAAAGGGTATGAAGAAGTACATGGCCAGTAATGTCGGCTGAGAAACAAGCCCTGGGAGAGCTGTGTCCACCGAATGGTCTCTGGTTGATTTTTCCATCCGGAGTTCTCGAAAAGGGTACCCCCATGTGTTCGAATTCATAAACGGTTTTTATCGCTTCTTCGACAAACAATTCGATGATATCCTGATCTCCCAGATAATCACTTCCCTTAATGGTATCAAACATATGAAGGTCCGTTGAGTCTTCAGCGACGTTGGCAAGGGAAGCGGCGATTCCTCCCTGAGCACCGCCCGAATGGGAGCGAGTCGGATATACCTTGGTCATAACGGCAACCTGTTTGCCGCTTCTGGCTATTTCAAGAGCAGCTCTTAGGCCTGCCAGGCCGGCACCCACGACTACGGCGTCAATTTTATGAAAATATTTCGCTTCTTCAACTTTCATTTAATTCCCCTTTTAAAGATTTGCGGATTTGAAAATAGTCAGCGTACCGATAAAAAACAGGCAAAGGCCGATGGATATGATTAATCCATATATGGCAATTCTTAGAAATTTCGTGTGGATATAGTCTTCAACCACAGCCCAGATTCCATTAAACCCATGGTAAAGCGCGGTGAGAAGGAAAATAAATTGCATTAAATTAAACCAAGGTGATTTCATTTTTTCTGAAATCACCTCGTATCGGATGACTCCCTTTGATATGAAGTGATAGGTTATAAAATGAAATATCAGTAGAACGAATAAAAAAATAGCAGAAATTCTCTGAAACAGCCAGGCAACTGCCCCGGTCTTTGATGTTTCCTTGAAATTTTTTTTCATGTTTTTCCCTTATTGAATATGTGAAATGATCATGGTGCTTCCGATAGCCCAGAGCAGGAATGCAATGGCAATGAGAAAGAAGAATAATTTCTTTTGTTTCAGCGAACCCTTGAAAAAATCAATCAGCAGAATTCTTAGGCCGTTGAAAGCATGAAAAAGAATCACTCCCCATAATCCGACCTCCAAATATTTAAAAAATGGCGAGTTTAAAAAATTCATAACCGCATTAAACTTCGTCGGACCCTGGGATAGGGTGTTTATGACCCATATATGCAGGGTAATATAAAATATCAGGGCCAGACCGGATAACCGGTGTAGGATCCATGCCCAGGTTCCAATAAAGTTATAATAACTCAAATCATATAGCTTGGTTCTTTTGAACAATGCAGTCCTCCTCTGACAAAAGGTTACGAATCAATTTGTTTTATATTTTAATATGTTCGTCTGGCGAATGCAATAATAAATTTGACTTTTGGGTAAAAAAACATATTAAATATATACCGGAGATTTGGCCATGGGGGAACCGATATCGAAATTGGATGGACCTGAGCGAATTGCCATCAAACTTATGTTGGACAGAAATCGCTGGTTGATTCGGATAAGATGGATATATTCGTTTTTTATTCTTTTGTTTTTCATTATATACAGTTTTTTTTTAAATACGGTTTATATTACTTTTTTTCATTTTTTTTTAATTCTGATTTTATCGCTCATGGGAAATGTTCTTTTTATTCTTTTTATTAATAGGGGGAAACAGCAAATACCGGAAAATATCAAGACGCTTTCCCTGTTGATCTCCCTCCAACTTGATTTTGATCTGGTGATTCTTTTTTTGTATATTTTCTTTTCCGGGGGTTTCGGCAGTCCGGTTCTGGTATTGTTTATTTTTTATGTGATGGTGACCACGTTTGTGATTGAGTATCGAAAGGCATTTAAAAACACGGTCATTTCGGTTGTACTTATTGTTTTGATATTCCTGAAGCAAGAGGGACTGGTTATTCTTCCTCAAAAACTGGTTAATCTTATTGCTTTTATTGTTATCCTGATCTTCTCTTTTTTCATATCCGCTTTTCTGTCGAAAAAACTGAGAGAGAATGAAAAAATACTACAGGATTTATTAAAAAAAAGCAGGGAATTATCCATTACTGACGGCCTCACCCATCTTTACAATCAGACTCATTTTTTTGAGGTGCTTGAGCATGAAGTTCAGCAGTCCAGAAGATATAATAATGTGTTTTCAGTAGTTATACTGGACATCGATGATTTCAAGAAATTTAACGATACCAATGGACATATCCTGGGCTCGCAAGCATTGGAAAGAGTCGGATTGATAATGAAACGGATATTCAGGGCCAGCGATATCCTGGCCAGATATGGGGGAGATGAGTTTGTCGCCATCCTGCCTCATACCGATCGGGTGGGCGCTTTTTTGGCTGCGGAACGGTTGAGAGAAGCCGTTGATAATGAACCCTTTGGCAGCCCCGGAAAAATAAAGAAAGGGAAAATTACCATTTCACTGGGTATTAACAGTTTTCCGGAGGGCGGCAATTCGGTTGAAGAGATTCTCAGCAATGCCGACAAAGCCCTCTACCATGCCAAAAACACCGGAAGAAACCGGGTGGTTATTTATGCAGCTGAATTGGAACAGATTGAATAGCAATTTATCCTGATTCATGGTCAAGCGGAAATGGAAGGTGCTGTTATCAACCTTGACTTTTACTTTATTTTTTTTTATGATGAACTAAACCATCGTGTTATCGTACAACTTGCGACAGCATGCTGGCGGTCAAACTAACTGCTTGCGTATCATTTACAGTGCTGAGATTTTGGTGGTGATGGTTTTTCTGAAAAAATAAAGAACTATCCAGAAAGGAGAAGTCGATGAAGGTCGAACATGAAAAAACAAAAGAAATTTTGAAATGGTTCGAAGAAGTCACCAAGATTCCCCGGTGTTCGAAACATGAGGAAAAAATCTGTAAATGGTTGATGAATTGGGCCAAAGAGAGTGGTTTTGAAAACAAAATGGATCCGGTGGGTAATGTTTTGATAAGGGTTCCGGCTTCTCCGGGAAATGAAAAATCTCCGATTGTGGTCATTCAGGGACATGTCGATATGGTCTGTGAGAAAACTCCGGATTCCGATCATGATTTTGCCAAGGACCCCATTAAATTAAAATATGAAGGCGAATGGCTGACGGCTGATAAAACCACACTGGGGGCGGATAACGGGATTGCTATCGCCATGGCCATTGTGCTGGCCCTTGATAAAAAAATCAAACATGGACCTCTGGAGCTTCTTTTTACCGTAGATGAGGAAACCGGTTTGACCGGCGCCAATGCCTTGAAGCCCGGATTTATCAAGGGAAAAGTATTGATAAATGTCGATTCGGAAGATGAGGGCTATTTCACGGTCGGATGTGCCGGAGGCCTGAATACCTATCTGTCCTTGCCGCTGCATTTCAAAAAGAAAAATCCGAAACATAAGCCGTTCAAGCTAAAGGCCGGGGGAATGAAGGGCGGTCATTCCGGCATCGATATCAATGCCCAAAAAGCCAATGCCATAAGGGTTCTGGGCCGCGCGCTTTATCAAGTAAACGGCAAGGTAAAAATATCGGTTGCCGATATAAAGGGCGGGAGTGCCCATAATGCCATTCCCAGGGATGCGGAAGCCGTTATTTTCTTTGATCCCGTGAATTTGAAAAAAGTTAAAAAGGTAATTACCGATCTTGAAAAAATTCTGAAAATTGAATTCGCCAATACTGATCCCGGGATTGAGTTAAATCTGGAAAAAGCAAAGGAAGCAGACTTCAAGCAGGTTCTGTCTGAAGCCGACACCCGGAAAATTATCGAATTTATTTTAATCGTCCCCCATGGCGTCGAAGCCATGTCCAAGGATATCGAGAATCTGGTTGAAACCTCTAATAATTTTGCCAATATCAAAATTGAAAAAAACAAACTGCAGGTGTTAACCAGCCAGCGGAGTTCGAGAATCTCCAGGCTGGAGGAACTGACCCAGAGAATTGAATCCGTGGCCTTCATTGCCGGCGGAAGAGGAAAGAGTGCCGACGGGTATCCACCTTGGCAGCCGAATATGGAATCCTCTTTACTAAAAAAGAGTACCGACCTGTATAAAAAACTTTATAAAAAGGAACCGGTGGTCGAGGTCATCCATGCCGGCCTGGAATGCGGGATTATCGGAGATAAAAATCCCGGGATGGATATGATCTCTATCGGTCCTACCCTTAAATTTCCCCATTCCCCGGATGAAAAAATACATGTCGGTTCCATCGGGAAGGTATGGGATTTTCTGGTCGCCTTGCTGAAGGAATTATCCTGAGCCGGGAATCGCGTTGACGCATTAATCGGCTGAGCCGGATGGGGCTGAAGTGTTGGCATCTCCGGAACTTCTTTTTAATTTTATTAAAAATAAAGAAGAGCCATTCGATTGGTCTTCATTTCTGTCGATACCGCTATCTAATTTTACTT
>CAZOWT010000054.1:0-16112 GCA_964583345.1 uncultured Clostridia bacterium
GCGTACAGACGGATGTTCTTCCGAATAACGGTTTTAAAACCTTCCAGTTCAAACTTCAGCTCATAATTCCCGGGCGGAAGTTTGAGGAATCGGAAGTTACCTTCCTCGGAGGTGACCGCATTCATCTGACCGATAACATCACCGGTCAGGGTGACAGCCACTCCTGGAATGGCAGATCCATCAGGAAGCAAGACAGTTCCATAAATATCCGCATCCGACTTTTGTGCAAAAGCGAATGAGGACACGAGTGTTAGTGCAATCAGCACAAACAGAAACTTCTTCATAAATACCTCCTTTTAGGTTTAGTTTCAACATAAATCATGCAATATCAATGCCAAGCCCGAACATGCTGATATACCGGTGTAAATTGATATTTCATACCAATAAATTCAAATAATTGGATAATGAATTCATTAAATTGGAAATATAAAATATTTATAAAAAAAATCCAAAAAAATCGAAAAAATAATTTTTTATTTCAGGCTCTTGACTGTCCGATTTTTTTGGGTTATGATAAATTTCAAATTTGCCGGGATAGCTCAGAAGGTAGAGCGAGGGACTGAAAATCCCTGCGTCCGTGGTTCGATTCCGCGTCCCGGCATTTGATTCTCCCATCCATTTCCCCTCTTATTTAAGGATAGCATTGAATAATTTGTTTAGAAACCGCCGGACTCAACCATGACGCATTTCAACCATCCTTTTACCCAGCTGGTCGAAAAAAGGTACTCCTGCCGAACCTTTGAAAAAAAAGAGATCGAGAAAACCAAACTGAAAACCATTAATGATTTCCTAGCCGAATCCGGTTCGGGTCCCGGCCATTTTCCCAGAATGGAAATCATTCAAAAATCGGATTTGCTGAAGGAAAATTTTTTCACCGCCGGAACTTACGGAATGGTCAAGGGCGCCCGCACCTTTATCGCCGGGACCTTGATAAAAAAAGGTTCCATGGCCTGGGAAAATTTTGGTTTCGCCATGCAACAGGCGGTGATGCTGGCCACGGATCTGGAATTGAACACCCTGTGGATCGGGGGTATCTTCGATCGCCGGGCATTCGGAAAAGTGATGCGTATCGAAAAAGATGAAATCATTCCCGCCGTCATCGCCCTGGGTTATGCCGCTCAGAAGCGAAGCGCCCGGGATCGCATCATCCGCTGGGGTTCCGGGGGCGACCGGCGAAAATCCCCGGACCGCTTATTTTTTGACCGTTTCCCGGGAAATCCCCTAATTCAGCGCCTGGCATCCGCATATCGGGCAGCACTGGACAATGTGCGAATGGCTCCATCCGCCTCAAACAAGCAGCCCTGGAGGATCATATATGAGCCGCTGAACCATGAAAATCCCATGGAAAATGCTCCGGTTGACCGGGGCCGGTTTCATCTTTACCTGGACCGTGACCAGGTTTATGCCAAAATTATCCCCCAGGTCGACCTCCAGCGGATTGATATGGGAATCGCAATGTTTCATCTTGAACAATCCGCGCGTGAATACGGTATCCGGTTTCATCAGATCTGGGGAAACCCGTTATTGAAAAATTTGCCGGGAAATTATGAATATATTATTTCCTATGAGATGGGCGGAAAGTTGGATCGTTGATCGTTGCATAGTTAGGTAGTTGATAGTTGGGGTGTTGCATGGTTGGATAGTTTGGTGGTTGAGCAGCCGCGAAAGTGAACTCGTCACCTTCAACGGTCCGGCCGGAGTGAAAGCCGGTCCTAATACACGTAAAACAGGCCGCATTTCAGGTAGGCCGACTGGTAGAGTGGCAAGAGAATCGAATGGTCGTAGGGCTGGCTCCGGAAATCAATCAGTTTGATTCTTCTCCGGGCATCGGCCGAGGCGTCCAGGACCATCTGAATATAATCCGGCTGGGTTAAAAAGTAGGAACAGGAACAGGTAATCAGAAATCCACCGGGGATCAGCATATTCAATGCCCGGAGATTAATCTCCTTGTAGCCGCGAATCGCAGCTCTCAATTTATGCCTTGATTTAGCAAATGCCGGCGGGTCAAGGATAATCACATCCCTCTTTTCGCCGGCCTTGCTCATTTCCTTCAGTCTTTTCAGGGCGTCGTCCCGGATATAATCAAAATGCCGGGGATTAAAACCGTTAAGCCGGACATTCTCCCGGGTGGTACCCAGGTATTCAGCTGAAATTTCCAGGAAATCCACCCGTCGGGCGCCGAACTTATATGCATGCAGCCCCCAGGCCCCGGCATAGGAAAACGCATCAAGCACATCCTTTCCCCGGGAGATATTCTCCAGCAACAGGTAATTGTCCCGCTGATCCAGGAAAAATCCGGTTTTCTGGCTCTTCAAAAAATCAATCCTGAACTTTAGCCCGTTAATGGACACAACCGTTTCCGAATTCCTTCCCGGATTCCGCACCCGGTTGATTTCCGGAAGGTCCTCTTTTAACCGGGAGGTTGAAATGGACTTTTCCACCACCACCGCAGACGGGTACATCTCGATTACAATGGAGAAAATGTCTTCCTTGAACCGTTCCATGCCGGCAGTGGTAATCTGGACGATGAAATAATCGTCAAACCGGTCAATGACCAGGCCGGGCAGGAAATCAGCCTCGGCAAATACCATCCGGTATGCGGTATTGTTTGGTCTCAGGGTTTTCCGGATGCGGTCGGCCCGCTCGATCCTGTTTTTCAGGAAATTCCGGTCGATTTTTTCTTCCGGATCACGGCTCAATACCCTGAGGGTGATTGTCGAACGGGGATTGGCATAGGCAGTGGCGATAAAGCCTCCCCTATCCGAATACACCCGGACGACCTCGCCTTTTCCAATCCCGGATAGGCCCGAAGCGATCTCATTGTCATAGATCCAGAAATCCCCGTCCAGTATCCGGAATTCTTCCCCGGGTTTCAAAACTACTTTTTTGGCAGGTTCTTTCATGATACACCCATTATAAACAATGGCAGAACTGAATTGAATTTTTTTTTAAATTATCCTTTTTTTTTGGGCCTACAGTATAATATTATACAATATGACAAAAAAAATTTTCTGGTTGCCGGTTTTGTTTCTCTGGATATCGGTTTCGTTTCTAACTGCCGACGAACAGCTGGCAGAACTCATTTCCCAAAAACAGTGGCAGGTTCTTCCCGGGCGATTCTCCGATGACAGCTACCGGACCCTGCAGGAATACTTCATCGATAGCCTCTCCATTAAATTTGTCACCTACAACATCGAGAAACTCACCTACAAGGCAAAATTTCCGGAATATGCCGAAATCGGCACCATCACCTATGAAAAGAAAAACGGAAAATACAGCCGGGTAAAAATAAAAAATCAGATCAAACCCCTGATTTTCATTGAAAATTTCAAAAAGGTCCGGATCCGGGACCTGAACCTGAATATCGGCGATGCCAGGATCCATTTCCTTGACGGCAGTTTTTACCTGTCCAGCCCTTTTGACCAGGTGCTTTTTTTCATCGGGCAGTGGGAATTTTCCATCCTGCCCTCGGATGAGGAAGAACAGATTACCTTGAAGCAAATGACCGGGGACAATCAACTGACGCTGGGCAACACCTGGGGAATTTTCATCCTGACCGATAAGGGATTTCTGAAAGGCCTTCCCGCCGAGACCCATGCCTTCACCCCGGAAAGTCCGGTTGCCCCCCTGATGGATATTTATCGCTCATATTTCGGTATTCAAATCAAACAATTCGAGGAATTCTGGTACCTGCCTTTCAAGGGCGAAGACAACCTCATTATCTTTCAGAAAGATAAAAAAATATTCTACATGTATGACTTCAATGAAAACCTGATCCCCGACACCCGCCTCAGGCTTTCGGAAAATAACAAGATTATATTGAACTACAATGCCCTAAAACAAACCAAACTGGCTTTACAGAAAGCGGATAAAATCACCAAGATTACCCTTAATCTGTTCTACAATCCCCCAACCGGGTTCTTATCGGGTACGGCCATCATCAATTTCCGGCAGCCCGCATCCTTCCGGGTGTTGAATCTGAGCGAAAATCTGAAGATAAAGGCCGGCCTCGACCAGGAGATGAAAGGAATTTCCGTCATCCGCAAAGGGAAAGCCTACTATTTTCTCGGCCCGGATACCGACAGCCTTTCTTTCTTTTACCAGGGGTCCATTCTTCCCGAAATCGACTATACCGACATCTTCCGGAAGCAGATGCTGAGAATCGAAACCATTGAAACGGATAAATTGTATTTTCTTTCCAGCTCCCAGTATTTCTATCCCCACTCCAATCTGGATTTCCTGGAATCCAAACTCACCGTCTCCCTTCCCAGAGAATTCAGTTGCCTGGCATCCGGCCAGCTGCAGCAGTTCAGACAAACCACGCGCAACCAGTTCCAATTCGCTTCACCGGGAACCAAGGGCATATCGCTGGCCAGCGGGCAGTTTCATCGGCTGG
This sequence comes from uncultured Clostridia bacterium, assembly GCA_964583345.1. GTDB lineage: Bacteria > Acidobacteriota > Aminicenantia > UBA2199 > UBA2199 > CAZOWT01. The sequence goes on from CAZOWT010000054.1 coordinate 4,397, forward strand.
CCACCATCAAGGCAAAGATTCCCATTCATGTCTTCAGCACCGGCAAGGGAGTCAGCTCCAAGCAATTCCATATCGATTCATTCACCGAACCGCTGAGAAAAAACAGAAGACGCGGGGATGCCGTTTCCAAATATTTTAATTTCAAGGCACTGAAGGAAGCCTTCAATTTACTAATCAAGACCTACGGCTCTCTCGATCTGTCCGAAATCAACCTGCTGCTGCGCAAGGAAATCCAGGAGGGGGGCGTCAGCAACAAGGGTTTCATTTTCTTCCATTATAACCCCGAACAGGCTTTCAGCCAGAAAATAACCCGCAGGAGCCCCATCATCCTGACGCCTGACCCCACCAATCACCTGATTCACGAACTGGCCCATCAATGGTGGGGAGGCCTGTTATCCTGGCAGTCATTCGAGGATGTGTGGATAACCGAAGGCTTTGCCCAGTTTTCCCTGCTGGCAGTTTTGGAGAAAACCCTGTCGGGAAAGCGCTTCGCCCGCATTCTGAAACAAATGAAAAGAGATATTTACGAGGTAAACCAATTCGGGCCGGTGATTTACGGCAAACGGATTCTGGATATCCAGGACGATTACGAGGGATATCAGACCATTGTTTACAACAAGGCCGCCTTTGTCATCTTCATGCTCAGGGATCTGCTGGGTGAATCGGAATTCCTGGCCAGTATCAGCCAGGCATTGAAAACCCTGCGCTACCGCAGCGTCACCACCGCCGAATTTATCCGCCAGTTCGGCCGGCAAAACGATTTAATCAGCCGGTTTCTGAATTACTGGCTATACAAGCGGAAAATTCCGGAAATTTCGGTTGGAATCACCATAGAAAATAACCGGGCCCATGTTCGGGTCGAACAACTGGATACCGAGACCGTCCTGCCCCTAACCTTAACCATCAGCACCCGGAAAAATAGCCGGGTCCAAACCCTGGCAATTACCCGGAAAGTTCAGGATTTTCTGCTGGAGGAGAAGGAACCCATCCGCTCGGTTGACATCAATGGCAACCGCTCCCTGGTCCGGATTCGGGATTGACGGCATCAGCCATAAATAACATCTCCAGGAATTGAAAATCAATTGGGCCGTCCGGCCTCGTCGATTAATCTCTGCAACTGGTCCTGCTGGGATTTTGGCAGGCGGTCAAAATATTTATCATGAAGGATGTTCAAGTACTTCAAGGCTTCGGATTTTTCCCTTTTCCGGATCAAGACAATACCCAAGTTAAAATAGGCATTGATGAAATCCGGATCGATTTCCAGGGTGGCTTTCCAGTCGGCAATGGCATCGTCCACCCGGTTCATGAACATCTTGGCGCTGGCCCTGCCGTTGACTGCCGGGGCAAAATAGGGATCCTTCTCAATGGCCGAATTAAAACAGTCCAGGGCCTCAGCCAGCAATTTCGGGTCTCGCGATTTCTGAAAAAGAACCAGATTCAGGATCCCCCGGTTGCTGGCGGTCAAAGCCGAATTCGGATCGATGGACAAGGCCTTTTCATAAAGTCCGGCCGCCTTATCCGGATTTCCGCGTCTGACATAAATCCCGGCCAGTTCATTGAGGGCCTCGATATTTTGGGGATCGTTCCGGAGAATGGTGTTTATAACACGTTCTGCCAGCGCGATATCTCCCATACTGACCAATTGGGCGGCTGTCTTGACCAAAATCGGATGGTCGAAGCGATTGGCGAGCAGTTCGGAATTGCCGGCGATTTGTTTCAAAATCTCCAGAGCTTCATGGGTTTGGCCGATCCGGGATAAAAACTCGGCAACCATCTTCTTCAGGGCATAATTATGAGGCTCCAGAAGGATAGCTTCATTGAATTTTTTTTTCGCTTCGGCAAAACGGCCGACATTCAGGTCGATTTTTGCCAGCAGGATGAATGCCCGGGAAAAAGTCGGATCGATCTCAATAATATCCAGGCACAATTTTTTGGCATTCTTGAAATCCTGAAGATTGAAATAGGTGTTGGCCAGCTTGATTTTCAACTGGTTGTTGGCCGGGAATTCCCGGACCGATTCCTGCTGTTTTTCAACCAGCTTTTCCGGGTCCTTTTTGAGCTTGTATATTTCTTCATACAAATCATAGATGATGGGCGTCCGGATATCCGGTTCCGCTTTCTGGCTGTTTGCGAGCTGAGTTTCAGCCTGGTCCAGATGATTGTCGTTTATCAGCTGTTTGACGGTTCTCAGTTGGCTTCTGAAAGCGATTCCCCGCTTCGGGTCAATCATTTTATTGGTTTTCTTAAACGAACTGATATAACCCAGTGTGGACAGATGCTTAATATCATCGGCTGAAAGTTTTTTGTGATAGGCCTTGTTTTCCCGGGCATGGGAATCGATGAACGCCTTCAATTTCCTGTCCAGGTCCTGGGAAATGTTGTACTTCTTATAATACATATTGACCAGCTCATCTTTATCCGTTTCCAGGTCGTACAATTCCGCTTTGGGCAGGCGAATGTATTTGTAACGGCCCTCGATGATTCCAATAACCGGCGCCCAGCCCATTTCCTCGAGAGGATACATGCTTTCGAAATAAATAAGCCGTTTTTCACTGGCCGTATCCATGGCATTGATTTCTTTCAGGGAAAGGCCCTGGATGGAACCGGGGGCATCGAAGCCGTACAGTTCCAGTATAACGGGCATCACATCGACGAGATCGAGGGGAGGTAATGCCGGGCCATTTGTCCGGAATCCCGGATTTTTGGAAAAGATTAAGGGGACCTGAATGGTCTGGTTATAACAAAACGTGGCGTGGCCGAACTCCTGATGTTCGCCCAGGTCTTCTCCATGGTCCCCGAAAATCACCACCAGGGTTTTATCGTATATCCCCTTTTTTTTCAGGTCATCAATTATTTTGCCCACAAAATGATCCACATAGGCCACTTCGCCGGCATACAAATCGCCACCATACTGTTTGTCATATGGAGCCGGCGGCGCATAGGGCTGGTGCGGATCAAAAAAATGAACCCAGGAAAAAAATTTCCGATCGCAATGCTTGTCCAGCCAGAGGCTGAATTTCCGGTACACCCGGTCGGCCGGAATTTCGGAACCGAAAGAGTTGATGGCCTGGTTGGAATCCAGCGCATCGTCATAGCTGTCAAAACCCTGGGATAAACCGAATTTCGAAACCAGCACATAACTCGATACCACCGCATAGGTGATATAACCGTTTTTCCTGAAGATTTCCGCCAGGGTCAATTCTTCATCCGGAAGCACGCAGGAGGCGTTGTTTCGGACACCGTGAGCGATCGGATACTTTCCGGTGAACAGGGAACAATGTGATGGCAGGGTTTGGGGAACCGATGTGTAGCAATTTCGAAGCCCTATGCCCTCTCTGGCGACCCGGTCAATATGCGGTGTGAGTTCGGATTTCAGGTGATTGTAAAAACCGATATAATCAGCCCGGGTGGTATCGAGGGTGATAATGATGAGGTTAAAATCTTCAAATTGCCCTGAAATTAAATATGAGGAGGCCCATGGGGAAAAAATAAAGATAAAAACAATGAATAAAACAGACACACGTCGTTTCATTTTTTCTGTATTCTACCATAAAACTCTGGTAAAATAAAAAATGAGGTGGATGATAATGAAAAAAAAATTATTTATTTTGATTACTGCCTGCATTTTTTTTATTGTTGTGGTTATACTCCTCTGGCAAATCAAGGTGGGTAAAGAAGTACCCGTCAACGCAAAAGGCCTCAATTTGCTGGTCATCACCTTGGACACCACCAGATCTGACCATATCGGAGCATATGGTTACCCGAAAGCGGTCACCCCAAATCTGGATAAACTGGCAAAAGAAGGTACATTATTTGAAAATTGCTATTCACCGGTTCCCCTTACGCTGCCAGCCCATTGCAGTCTGTTTACCGGAAAATACCCTTTGGGACATAAAGTCAGGAACAACGGAACTTACTATCTGGCAGAAGATAATAAGACATTAGCGGAAAGATTCAGCGTGGAAGGTTATCAAACCTACGCGGTTATTTCATCATATGTTTTGATGTCCAAATTTGGTTTAAATCAAGGATTCGCAACCTACGATGACACATTGGATATCGGAAAACTCATGCACAATTTTGAATCGGAAATAAAAGCAGACCTGGTTTTCAGAAAATTCAACGAATGGTTTTCGACCAGAGAAAAAGAAAACAAGTTTTTTGCCTGGGTGCATTTTTACGACGCCCATCAACCGTACGAACCGCCGGACGAATACCGAAAAATTATCGGAGATGAAAGTTTGATCGGACTTTACGATGGAGAACTGGCATTTATGGATGTTTATGTGGGGAAAATCATCCAATTGCTAAAACAGGAAAATGAACTTTCCAATACCGTCATTTTGCTGGTGGGTGATCATGGCGAAGCATTCGGAGAACACGTCGCTTATGGGCACTCTATTTTCTGTTATGAGATAGATTTAAAAGTCCCCCTTATATTCTACAATCCAAAATTATTCAAACAGAATCTGAGGATTCAGGAGCGGGTTAATCTGGTTGATATTATGCCGACAATACTAAAAATTTTTCGAATGGGAGAAGGCAATGATTTTCAAGGAACTGATTTTTCCTCTCTATTCTCCGGAAGGCCATCGGCTGAACAGAGGGTATTCTATTTCGAAAGCATTCGCGGACAAGAGGAAATGGGATGGGCCCCCCTGACAGGCATTATTGATGAAAACTATAAATATATATCTTTACCCCAAGCAGAACTCTATGATTTGAATGTCGATGCAGATGAACACCATAACCTTTTTTTGAAAAAAAATCAGCTTGCCAAAAAGCTGGACAAGAAATTAATGAATCTCGTTAAAAAATATTCCAGCTCCCAAACCGGACCGGATGCAAAGCGGGAATTGAACCTGGCAGATAAAAAACATCTTCAAAGCCTGGGATACATATCGACCTTTTCCCAAAAAGGTCACGCCAATATTGACCCCAAAGTCGGAATATCGATCAAACGGCAATACGAATCGATTGAATCATTAATAAAAAACGGAAATATCCAGTTGGCAAAAACACATTTGGCCGAGCTGAGAAAAAAATATCCGGAGACAATGGTGCCACAGTATTTTTGGTTGATGAATTCTATATACGAAAAAGAGGAAGACAAGCGGAAAATTCTTGAAAACTGGGAAAATGCCATGAAATATTTCCCGGAGAATGATAGTATTGCTTTAAACCTCGCCCTTGAATACTTCGATCAAAAACAGAGTGATGCTTCAGAAGGCATCATCAATCAAATCATAAAAAAGGATCCTAAAAATTCATCCGCTTTAATTCTTCTGGCACGAATATGCAAACAAAAAGGAAAGAATCAGCAGGCAACCCGCTATTATGAAAGGGCGCAAAAACTGGAACCTATGAATTTTTCCCTCGAACTTCAGTATGCAAAACTTCTCAGCGAAGAAAACCAGTCGGAAAAAGCCGAAGAAATCTGCAACCGCCTGTTAAAAAATGAAACCGTAATGAAAAATGTGAACCTTAAATGTCAAATCGGGATCATTCTCACTGAAATAAATCGCAACGAAAAGGCCTATCAAATATTATCAGAAACTGCCATTGAAAAAAAAGATAATGCTGAGCTATGGAACTATTTGGGCATACTCTACCTTCGCAAGAAGGAATATCAAGACGCTGAAAAGGCTTTTTTGGAGTCCATTCGTTTGGATAAACATATTGCCAAAACTTACAATAACCTGGGAACCCTCTATCTTTCAAAATTTCTAAAATACCGGACAACACAACTTCATCAATTGGCATTGGACAGTTTCAATGAGGCACTCAAGATTGACCCCAAATTGGCATCAGCCTTAAATGGAAGAGCGTCAGCTTATGTTTTTGCCAGACAAATTCAAAACGCTATTCGAGATTGGGAACTGGTGATAAAAATAAAGCCTGACTTTGTTGATGCCTATTTCAATATTGCCATTACCTTCATGCAAATCGGAAAAAAGAGAAAAGCACTGAACTATCTGCAGATGTGCCAAGATAAAAATTTTGAAAAATTAAACCAGCAGGAAAGAAATAGATTATCCAAGCTTATTCAAGAAGCAAAATCATAACTTCTTAATTCTTGGGTGGCTGGCTTTTGCCCTGGGGAATGGGTTTACCCGACAGTGAATTCATCCACCTATTCGATGTGTTCTTTAAACCATTCCATGACGGAGTTCCACCAGAACCGGGCATTCTTCGGCTTCTGCACAAAATGATCCTCATCGGGGAAATAGAGCATTTTTGATTCGATACCCCTTCTCTGCAAAGCGGTAAACAGCATCAGCCCCTGGGTAACGGGCACCCGGAAATCATTTGCCCCGTGAACGATGAGCATGGGAATTTCAAATTTTTCAACCAGCAAAGCCGGATTGAATTTTTCAAACAGGTCGCTGGTCCAAGGTGTTCCGCCATGCTCCCACTCCTCGAACCACAGCTCTTCGGTGGAATAGTACATGCTGCGGCTGTCAAAAATCCCATCGTGGCAGACCAGAGCGCGGAATGGATATTTGAAACGATCATGATTTCCGGCAATCCAGTTGATCATGTAGCCGCCGTAAGAGGCACCGGCCGCCACAATTTTGTCCGGATCGATAAAGGGGAAATGCTCCACCGCATAAGCCTGTCCCAGAACCTGGTCCTCGAACGGGGCACCGCCCCAGTCATTGGAGACCGCATCGGTAAAAGGCTGACCGTATCCTCGGCTGCCGTGAAAATTGATGGCCACCACCACGTAACCGGGCGCGGCAAACATGCTCAGATTCCATCTGAAATGGAAATCATCGGTCCAGGCTCCCTGTGGGCCCCCGTGAATCAGGAACACCATGGGGTACTTCCTGCTCTCATCAAAAAAAGGCGGTTTGAGCAAAATCCCCTCAACCGGCTCATCTTTTGCCCCCTTGAAGCGGAAGAGCTCAATGGGGTTCATGGCCACGTCTTCAAATACGTTTTTATTGAACCAGGTAACCTGATAGGTTTTTTTCTCCCGGACATCCAGCCTGAAGACCTCCCGGGGAAAGGAAACCTGCTGATTGAAAAAAATCAGGAAACGGCCGTCAGGCGTTATGTTCAAGTCATCGGAATATACCTGGTGAAAGAGTTTCTGAATGCCTCCGGTTCTTAGGTCCAGCCTGTAGATGGGATGGTATACGCTCTCGGTCACGTTAAAATAAATATATTTTCCATTCGGAGAAAAGACAAACTCATTGACATGATATTTGAAATTTTCAGTATAATTTCTGCGGGTTCCCCGTTTCAGGTTATAAACAATGATGTTGCTTTTATCAGCCTCGAAACCGGCCCTCTTCATCGAGAGGGTGGCCAGATATTTCCCCGATGGGGAAAAGACCGGGTTCATGTCATTGCCGTGATTATCCACGGTCAGGTTTTGCTCGTTTCCGGAAGCCAGAACCTTCAGAAAGATATCATTATTGGTGGAAATGGCAACCATTTTATCGGTATTTTTCACATAGGCGAACCGGGACCCATCCGGGGAAAACACAAAATCCTGCTTTCCACCCAGGTCCACCGGCGGGGTATCGGTGGGGCCGGGAGTCAGATCATCGGTTTGTCCGCTGGCTGGATCGTGCAAAAACACATGGCTCCTGATGCCGTTTCGCCACTCATTCCAAACCCGGTACATCAGAGACCTCAGTACCCTGACTTCGAGGCCTGATGCTTCCTTTTCTTTTCTGGCGTTTTCATAGTCGGATATGGTGCGGAATTCCGGGTCAATATCCTTCTGGAATGCCAGTACCCGGTTTCCCGGGGCCCAGATATACGATCCGATTCCCTCCGGAATTTCCTGCTTCATCACCATTTCAACTTTTTCCGGATTGGTTACGGACAACCGGTAAAGCTGGGGCGTCCCGCTCCGGGTTGAAATAAATGAGATTATTTCATTGGAAATAAACGCCGGAGCAAAGTTTTTCCCCTTTGAATCGGTCAACATCCGGAGTGAACCGCCCTTTATGTCAACACAATAAATATCGGTTACAAAGGTGTTGTTTTCCAGAACCGGGGTTCTGACCTCGAAGGCGATCAATTTCCCGTCAGGGGAAACGGACAGGGAAGACAAACGGCCGGCCTGGAACATATCCTCGAATCCAAGGGCCCTTTTTTCGGCGTGCAAACAAAAAACAATGAACACCATCGTAAATGCAATCAGGATTTTTTTCATTGACTTACCTCGCAGATAATTTTTAATTTAACCAAATATAAGCCGGAGAAAAACCACAACGGAATTCACCCGCTCAGGAAATCCGGGTGCTGTTATAAATCCATTCTCCGTAGGTTTTTTCTATGTCTGCGGCCGGGACTGCCATGATTTCAGGCAGGTCATAACTGTGGTGCTGCTGAATCAGGGTTTCCACCTGCCGGTATCGTTCGGCAACCGTCTTGATAAAAAGCATGAATTCCTGCTCTCTCTCCAGGTTGTCCTTCCACCGGTATACCGACAGAACCGGTGAAGAAATCGACACACAGGCGGCAATTTTTTGTTTGACCAGCACCTCGGCCAGGTTTTCAGCCTCCTTTGGGCTGTTGGTGGTGGTAATGACCAGAATATATTTTTCGGGGCTCAGGCTCTCCCGGTCATTCATTCTTTTCTTCGGCCGGAACTTCTTCTGAAACCTCTTCGGTTGAAACCGGTTTTTCCTCTGCCATTTTGAGTTCTTTCTCATACTCCTCGGCAGTTTGAATCTTTAAAATGAGCAGGCGGCTGGGTATGGTTTTCTCATCCATTGAAAAGTTGTATTTGACCAGCTGGAATACGAAGTCGGCCTGGCTGCCATCAGGAAGTGTTACCTTGACCATGACCGGAGTCTTTTCGACTGTCCCCTGATACACCTCGACATTGCGCTTGATTCCGGTGGACAGGTTTACCAGGTTCCTTTCGGTCTCAATCGCGTTCTTCAGGTCACCCATCTTTTTGACCAGATCCTTGAAATCCTGCTCCGCCTTGTAAAAGACCACTTCCGCTTCCTCGATTTGTTTTTTCAATTCATTCTTACGGGCAGTTCCCCGGGTTTCATTCAATTGATCTTTCAGGTCTTCAACATGGTCTCTTTTTTCTCCGGCAGCAATGGCGAGATCTCTTCTATCTTTTTTATATTGATCCATTGTCTTGAGAAGAATCGGCAACTGATATTCTTCAACTACCGGTTCGATGACGGATTCAATCTTATAGGATTTAAATTCGATAAATTTTGGTTCAATCGCCATAGATGCCATGGTATCTTTATCATTATGACTCATGGCCTGGAAATACTTGCTAACCGTTACTTCTTGAGATTTCTGACAGGATGTTGTTGCCAAGATTAATCCGAATAATACCATCACAAATAATAACTTTTTCATGTTTATCCTCCTTTAAAAAAAAGTATGACATTTTAAATTTTTTTTGTCAAATGAAAACTGATTTTTTCCCGGAGTTTAATCCGGGAAAAAACAGTTTATTTAAGTCGTCCTTCTGATAACCCGGACATGGTTGAAATTGATGATGATTTCCGTCTCCGCGTACTTCCCCAGGGTAAAGCGATTGGAGGGATACTGTTTCAGGGGAAAAATCCTGCCGCCGGCCGGCAACTCTTCCAGGCAATCAAACGGGGCGGATCCGTTTTTCATCAGGTGGTCGTGATAAATCAAATACACCCTTGACCCCACCCTGAATCTTATCTTTTCATCTTCGACTGAAAGGGGATAAATCCCCGGTTTTATTGTTATATCATCCGGCCGCTTCATGCTTTCAAAAATGTGAAATTCTCTTCAACAATTAATCATAAGATAAAAAACGGATTTTTTCAACAAAAAAAAACCCCCTGTACCATAGGGTACAGGGGGTTTTGGGTTTTATGAAGAAGTTTCTGCTGTCAGATCAATTAGAAGTTCAGGCGGAATCCGAACTGGAAGACTCCGGGTGCCAGAATTCTCAGCGGTTGATCGAAATTGCTGGCGCCATAATCGGTTTCGACCAGCAGGGTGGTGGAGTTGTTGGTGATGTTGTAGCCGTCAATGAAAAGAGTCGCAGTGGCCGTCTCGGATACCTTGAAGGTTTTTTCCAGGCCCAGGTTCAGCATCCAGAAGGTGGGAAGCCGGCTGTCGCCGAACTTCTCGCCGGTCTTGTACATGTTGGTCCAGCCGATATAAGCCGGCCCGGTTCTCTGGTAGGATTCATGATACGGCAGCACATACCCTTCCCGGGCCTGCAGCACCGCGGTCAAATTGATTCCCCAGGGAAGCTGATACAGACCGGACAACTTCACCTGCCAGCGAGCATTGACAAAGATCCCGGAAAGTCCGGAACTCCCGGACACTGCCGGCGCATTCACGGCTCCGTTGAAGTACTCGTAGTTGGTCAGATCTCCGGACCCGTACTGGTTGGTGGTATTCCACCATCCGTAGTCATATTCCTCTTCCTTGTAGTAGGCTTTCCAGTCATCATAGGTGAAGGAGGCGTCCATCATCCACTTGTTGGAGAACTTCTTGGAGAGCTGCAGCACCACCGCCAGGTAGCGCTGGTAGGTACTGCTGTCATAGTTGGTGTAGTAGATTCCGATCGGCTGTTCGTTTCTCAGGTAGTAGGGGGCGGTTGAACCGTCTTCGAAGGTGTACTCGCCGCCGTAAAACCAGTTATTGGCTTCGGGTTCCAGACGGCCGTCCTCGAGAATACCGATTCCCCGGACCAGGTTGTGCCGCTTTTTGTAGAACCCTGAAACGGAAACCGCGAGATCTTCTCCCAGCGCCCTTTCAAAGGTCAGTGACAGCTCGTCCAGCAGGGGGGAATTGAAGCTGCTATCGGTCTGGTGTCTCTTCCAGCCGGTGGTGTAATCCACTTCGTTGCAGTTGGTCCAGGCATAGAAATTGGCCAGTTCATCATATTCGGGGACCATGTCGCCGTCATCATACCAGTACACATCGACTTCTCGGGCCAGGTAGCAGTAACGGTTGGTCAGGGCGTTTCCGCTCTGGGACCCGTATCGGGCTAGGGTTGCTTTAAGCACATTCTTGCCGTCTCCGGTAATATCATAACTCAGCGACAGCCTGGGTGAAATCACCTCATAAACCTGGGGAGAATCTCCTCCGGCCACCTGCAGTTCACCCAGCAGATCCGGGAACAGCACATCTCCGTGATGGGGGCTGCCGGGCTCATACCAGGTAAATGCCGGCCGGGTCAGCGGATTAATCCTCCCGCTCTCCCGGTCGTACCGGGCGCCCAGACTGACCGACAATTTACCCCACTGGGCGGTATCGGACAGGTAGAAGGATATCCGCTTGAAGGTGACATCCAGATACTCATTGGGAAGCAGGAATACCGCCTGGTAAACCGACGGCTCATCCTGGAGCAGGGTGAAGGCAATCCGGTTGTTGGGATAGAGGCTCTGGGTGGTGGTGTCTCCGGTGTAATAGTCCACACCGAAACGGATTTCATGGTCGCCGCCCAGAATCTTCTCGGCAAAGTAGTTGCCGTCCAACGACAGGTTGATGGTGTTCCGGTTGGTGATGTAGTGATAGCAGTTGCCCAGATACAGACGGGGAATATAAATATATTCCCAGTCATTGCCGGCATTGATGTAATCGTTGTTGTAGGGGTTTGCCACAATCTCGCCGCCGCGGGGATCCAGCACGAATCCGCCGTCGGTATAGCCGAACCGGCCGACCAGCATCAGATTGCCCATCACATGCTGCAACTGGGCGATGTACACGTTGCCGGGTCCGTCCTGGT
>CAZOWT010000055.1:0-16007 GCA_964583345.1 uncultured Clostridia bacterium
TCTTCTTGATCGGTGTGGTTGACGGCAACTGGGTTTTTGCCCTGATCGGGTTGGGATTGGTCACCCTGATTTCATTCCTGTTCACCACCGTAGCCGCCCGGGCCATTGCCATCGTGGGGGTGAATCCGGTCTCGGGCATGACCCTGATGACACTCATTCTTTCTTCTGTCATTCTGGTGGGCATCGGCCTGAAGGGAAACAGCGGTATGCTCATCGCCCTGCTGATCGGTGGGGTGGTGTGCACGGCTTTATCCATGGCCGGAGGTTTCATTACCGATTTGAAAGTCGGATACTGGCTCGGGACCACTCCCCGCAGCCAGGAACGCTTTAAATTTCTGGGGGTTCTGCTGTCGGCAGCTGCGGTCGGAATGGTCATTCTGATTCTCTACAAAACTTATGGTTTTGGACCCGGGAGTCCGCTGGAAGCGCCGCAGGCTTCCGCCATGGCTGCGGTTCTCAAACCGTTAATGACTGGCGTTTCCGCACCTTGGCTGTTGTATATGGCTGGAATTTTTGTGGCCATTATACTGGAATTGATGGGTGTTCCACCGCTGGCATTTGCGCTGGGAATGTACCTGCCACTATACCTCAATACGCCGTTGCTCTTTGGTGGATTCATCGCCCATATGGTGGGAAAAAGCACCCGTGATAAAAAACTTCAGCCAATACGAAAAGAGCGGGGAATGCTTATCGGCTCAGGTTTCATAGCCGGCGGTGCCCTGATGGGCGTTGTCGCTGCTTTTATTACCTTTATCGGAAGAGAGGTTTTCAACGCCGGAGAGAAGTGGTCATTGATGAAATCCGTGGGAACCGAATTCTGGTATGAGGGAAAAACCAAATTTATGGGATTCCTGGGTTCGGAATTTTTGGCATTTGTGGTGTATGTCCTGCTGATGGTTTTTTTCTACTGGTACTCGATTCGTTCCCGTCGGGATTGATTCCTCCAGCCGGAACGAAAATAATTTCGGGATGGATTTGAAATATCCCGGTTATTGCTTTATAGTAAACTCAGGAGATATCATTGGACAATCGAAAAAATAAACCAGCCGGGCCGAACGGAAACGGCGATAAAAATCCGGATGAAAAAAAATCCGCTCTTTCCGGTGCCTCCGGAAAGACTCCGGTGGTGCCGGAACCTGAGACCGATGATACCCGGACCCGCCAGTTTCTCCAGGAGAAGGTTAGGGAAGGCATTCTCTCCCGGGGCCAGGATGAATCAGAACCGGTTTTCTCAAAAGACGGGGAAGAGGCCTTCTCTTTTCGCCGGGTAAAAAAGCAATCGCCTTATCGACCATTATTGCTCATCCTGGGGATTGTGCTGGTGATTTTTTTCGCCCTCTTTATCTATCAGATCATTCGCTCTCATCAGAATACCCTGGTTCTGAAAAAGGCTGCGGCAGTGAAATCCGGTCAGAACAGCAATGCCGAATTTCTGAAGTCTCTGGAGAATCGGGCGTCCGAACCGGGCCCGGAGGCCCGGATACGGCAATTTGTTTTCCCGGATAATATCTTTCAGGGGGAAGCCTTTGTGCAGGATGATGACCGGGTTTTTCATTTTTCCCCGCAAAAAGACGCCGAGATGGCGTCTCTGGCTGATGCCATGAATATCCGGGCACGGATTCTATTCGGGATAAAAACCAGCAGCAGGGGAGAGTCCATCACCGAAAGTTGTTCCGGAACATTTAACGGTTTCAGGATATCCAGTCTCCTGGTTCGGCAGGCCGGACAGATTATCCGGGATGAGATTTCGGTTTTAACTCCCTCCCGGGGAGGATTTAAGGTGGTTGGCAAATCCCTGGAATCGGTTTCCCGAACCGACCCGGATCTGCTGGTCAAAGACCTGGAAAAGAGCGGCATAACGACAACTGTATCTGTGTCCCCCGAAGATCATAAACTTCAACTGCAACTGAGAATTGCCGGCAGTCCGGCCGGCCGGGTTCCCGATGCTCATTTGATTGCCGGAAATGCTGTGGGGGACATTGTTCTGGATTCGGGTATCTCCGGTTTGAAATCGAGGCTCACGCCGGGATGCGCTATCATCAAACGCAAGATAATGGTGGAAAATGAATTTGAGTTTATCTATAAAATTGAGGATCAGCGGCGAACCCCCCTCTTTTACATTTATGAACGCAACAGTCGGATTTGGGGCATTCAAATCGTGGATGAACGTTTCAAAACCGATCGGGGGCTGGGTATCGGAAGCAGCCTGGGTGCCATGCGCATCTATTACACCCGGGTGAACATTGTTTCGGTACCCGGCAAGCTAAATTATCTATGGATTGATCAGGAGAATTTAAAACAATTAAAATTCATTTTATCCGATGACCGGCGGATTGATTTCGATAGCCAAAATTTTCCTTTCGACATCAAGATCAATTCCATTCTAATCGGGAAATCACCGGTTTTAAATTGAATATCCGGTTTGCAGTCAGTCGAGGTATCCCAGTGTTTTAAGGTTCTGTTTTACCTTTCCGGATTGCTGATTTTCTTTTTTATGTCCGTTGATGGGGGGCCGGTTGCGGGCATACATCAGGTGATAAAGTTTCAGGCAGGTTTTCCGGTGGGACTGCAGAGAATTCCACAGTGAATATTTTTCTCCCGAAGGAATCGAAAGGACGGGCAGTTCCTGCCCGTACCCGGTTCCGGTGGTCGAAAAAATTGCATCCTCCGGTTCTGAACCGGCGGGCATGATACATTTGAAATGACGGTTTCGAACCATGGAACGAGGCGCGGACTGGTTCTCCCGGTTGCTGACCGATGCAAAAACCTGTTGTTTATGGCTGCTGCTCCGGCCCCGGATGAGTCCCAGAAGGCTCTTTCCCTGAGCTTGAGCCGGTGGGTCGATCTTGAGCAAATCCAGGATAGTGGGCATGATATCAACCAATTCGATAATTTGGGCGATATGCCTGCCGCGGACAGTTTTTTTCCCTGGTAATTTTATGAGCAGCGGAACCTGAAGCAGGGTATCGTACAGATCTTTTTCATGCCCCAGCCGGTTGTGTTCCATAAATTCTTCTCCGTGATCAGAAGTCACGATAATGAGGGAATTTTTCCACAGTCCCGATTCCTTTAAAAAGGCAAAAAATAATCCGATATACCGGTCTGTTTCCCGGATACCGGCGTCATAGGAATCGACCAGGAATTGAAGCTGATCCCGGTAGCCGGGAATTTTGGGCCAGTCCCGTTCCAGAAAATGATTGAAAGCTTCCTGGTTTCTTTCCAAATCCCGGTTTCGGTTTCCGGCCAGCAGCACGCCGGGCAACAGTTCGCGGGTAAAACTGTACAGAACAGCGATGCCTTTTTCCCGGCCGGACAGCATATTGAAAAAAGCGGGCAAATCAAGCTGGTCCCGGCGGGCCCGGTTCACTTTTATTGTGAAAGCCTCAACTTCATTGAATAAAGCGGGATCCCGGTACATTGACAGATATTGTTTCCGGTAACGGTAAGGCGCATGGACATCATAGAAATGAAAAAAAAGAAAAAACGGGGTGTCTTTGTTGAAATGGATCCATTGCTTTACCTCGGGGAGATGTTGCCGGATATTTCGGTATTTTTCAGACCAATGATCAAATCCCCTGGAGAACCCGAATATTTTCGAAATCCAGCCATTTCCCGTAAAAGCAGCGGTTCTGTACCCATTTTTACGCAGTATCTCCTGAAGCAGTATGATTTTATCGGAAAAACCCAGATCCGGGTCATTGGCCCGGATGCCATGCGATAAGGTATAGAGCGAGGAAAAAATTGAAAGGTGGGAAGGCGTGGTCGAGGGAGACTGACTGAAGCATGATTCGAAACAGCAGGCGGTTTCGGAAAATCGATCAAGGCTGGGCGAGGTATCCCGCTGGTATCCGGTGTAACCCAGGTGATCAGCCCGAAGGGTATCGATAGAGATCAAAATAATATGGGGAGATTTTTCCGGGATCCCGGTTTTCAGCAAAAAAATGAGGGTAGCCGCCAGTAAAAAAAGGGCGAGTAAGATAATGCGGTTTTTAAAACCGGTCATGGTGTCTAATTGAATCGCTCCTGGTTGATAATATATTTCCGGACCGCCCAATTGTGTTCTTTCAATGTTTTGGAAAAATAATGGGTTTTCAGATCTTTGGCGACAAAATAGAGATAATCGGTTTCCTCGGGGTACAGGGCTGCTTCGATGGATGCCAAACCCGGGCTGCAAATCGGTCCTGGCGGCAGTCCGGGATATTTCCGGGTGTTGTAGGGGGAATCCAGTTTCAGGTCTTTCCATCGGATGTCGCCGGTATATTGATTCTGCTTTTTTAGGATATAGATAATGGTCGGATCGCAGGCCAGTGGCATGCCCCGTTTCAACCGGTTATGGAAAACCGATGATATCAAGAATCTTTCTTCTCTGGCCGCGGTTTCTTTTTCGATCAGGGAAGCCAGGGTAACCACATTCCTGATGGAAAAATGCAATCGCTGCGCCTGCAGATAAAACGGGTTGGTAAAATTTTTCCTGAATTTTTGGATCATCAGGCCGACAAGATCTTCCGCCGATATTTTACCGGGAACCAGGTAGGTATCCGGAAACAGATAGCCTTCCAGGTCGTCCGCGTCCGGATCTAGGTCCATGATCAGGCCGCTGTTTTTTGTAATCCTGATAAAATCATCATCATTTATCCCATGATTTGCGGCCAGAAATTCCCCGGTTTCTTCAAGGGTCATTCCTTCTTTGACGGTTATTTTGTACAGGATGATTTTCCCTGAATGCAACTTCATGATGACCTCTTTCATGGTCATGGCCGCATCAAACTGGTATTCCCCCGATTTTAAGCTCAATGATGAAAAAAATAACCGGTAATAGAGTGTGAAAATGGAATAACTGGAAATTATTTTTTTTTGATAAAGCAGCTCGCCGATAACCGATACCGGGGAACCTTTTTCGATCTGAATATTCACAGAACCTGGATATCCCTTATAGGGCCGGAATACCTTATGATAGACATCGAAGCCGATTACCAGAATGATGATGAGCAACACAAAGAAGAGTATGCCGATAAATTTTTTCATTTGTTTTCCAGATAATTTTTCAGGATAACCCAGGCAGCGGCTGAATCCAGCATTTTTTTCCTCTTTTCAAAACCAATGACAATCGGTTTGAGCATTTCTTCAGCCTCGAAACTGGTCAGCCTTTCGTCAACCAGTTCGATATCGGTCCGGGTATGTTTTTTCAGGAATTTTCTAAAAGCTTCGACTTTTTTCGACATCGGACTTTCTGAACCGTTCATGTTCAGCGGATAGCCGATAATGATTTTATCAATTTCAAACTCGGACAGAATTTTTTTTATGTGCTCGATATCATGTTCGGGTTTCTTCCTCTGCCAGGGATTCAGGGGAAAAACGTTTTTAATGGCGGAATTACCCACGGCAAAACCCATCCGTTTTTCCCCGTAATCGATTGACAGTATTCTCATTTTTAAAATTGAAATGGCAAAGAGAATAATGGCATCTTACCCGTTGCTTTGAATTTTAAAATATTCAATTCCATATTCTATCAGTTTGGTAATCAGATCCGTAAATGAGATACCCTGCAGGGTCCAGAGTTTCGGAAACATGCTGATTTCGGTGAATCCGGGTATGGTATTGATCTCATTGAGGTAAATATCCCCGCTCCGGTTTTCCAGGAAAAAATCAATACGCGACATGCCATTCAGAAACAGAGTCCGGTAGGCGCAGGTGGCCATTTCCCGGATTTCTTGAATTTGCCCGGGTTCCAGATTCGCCGGTATGTTGAACGAGGTCCGGTTATCGATGTACTTGTCTGCGTAATCATAGAATTCGTGGGCGGGTGACAATTCACCGGGGAGCGATACCAGGATATCCCGGTTCCCCATGACCGAAATTTCCAGTTCCCTGCCCTGGATCGCTTTTTCGATGATAATCTGTTTATCAAAGTCAAAGGCCATCCGAAGGGCATCATCCAGCTGACTCTCCTCCTTTACCTTGGATATCCCCACCGAAGAACCCAGGGAACTGGGCTTGATAAAGACCGGGAGGGAAAACTTTTTCAAAACGGTTTTTTTTATGGATTCGATTTTTTCATGCTCGAAAAAAATGAAGTCCGGGGTTTTCAGGCCGGCCTGTTTGAACAGGATTTTGGATACCACTTTGTTCATGGCCAGGGCGGAAGAAAAACTGTTTGCCCCAACATAGGGTTTTCTTGCCAGTTCGAGCAGGCCCTGTATCTTGCCGTCCTCACCGTTGGGACCATGAAGCACTGGAAAAAAGATATCGCAATTCACGGAATCTGCCTTGACATTTTCCCATGGAGAAAAATGGTAGAACCGGTAGGCGTCCCGGACTCGTTTTGAAAATGATTCGAATTGGGTAACTGGTTCTGCCTCCAGCAGGTCTTCGGTTTCAATCTGGCACCACCGGCCTTTTTTATTGATGTAAATCAATAGAGGAGAAAATTTTTCCCGGTCGATATTCTTGCAGACGGCTTTTGCGGATGCAATGGAAACCTCATGCTCGGCAGACATGCCGCCGAACAGGATGCCGACTTTCAACCGGGTATCTGATTTTGACATGTGATCATTTTAAAGCGGAAAAACCGTGGGAAAATGGTAACACCGGCATTGCCAAATGTCAAATCCGATGCTCTGCTGCCTTTCACAGGGAGTTTTTGTTATGGTAAAACCGGTAAAAAAAGTAGTTTCTGATGATATTCTTGACATAGATCCTGGTTTCTGAAAAGGGGATCATCTCAATGAATTCGTCATCCGATATCGGTCCGGCCTGCTCAAGCCAGCGGTCCACCCTGAAATCCCCGGCATTATAAGCTGCCAGGGCCAGGTGCAATCCCCCGCCGTACTTTTCCATTAAAAATTTCAGATATTTGATGCCCAGCCTGATGTTGGTATCGGGATTGAATAAGGCGTTCTTTTTCAGGCGTTCGCCGTTTCGGGCGGCAACTTCTCTGGCTGTATTAAACAGTATCTGCATCAGGCCATAAGCCCGGGCCCGGGAAACGGCATCGGTCTTGAAAAAGCTTTCTTCCCTGATGATGGCCAGCACCAGGTAGGGATCAATATCGTTTGACCGACTGTATTTTTTTATCTCCTGCTCGAAACGAACCGGCAGATAAATCTGGCTGAGGAAAGCCGGCAAATATATGCATTGATAACAGTCGAAATTATTCCTGAAACCGACAAACGCCTGATAAAATTTGTTTTGCCTCAGATAAATGATAGACTCGATAATTTTCAGCATGTTGATATCCGCCGCTGATAATTTGGGTTCCGATTTTGCCAGCCTGATGAACAGATGGGATTCCCGCACAAACCGGTGGCGAATCAGAAAACCGAGGGTCCGAATGATGTTTTCAAAAATGGAAGTTGATTTTTCATTTATCAGGCCGGTGAAATCCTCCAGCGCACCGGCACTGACGGTATTTGCCGTCCGGTTGATTTTTGTATAATAATAGGTGAACGGGTACTTTTCCAATGCCGGCTCAATCCTTTTTTCAAGTTGGCCGGCCCAGTAAAGGTTGGCAATTTTGTATGGCAGAATAGGGGATTCTCCCCCTTTTTTAAAATAGGGCAACGCCTGGTCCTTCTGGTTTCTCCGGTATTTGATCCAGGCCATTATCCAAAGGGTTTTCCAGTAATCCGGGTTATGATGATCCTGATTCGTCTGCAGGTATCGATGATAAAATTGCAGAGCCAGATCGGTTTTTTCCCCGGTAAAAAGAATATTGGCGGTATTAAAAAGCAGGTCGGCATACAGCCGGCGGTCACCCTGAAGCTTTTTGAGCTGATCCATGATTTCGGGTCCATTTACCTGATTTTCCCTCACATTCATTTTTAAAACCAGTCTGTTTTTCATATCTGAAAAAAGTTTGGATTTGACCCTTGTCAGGGCCTGCCGGGCCTGGCGAAATCGCTGCCTGGCATAATAATATTCGGCGTAAAACAAAGCCTGCAATTCTGCCGAACGGGCAAATTTTTTCTCCTGGAAGAAATAGGAAAAATCATTTTCTCTGGCCTGGTGGCTCCATTTTTCCAGCCAGTATGATGTATCCAGTTTACTTAAAAGATATTTTACGGTGGATGGGGTAAGTATTTTATTCAGTACGGATACTCTGCTATTTTTGAAGATTTTTTTAAACAGTTCCAGTCCTTTATTCGTTTGGTTGCTCTTTATCAGGCAGTCGATAAGTAGAATATTGATTTCGCTATCCCTGGACGGCCGGTTATTGAATTGCTCAATGAATCGGTTGTATTTTTTTTGGGTATACAGTAGGTGCAGTATCAATCTGTTTTTTTTTTGTTCCAGAAAAGAAAAAGAATTTTTTAAAGAGAAAACAAGCCGGCTGAATTCGGTATATTTTTTCTCTTCCAGGAACAATTCGGCGATTTGAAGTTTCAGATAATCGGAAGTCAGCATATGGCTTCCGGCTTCTTTCAGAGCGGATTGCAGATTTTGGAGCCGCTTTTTTTTCAGGATTTCCGGACGGTCGGAGCTTTCCGGGGGGATGGGAACCGAATCCTCATGTAGAAACTGCTTTAAAATTTTATAGTTTCTTGTCCAATGTTCCCGGCCCGGAAACAGGAGCCGGTCCGAAGCCCGGAAATTTTCCTGACCGGACAGATTGATGGCTTTTAATATGGAAAAAGCGGCAATAAATGAGAATATTAAAAGCAGTTCACAGAATAAAATGGACTTGAATATGAGGCCCCGGTTAGAGGGTTTCAAATCTATAACCTCTCAGGGCAGTCTTGTCTCCCTTTGCCAGAATATTGACCAGGTTTCTTTCAAAGGTGGCAATATTGGAGAATTTCCTCAGGAATTCCTCCCTTGCCTGCAGGATGGTGTCCTCGAGTACATCGTAGAGGTTTCTGTTTTTAATCCCGTTTTCAACGATTTCCTTGTTATACAGGATGATATCGTTAATGATAACCCGGGCTTTCCTTTCCGGATCATTGTCGATCACGGAATGGGCGGTTTCCTCATGAATGTGTATTTGATCGGTTCTTTCGGATACGAATGTGGCTTCTTCCTCTTCGTCATACTCTTTGGTCTGAACCCGGGCATATATTTTTTGCTTGAGGGGGAGTAAATCAAGGCTCATTTCACCGACGATGGAAATAATTTCGATCTCTTTTTCATGAAGATCGATATTATTCATGGAATCGGCATAAATTACGGCCTGAGGTTTTCCTTTTACATAAAAAGGAACCACGCAGATTTTATCCGGATATTGTCCTCCGAGCCGGTTGTATATCAGGTGATCATCAGGCTGAGAAAGCGGTTTCCCAAGATATACTTTTTTCTTTTCAATGACATACTTAAAAATGGTGCTGGCCGAAAGCGAAAAGAAGACTTTTTTAATATCTTCATTTTTAATATCTCCGCCTTTATTAGAAAATCCGATCCCGTTCCAGCCAATAAATTTGTCATCCTTTATCAAAAAAAGAGCGGAACGGTTGCAAAAATCTTTGATTCCGTCCAGTATGCTGTCGATAAGGGATTTTTGGTTATCGGATTGCGATATCTTCTTTATGCTTTGATACAAAATGTCCATAAGACCTTCCTGTCCGGAATTCTTTTTTTCAAATATGTTATCAGGTATATCAACATTTGAAAAATCATTCAAGCTTTTCAGGTCTTCCAGCTGACCGGTAATATTTTTTTTTAAAGAATCGATCTTCCGGATGATTTCTTTTTTTTTTTCATCCAGAATTTTTTCTATCAACCCTTTGATTTCTTCATTGGACATCTAAAACCTCTCAATGATTCTTTTACCGGAATAAAAAAAATATTTCCATTTTTATTATACTCCAGCTTCCAGTCGACTTGCAAGTATTTCCGGCAGGCCGAGGTCTCTTATTTTTTTCTGGGTCTCTTTGTAGGGGTAATCAAACCTGATGAAATTAATTTCCTTTTTATGGCTGTCAAATATAATGAAGCTGGGATCGGGATTTTTATCCCGCGGTTGGCCGATTGAACCCGGGTTTATCAAATATTTGGTATTGGGGTCAAGTTTAATTTTGGTATTGCCGGTTAATGGCACCGTATCAATACGTTCGTTTCTCAGCAGGTACATGATGGGAAAATGGGTGTGGCCAAAAAATCCGATTGATGTGTCCATGAATTTGAAGGATTCGGCAGCTTCGAATATGGAGAATACATAGTAGTCTTCGTCAAATGTCGATCCGTGGCTCAGGGTAATGCAGTGGTCCACCACTGCCGGTCCCTTGCGCATCTTTTTTAAAAATTCCTGGTTCCCATCCTTCAGCTGGACCTTGCTCCATTCGGCTGAAAATGCGGCGACCGGATTGAATAGGGAGGCGGATTCCAGGTCGGCAATGACTTTGTCATGGTTTCCCCTGATGGTGTGTACCTTTTTCAGCTCCCGGAAAATGCGAATCACTTCGTTGGGATTGGGCCCGTATCCGACCAGATCCCCGAGAAATACGTAGGCATCGATATTCTTGACTTTTTTAAGACTCAGGAACTTCTCGAAAGCTTCCAGATTGCTGTGAATGTCACTGAAAACCAGATATTTCATGATACCGGTCCCGGT
The DNA here is from genome assembly GCA_964583345.1 of uncultured Clostridia bacterium. GTDB lineage: Bacteria > Acidobacteriota > Aminicenantia > UBA2199 > UBA2199 > CAZOWT01. Next base: position 10,544 of record CAZOWT010000055.1, read on the forward strand.
GAAACATGTGACACATTCTGTCCGTATAATTTCAGGTATTTTTCAACCATGGACCGGGCATGATATGAACTTCTGACAAAAGGGCCGGCTTCCACGGCTTTGAATCCCATTTTTACGGCGGTTGATTTCAGTTCCCGGAATTCATCCGGGGTGACGTACCTGCTGACCGGCAAATTCTGCCGGGTCGGTTGGAGGTATTGCCCGACGGTCAGGAATTTGACGCCGGCTGAAAGAAGATCATCGAATAGTTCGTCAATTTCATCCCTGGTTTCGCCAAGGCCCACCATGATGCCCGATTTGGTTATAAATCCCTGCCGGAAACAGTGATGAAGAACCGTTAATGATTTGTCATAATTTTCGGGTTTCCGGTTTATCTTCGGGTACTGGCTTCTGACGGTTTCAAGGTTATGATTGACCACATCGGGACGGGACATGAGAACGCGGTTCAGATGGTCCGGGTTCGCATTGAAATCGGGAATCAGAACTTCAACGGTCAAATTCTTCCGTTCTTTTTTCAGGGTGTCCAGTATGGCGGAAAAATGACTGCTGCCGCCATCAGGTAGATCGTCCCGGGTGACCGATGTTATCACCAGGTGTTTTAATTGCATCAAATCGGCCATCTGCAGAATTTTTTGCGGTTCCAAACGGTCCAGGGGACGGGGTGTGCCGTGGCTAACCGAACAGAAATGGCAATTTCGGGTGCAAATATCGCCCATAATCAGGAAGGTGGCATTTTTCTCGTTCCAGCATTCGCTGATATTGGGGCATCGGGCGCTTTGGCAGATGGTGAATAATTTTTTGTTTTCCAGGTCTTTTTTCAATCTGAAAAAATGTTCTCCGGAGGGTATTTTTCTTTTCAGCCAGACCGGTTTAGAATTTTTTTTGCTGGTTTCCGCCGACATGTCAGTTAAATTTCTCACCCTTTTCTTTCTCGCTTTTTATCGAATAATAAAAATATCTTTCTGAATTTCAGACAACCACCTGGCTCCGTTTCCGGTAATCAGGACCATTTCTTCGACGGTAACTACCCCATATTCTTTTAAATACAGCCGGGGTTCGATAGTGAAGACCTGGTCTTGCTGAAGCGGTGTGAAAGGCAGTTTGCCATAACGTTCCCAATCCGGAGCCAGCAGGGCTCCGCCGTCGTGGGAAGATCTGCCGACCTGATGACCGAGCGCATGGGGGTACTCATCATATCCCCGGGATACAATATAATCACGGGCGATTTTATCGATTTCGAATCCGGTAACGCCCGGTTTTAAGGCATCGAAGGCTTTTTGAATGCTGTTAAAAATGGTCATAAAGCCCTCTTTCACCGGTTCCGGAGGTTCGGTTTCATGCTCATTCAATATATACCAGGTTCGTTGCAGATCAGAGCAGTATTTTTCGACCATTACGCCGAAATCGATATTAAAAACATGGCCGCGCTGCAGAATTTTATCCGTGGGTCCGGAATGGGCTCCGGATTCCTGGGGGCCGGTAAAGACTGAAGGACATTGTTCTTCTTCCCAGGCAGGCAGCAGGCCCATTTCTTCTCTTTGGGCGGTAATGAATTGGGCGACCTGTTTTTCGCTGAAGCCTGGTTTAACCCGGGCAGTGACCTCATCGAATATCCCCAGGGTAATGTCAATGGCTTTTTTCATGCGCCTGATCTCTTCTCCGGACTTTTTTCCCCTGAGGTCAGATATCATGTCTTCGGATGAAACAAACCGGGAATCAAAGCCGGTACCGGATAATGCCTCCTTCAGCCAAAGGTATTTGCCGGTGGTGAGGCCGTCGGCAGAGGGCGAGTCCACCGAGTAGTTCAGGGCGATTTTCAGGGGATTGTGTTTTTTCAGAATGCGAATTAAATCCTGCCGCGGAGAGTTTTTATAGGGAACCACCTCGTCAAATAACCGCAGGCGGTCGATTTTTTCCTTATCCAGGTTTCCCAGAATGGCATATTTGTCCCCGGATTTGAAGAATATGAAAAAAGACAGCCAGACCACCCCGGTCCCGACCAGAAAATCCATGACCGGGTCACTGAGGATTTCAGATTCCTTTTCTATGATCATCCAGCAATCGATATCCCTTTTTTTCAGGATTTTGATTGCCTGAGAAATTTTTTCCTTTTCCATCTTCTCCTCGATTCTTTAGAATCTAGATATAACATAATCTTTAATTTTTTTAAATAATTTTTCGTTAAATTTTATTTCCGCCCTTTCTCTTTTTTTCAGGATATAGGTGCCGAAATAGATATTTTTCATCTCCTGAAGTTGCTCCTGGTAAAAAGCCAGTTCGTTGTTTTTGAAATTGGTTTTATCCATTACCGTTTTACTTTTTAATCTGATAATTACCACCTCGGATTCAAATCGGACTGGAGATGAATATTCGTTTTTATCCAATTGGAAAACCGTTTCATCCAGGCCGTTTTTTACTGGCAGCTTAGTCAACTTGTTCCCTCTCTTATAGGTGGTGCTTTCAAAACTGAGGCGGTTTCGTTTCAGGTATTCGGCCATCTGCTTTTCATCCTTGATGCCCCTGAGTGCCTTCAATTGAGATTCGGCATCCTGGAGCAGCAGCTCCATTCTTTTTGCCCCGGTATATTTGGATTTTACCTGTTCGATAATATTGTCGAAGGCCTCGATGGCCGGCATTTTAATTTCAGTCAATTGAACCAGTGCAATGCCGTCACGGAGTTCCACCGGGAATTGTATCCGGCCTTTATCCAGCCGGAATAATGTTCCGGAAATACTGCCGGTCTCATCAACGCCTTTGAGATTCTCGCCATTGGCAAGGAATCCTGTTTCAATCAGATTAATCCCCATCGTCTTGGCCTTTTCGCGAATATCCTGTTCGGATTCGAGTTTTTTGTATACGGAAGCCAGTTTTTCCCTGGCAGCGGTTTGCAATTTTTCTCCCTGCAAAATGTCATTTATCCGGTCACTGCATTCATCAAAATTTTCCTGCCTCTGTTCGGTTTTTTCACGGATCAGGATGACGGAAAATCCCGAGGATGTATCGACAGGGCCGGAAACCTGTTTTTCTTTCATGTTTTTAATGACATCCTGTTCCAGCTTGGTGAAATTTTTCCAATCCCAGTAGCCATAGTCGCCGCCGTTCTGTGCCTTTTCATCCTGCGAAACGGTTCTGGCAGTCTGGGCAAAATTCTCCGGGGTCAGGCTCTCTGATAAGGTTTCGGCCTGCTGCAGTACCTGCTCCCGATTTTGCGGTTCGTACTTCAACAATATTCTGGAGACTTTTATTTTTTCCGGGATCACAAACATATTTTTATTCTGTTTGAAATAATCGCGAAGTTCCTGGATGGAGATCCGGATTTGATTTTTGAAGTCATCGTATTTGGAGAAAATAACCAGGCCCGATCTTTTTTCCTGGCTTTTGAATAATGTTTTGTTTTTATCATAGAATGTTTTCAACTGGGTTCTGTCGGTTTCGATTTCCTGTTTGATCCGATCCGGAGCCATGACCAGGTATTCGATTTCAGCTGAATCCTTCTCATTCCGGTACATTTCCCATAGGGTATTTTTGTCAATCACCACCCCGCTGGAAACCAGTTCTTTGAATTTTTCAATAATGATATCGTCTTTCAGGTCATTCTCGAAATCCGTGATGTTGATCCTCTGGTAATTCATGAATCTTTCGTATTCTTTGATTCCGATGAATTTCCCATCCCGCTGGAATCCCGGGAAATTGATAATTTTATTCGATAATTCCGTATCGGATGCCTTGATGTTCAGCTTCCGGGCTTCCTGAATCATAATGGCTTTATGAATGGTCGTCTGCAGTATCTGTTCGGGTATTTTTAATTGATCAATGATCTGGGGATTGAAATTGTCCCCCAGCTGCCTCTTGGTGTTTTGCAGTCTCTGATACAGGTTCTTGGTGAAATCATCGCCTTTTACGATTTTGCCGTTTATCGAAATCAGATCGGATTCCCCGCCGAAGCGGTCCAGCCGTCCGGATCCCCATTCCACGAAAATGAATCCTATAAAGGTAAGGATAACCAGCCAGAGTGTCCATGAAAGGGACTTCAGGTTTTTTCTCATCGTGCTTAACATGTTTTAGCCTCCATATGGTTGATAACCGTATATTTCAATTCCATTTCTTCGATGTTTCATTCCGATAGAGCGAAATCTTTCAGGGGAAGACGAACCGTTACGGTAGCCCCTTTTTCATTGTTGTTGCTTATCATGATATCGCCTTTGTGTTCCTGGATCAGGTTATAGGCGATGGAAAGTCCGATCCCTTTTTTTTGGGTTCGGTTTTTGGTGGTAAAGAAAGGATCGAATGCTTTCTCAATGTTGCTGAAACCGCCGCCGTTATCCGAGATTTCGATAATTGCTCGGGAATTATCAACTGATTTCTTGATGGTGATCTTGATTTTTCCCTCGGGGATATTTCGGTCCTTTATGGCCTCGATGGCGTTTTCGATGATTCCCTCGAATACCTGCCAGAGTGAGAAGTGGTTCCCGTTGACAACCGTCTGATGGTCACCCAGTTCTTTTTGAAAAATGATGCCATGATTCTCTTTTTTGGCGCCGATTATTTTTATCAGCTTATCCAGTAGATTGGACAGGTTGATTTCCAGTTTCTTCTGGTGCGCATCCGGGTTCAGTTGATTCAGTTCGCCGATGATATCCTTGATCCGATGGGACTGGTATTTGATTTCTGCCAGTTTTTTTTTGGTGTAAGACGAGATGTCGTCCTGCAGTTCCATCAGATCGATATATCCCAGAATTCCGGTCAACGGATTGTTGATTTCATGGGCAAATCCAGAAACAATTGCGGTCAAGGATTTTTGTTTTTCGGACTGGATAATCTGGTTCTGAGTGGTTTTCAATTCTTCCATGGCTGTCTGAAGTTTATGATTGGTAACGTTTAAGGTTCTGGTTCGCTCGGTGATCTGGTTTTCCAGATCTTTCTGGGTATTTTCAAGGGTGATGATCATGTTTTTTAATTTTTCACACATTTCATTGTACTTTTCGGCCAGAAATGAAAATTCATCTCGGGATGAAATCTTAATGCGGTAATCCAAATCACCGTTACTGACGATTTCCATACCGTTCTTGAGTTCCCGAATCGGACGGATAATTCTCCTGATGATAAAATTCAACAGGATGATGGATAATAAGAAAAGCACAATGTACAGATATAAGAAGTGTTTTTTTATTTCGGTTATCAGTTTGTTTTTTTCACGCAAAGATTTTCCATAAGAAATGTATCCCCACAGTGTTTCCAAATCCTGGGCCCGCACCGGGATGGTAATGATGAGATAGGGGATGTGATGGATCCGGACGTCCCTGATGGTTATCCGGTCGCCGAAACTGATTTGATTTTTTTGATTGAACGGAATTCCCTTGTGAATGATTTCTTTCTTATTGGAATCGCTGAGAATGATGAAATCTTCGTTCCTTTCTTTCAGGCTTTCCTCGGTCTGGGACAACAGGTTCATGTAATTGTAATA
>CAZOWT010000056.1:0-15692 GCA_964583345.1 uncultured Clostridia bacterium
GTGGGTTTTTCAATCGGAGAACCGCTCTATCAAATGGCATTTTACCTGAACAGCCAGGACAGCGCATCCTGTAAAATTCTGGGAATTATCGTTAATCCAATAATGGCACTTAACAACTGGCTGGATAAAAGAAGGAACAAAAAAAACCCCAGAAATATTGAACATTACCAGCATAAAGGAAGCATTTTTTTCGGAACGGTAATCGGCAGTTCTTCAGGAGAAAATCCTTCGTTTAATCATTTTCAGTTGGGTGCGGAAAGCCGGCTCCTGTCTATACCGGACTATGACAACCCCGGTAAATCAGTAGGGAAGCTAGGGGAAACTTTTTTCAGCGAGATTTTCGCGGATATGATGGTGGGACCCGAAAGTATCGAAGAGTTCAATATTTATTCCATGGCCACACTTTTCGGATTGTTTAAAAAGAACCTGAAAAAAAATTCAGGCCAATCAGAGAAATTATCCGGTTACCACTATTTCCTGGCGCTGGGATCTGCTTTCGAGATGTTCCGGAAACGTTCTCCCGCTCCGTACGATACCATTACCAGCGGTTCATCTCATAGTGAACGGATAGCTGTCACACTTCCAACTGAATTTTCCGATAAAATGGCAATCATAAACATTTTGGGGCCGGTATTTCAGTTCGGGTGTCGTACCAGGAACACTTCCATTCAATTGAACATCCAATCATATTTTGATTTTGCCCTGGTCAATTCATTCGCTCTGCAGGACTATTCAGCCATCAGCTCTCTTTACGGTATAAAATCCACTTTGGCAAAGTTCGGCTATTACTATGCGTACGGTTTTACCCTGGCATCAGAGATTTCCATTTCCCATGGGAATCTGAACGCGGATGGCAAAATAAAATACCATCAATTTGAATCAATCGAAGGTCTGGACCGTTTTCAGGATTCAATCATTGATGACTTTCACCTGCATGATTCCAGATTTCAATACCAAATTGGCCTGATTTTCAGAATCCCCCAAACCCCGATTGCCTTGATGTTATCACATGAGAAAATTTTTCGAAAAGGATCTCTCAAGGATATTGATCACTCAGAAACTGAAGATAGAATCTATTTTCAAATTAAACTGCTGTTTTTCTGAATTCCAGGTATCCGGAAATTTAGAACCTTCAGCGAAACTTGGCATGGCTCCTGAATGACGAACGCGAATAGGCATTCAGGGTGAAATCAAAATAATTTTCATGTGGAAATTTCTTATATTTTTCATACCCGGCCCAGGCAACCATGGAAGCATTATCCGTACAATATGCCGGAGAAGGCAAAAATATGGGGATTTTTTCTTCTTTAAATCCGAACTGGAAGATTTTGCGCAATAGTGAATTGCGACTGACCCCGCCGGCGACAATAACCGCCTTGACCGGACGTGATTTGACAGCTAACCGGGTTTTTTGAAACAAATATTCAACAACCGAATGTAAAAAAGATGACACCAGGTCATGGCAAATCTGACTCTCCCAGGTAATATTAAATTCCCTGGCATACCGCAAAACAGCAGTCTTGTACCCTGAAAATGAAAAATCATCCGATCCATCGCTCATCCGGGGAAATGTGAAGGAAAATCTTTTGGGATCGCCCGATTCGTAGATTCCATCCAATATCGGCCCCCCGGGGTAACCCATCCCGAAAAATTTGGAAATTTTATCCATCACCTCTCCGACCGCATCGTCACGGGTTTTGGCAACCAGTTCAAATTCAAACTTCGAAGGCTGATAAAATAGAGACGTATGCCCTCCGGAAACAATCAGGGCAATCAATGGATAAGAAATATCAGCATGATCAATAAAAGCCGATTCAATATGGCAAGTGATATGATCAACCGGTACCAGAGGGATTTTTTTTTGAAAGGATACCCCTTTGGCAAAAGAAAGGCCAATTAAAAGAGATCCAATCAAACCCGGCCCCTGAGTCACAGCCAGCAGATCGGCATCTTTTATATCAAATCCTGATTTTTCAAAAACGGCTCGGGTTATGAAATCAATGACGTCCAGATGACTCCGGGAAGCGATCTCGGGGACGACACCTCCGTATTTGGCATGAAGCAAAACCTGAGATTTAATCTGTTCAGCAATTATTCTATTTTTTTTACCGCGCTGGACAAGTGAAACAGCTGTTTCATCGCAGGATGTTTCAATACCGAGAATGAACATGCAAATCTACATTCTACCTTTTTTTACACCCTTTTTGGCATAAATAATTCTCATGATATCGGTGGCGGTTTCCTCAATCGATTTATAGGTCACGTTAACAACAGGCCAATTGTTTTCCTGATACCAACGCATCCCGTAAGCAATTTCGGCTTTGATTTTTTCCGGGTCCGTATAATCTCCCAGATCATGATTGTCCAACCTTGTTTGCCTTTCCATCCGAATCAGGTGAAGCCGGGTGGCATTTATCGTCAGTCCGATAATTTTATCCTGGTCAATGGAGAGTAGTTCTTTCGGAAGATCATAGTTCAGAATAACCGGTATGTTGGCCACTTTCCATCCCCGGTAGGAGAGATAAATGCTTACCGGAGTTTTTGTTGTTCTGGAAACCCCCAGGATTACAATCTCTGCCTGGTCCAGGGTTGAAATACCCACTCCATCATCATGTTTGATCGTATAATCCACGGCTTCGATCCGTTTGAAATATTCACTGTCGAGGTGTCTGAAAAGACCAGGCTGAGCCAGGGGGGATATCTCCAAAAAATCTGAAAAACGGGTCAGAACAGGTCCGAGAATATCTACGGTGGGAACCGCATGCAGGCGTCCCATTTCCGACAGCTTCTGCCGGAGTTCGGTGGATACCATGGTGTAAACGATAATCCCATCTACCGCGGTGGCTTTCTCGATAATTTCATTGATTTGCTTCAGTGACCGAACATTTGAAATCGTTTGCAGGATAATCTGGGTGGTTTTGAATTGACTGAGCGCAGCCTGAACAACGGTTTCACAGGTTTTCCCGGTAGCATCAGAAATGGCGAATACATAACGCTGGTAAGTTTTTTTAGAAATTTCGGTCACAATTTATTTTATCCCATGCCTATTTTCATGTCAAACCAGGACAATAAAAAAATTACATGTCCGTAAAGCATCCCTGAAACCGAAAAAAATAGTAAAAATAATTCTGATATACAAGTTGATTTCTTTTTGGCGGGGGAACATATTGATGACTTTTGATTTTACTGCTACACTCTTAATGATTAAAATAAGGAGGTACCTGTGCCACAGAAAAAGGAATCCAAAAAGAATCGTTCGGAAGAATTCAGACTGGATGGTTCGGAAATCATCAGTAAAATCCATGAATTAATTCATCAAGGAAATATCCGTCGGATCATTATAAAGAACGAAGAGGGGAAAACACTCATTGAGATCCCCCTAATCCTCGGATTGGTAGGCGCAGCCCTGGCACCGGTCCTGGCAGCTGTCGGCGCCATCGGGGCCCTGGTGGCCAAGTTAACCATTGTGGTCGAAAAAATTGATTCACAGGAGTGACCGCCTGAAAAAAAATATTTTTTTATTTTTCATAGCCCTGCTTCTGGGTTCATGCAATCACCAGACCAGGACGGAAATGCCCAACATTATCTTTATTAGCATGGATACCACCCGTTATGACCATATCAATACCGGCGATGGCGCCCGGGCCAGAACCCCGGCATTAAAAAGGTTTGCCCGAGAAGCCTGCGACTTCAAAAAGGCATTTGTCACCATCCCGGAGACCTTACCCTCTCATTTGTCCATCTTCACTTCTCATTACCCGCATGAATTGGGAGTCACCCAAAACCACAGTCGATTTGACGGGCGATTTAAAATGATCCAGGAAACTTTAAAGGAAAACGGTTACACAACCTATGGAATCACATCGCTTATGTCACTTGTTGAACCGGGTTTTTGGAAGGGTTTTGACGAATTTAACCGGAGCATCTGCTCACAGGAAATTGAACATTTATTTGTCAGTGCAGAAAAAATATTTCAGGAAAGCAAAAAGAAACTGGAGGAATTAAAAAATAAAAAATTTTTTATGTTTCTCCATTTCTCAGATCCACACTTTCCCTATGGCCCGCCTACCATCAATCAAGAAATGAATATTTTTATGGATGGTTCGCGAATATGTCAATTGAATGCCTATTTGGGAATGATCCTGCCAAAGATAAAAATGAAAGCGGGGAATCATCGGTTTGTCTTTGAAATGGAAACGGTTAATCCGGATTTTTCCGGTATAAGTATCATTGAATTGACTCCGGATGCAAAAATGATTTCAAAATCCGATAACATTCAATACCGAAAAGATTTGCATTCCGGGTGTTATCTTCTATCCGGTCAAACCGGATGGATAACCCTGGAGTGTCAACCCGAACAGTCTATTCATCTGCAAATTTTACCCCAGCTGAATATGACTGCAGCCCGGAAAATGTACCGTAAAGAAGTCGAATATATGGATCAATACATTGGCTTCTTTCTTCAAGAGGTAAAAAAGCTCAATCTAATTGATAAATCCATAATTGCCATTTTTTCAGACCACGGTGAAGGTCTGGGAGAAAGGGAAAATTACCTGGGTCATGTTGAATTTCTGAATTCACAATTTATCAGGGTGCCTTTATTACTTCATATTCCTGGGTTAAAACCACGTAAGATTGAAACTGCGGTTTCACTGAACGGATTATGCTCGACCATTCTGGATGTCCTCCATCTGCCCATGAACGGCTTTGAAAATTCATTTCTGGATTTGATCGATGGGAAAAATGAATCGAAAAAAGATATTTTCGCATTCACTTATTACCCGAACTGTAAAAGCAACAAAATCTCTGTGATCAGATGGCCTTTTCAGGGAATTTATTATTGGAAAAAAGGATGGCAATCAAGAGAATTATATGATTTGCAGCAATCAGAATCATTTTCCCCATGGAATCAGATCACAAAAAAAAATTTATCGCCAAACCAAAAAGACTTTTTTTCATTTTTCATCAAAGAATCCAACCGTTTTAAAAACAAAATCAATACCATGAAAGTAGATGACAGAAGCATGAATCGAAGAAAACTTGAAAATCTTAAGCGATTGGGTTATCTCCATTAAACACACGTTCTTTTTTGAATTTGGCAAAAATTTCATAAAGAATGGGAAGTACAATCTGCTCAAAAAGAATAGCCACAAAAAAACCTCCAATGTATACCACCGCCAGTGGTCGGTGAAGCTCAGAACCGGTGGTATAACCCAGTGCCAGCGGTAAAACCCCCAGTATGAGTATCAGCTCGGTCATTAATATCGGCCGGAACCGGGTAAGGGCACCCTGAAAAACAGCTTCATGGAGGTTTAATCCACTTTTCCTCAAATCATTAATTTTTCCGATGAGTATAATACCATTCTGTAATGCTATCCCAAAAAGCGCGATCAATCCTATCAAAGAAGAAACATTCAAAGTTTGACCGGTTATGAAAAGAGCGATAATTCCGCCTGCAAATGTCATGGGAACATTAATTAAAATCAGAAAAGATTGCCGAATCGAACCCAGAGAAGAAAAAAGAATTACAAAAACAATAATGGCCACGATAATCATCAAAACCAGAATTTGCCTCATGGAACGTTGTTGGCTCTCGAATTGACCTCCGAAAGAAAAGAAATATCGTGGCGGCAAAACAACAGACTTCTTTATATTATCACCGACTTCCTTTACAAAACCGCCAATGTCCCGATGAACAACATTGCAAAGAATTATTTTCCGGCGAATCATATTTTCCCTGAATATGGTCTGAGGCCCTTCGCTTCTTGATATCTCCGACAATTCCGAAAGGGGAATTCGCTGGCCATCCGGCGTATCAATCAACAAATTTTTAATGCTTTCTTCATCCTGTCTGTATTTTTCAGAAAGCCGAAGAAGTACGGATGTGATTCGATCTGCTTCATACACATCCGTTACTTCCAATCCGTTGAGAGCGATCTCTATCACATCGGCAACTTCGTCTACCCGGAGACCAAACCTGGCCAATTTTTCACGATCCAGTTTCACCACCAATTGAGGAATACCCGCCGTCTGTTCTACCTGCAGATCAGCGACACCCTTGATCCGAGAAACCAGATTGCGTATTTCCTCAATTTTCTCATTCAGCACATTCAAATCAGGCCCGAATAATTTTATGGAAATCTGACCTTCAGCACCATGGAGCATTTCCGCCATCTTGTTGGAAACCGGTTGTTCAAAAATGTAAAACAATCCCGGGATTTTTTCCAGTTCCAATCTCATTGCATCCGTTAATTTTTGAAAGTTCCGCTCTCTCTCGTTTCTTGGCTTCAAATCAATCAGGTAGTGGCTGTGATTGACTGGATGGACATGTTCGGAAGCTTCAGCCATCCCGGTCGTTCGGGTTACAGAAGAGACCTCGGGAAATGAAAGAAAAATATTTTCAACTTTTTTCCCAATCCGAACGGATTCTTCAAGTGAGGTTTCAGGCAACATAACCGTAGAAGCGATAATCGATCCTTCATCCATCGAAGGCATAAATTCCTTTCCCAAAAATCCAAAGCAGACCAGCGCGATTAATATGATAATGAGGGAAAGCATAAAAATCCACCTTTTATGGCTGAAGGAAATGGTTAAAATTCTTTTGTACAAACCGGTTATATAATCCACAAATTTATTGGATCGTTTCTTCAAATGATGCTTTTTGATAAAAATCGACATGAGAACCGGCTTCAGGCTCAAATTGATCATCAGAGATCCAAATAGAGCTGCCGCAACCGCAAATGCCGTTGGTCGAAACATTCGGCCTCCGATTCCTTCAAGGGTTAACAGGGGCAGAAACACAAAGATGATAATCAGGTTGGCGGCAAACAGAAGACCCCCGACTTCTTTGGCTCCCTCAGCCGTCAAAGTAATAATATTTTTGTTCTTATCTCCTGTTTGCATGTGCCGGTAGATATTTTCGACCATTATAACCGATCCATTTGCCATTTTTCCGATTCCGATGGCCAGTCCGCCGAGGGCCATAATGGTCAATGAAACGCCAAAAATATCCAAAATAATTAGTGATATCAATATGGAAATGGGAATGGTCAGGGAGGCAATAAACGAAGCCCGGAGATTGGCAAGAAACAGAACAATAATCAGCACGACCAGCAATCCGCCTTCCAGCATAGAAATTTCCACATGACCAAGGGCTTTTGATATTAATTTTGACTGGTCATAGTATGGCTTAACATGAATGTTTTCGGGAAGTTCCTTATCCATCTGGTTCAAAAAACTCTTTATATTTTTTATGGTTTTCAGGGTATCTCCCCCATACTGTTTCTGAACACAAACCGATACAGCCTCTTTCTCATTATGACCGGCATCTCCCCGTCTGAATCTCCCGCCTATCTTTACATCGGCAACATCCTTCACAAAAACCGGTATACTATTTCGACAGGTAATTACCGTATTCTTAATGTGCTCTATGGTTTCAATCTTTCCCATACCTTTTATTAGAAGTTCCTGATTTTTCTTTAAAATCAACCCGCCGGAAAAATTACGGTTACCACCTTCGATCGCGTCTTTTACATCCGCAATTCCGATTTCAAAATGTTTGAGCATGTCCGGCTTCAAAAAAACCTGAAATTGGCGTACAAAACCACCAAGATTAATGATAAAAGAAACCCCGTTTACCCCCAATAAACGGTAGCGGATTTGCCAGTCAGCAATCGATCTTAACTCCATCGGAGAAACACCATCGCCTGTTACCGCGAATTCGAAAATTTCCCCCATTCTGGAGGAAACCGGACCCAATGTCGGTCTAGATGTCCCGGAAGGGAATTGGCCTGCCAGTATTTCCAGTTTTCCGGAAACAATCTGTCTGGCCAGATAAATATTCGTTCCCCAATCAAATTCAGCGGTGACCACCGATTCACCGGTTGTAGATTCAGACCTCACCCGGGTAACGTGCGGGGAACCATTCAGCAGGCTTTCAATGGGAAAAGTGATCAACCGTTCAATATCTTCGGCTGCCATACCTTCATTGGTGGTAATAATATTGACGATCGGAGCATTCAAATCAGGATAAATATCCTTGGTCATCTGACGGTAAACAAAAACGCCAACAACCGAAAAGAAAAATGCCAGAAGGATAATCAACATTCTATTTTTCAATGAAAAATCAATGATCTTGTTAATCATTTTTTTCTCCTTCGGAATCACTCATGTTCAGTGAACATGGATATGCTGCATGGCTTTTTCCAGCATTTTGGATTTCAGCTGGTAATTCCCTCTGATAACCACAATTTCTCCCATTGCCAGTCCCTTTAAAACTTCTATGGACCCATTGTATTTGGAACCCAATTCGACTTTACGAAGGAAAAAATTATCTCCCTGCCTGACAAAGACAATTTTATCATCGCCATCATCGAGCACCGCTTTTACCGGAATCATAACCGCATTATTCTTTTCCTCCAGAAAAATATCAATATCGGCAAACATTCCCGGTTTCAGTTTTAAATCTTTATTATCCACCCGGGTCCTGACCGTAATCGTACGGGTAGTGGAATTTACCACATCACTGATATAATGGATCTGACCATAGAAAATCTCATCCGGATAAGCAGGGACAACAATTTCGACTTTTTGCCCATTTTTAATTTTTGACAGGTCCTTTTCAAAAATTTCAGCATCAATCCATAATACCGTCGGATCCATAACCATTATAATTTCGGTGGATTGATCAATCATGGCCCCGGGAACCGAGCTATTTTGAACAATCCTGCCTGAAATAGGAGATTTCAGGGTAATGAAGGGACTTATATTACGCTCTTTGATTAACGTATCGATCTGATTTTTGTGGAAACCCAGAAAAAGCAGTCTTTTTTCAGCTGCATCCATTGTCGCCTTGGCGATTTGAAAACTTGCTTCCGCTGCCAGATAATCTTTTTGGGCTCCCACATCTTTTTTGAACAACCGTTCTTCACGAATATAACTTTGCCTGGCCAATTCAAAATCGGTCATGGCTTTAAAAAGTTCTGCCTTGGCATTTCCAACTTCTTCGCACTCCAGGGTAACCAATGACTCTCCCTTTTCCACCCATTCTCCCACAGAAACAAGTAATTTAATGATTCTGGCAGAAAATGCATAACCGATAATTGCCCTCCGGTCATTGGGCGCCAGCACTCTTCCCATAGCTTTCAAGGTCGACTTTACCAGACTTTTTTCTACTTTCTGGGTTTCAAGGTCAATGCGGTTAATTGAATCTAAGGAAAGATCCACCTGTTTTTGATCTTCAAAAAATGATTTTGGTTGATCATTTTCCCTTTTTTGTGCCTGGATTCTTTTCCGATACCCCGATTTGCTTGCGGTTAACTTCATCTGTTTTTTATTCTCGGAAGAACGGCTGCGCCGGCCTTTTCCGCAATCCATAAAGATTGCCATGACCATCAAGACCATGGCTATTATAAAAATTTTTTTAATCATTTTTTCCTCCATCATAAATTTTCGTACCAACAAATTTTTCCAATTCAGCCAGAGATAAACAATAATTAAACAGTGCTTCGGCATATAACCCTCTAAGTTCAATTAAAGTTCTCCTGGATTCAATCAACTCAATACTTCCTGTCTTCCCTTCCTTGTAGCTAATCATCGACATCTCATAGACTTGTTCGGCTTCCGTTAACACTTCTTCTTCAAATAAATCAATCTGATTCCGAAATGAAACCGCATCAAGAAAAGCATTCTCAACTTCCAGCGATATATTTAACCTTAAATATTCCAATTCCGATTTGACCGCTTCAATATTTGCCTTAGCCTCTGCCACTTCTCCTCGTTGTTTTTGCCAGAAGAAAAGGGGCAATTGAAAGGAAAAGCTTACATCCCAGCTATTCGGTTCTCCTTCTATCCGATGTCGGGCAATCCCAAGTGACAGATCAGGCAAATAACTCAAGTAGGCCTGTTTTTTACTAAATGACTCTTTTTCCAGAGATAATTCCGCTTTTTTGATTTCCGGCCTGAATAGAAGAGCCTTTTTGATTAGTGTTTGCAGGCTGAAATCAAGAGGTAACCTGCTTAACCTTCCTTTTATTTCCACCGGATTCAATTTCCCTCCGGCCAATAAAAAATTTAAACGCGCTCTGGCCAATTTGATGTTATTGAGTGCAACCCTCATCTGGTTATCAGATTTCGCAGCTTCAACCTTTGCTCTGATCATCTCTATCTTTGCCACATCACCGGATCGATATTTCTCACTGGCTTTGGATAAAAAATCTCTGGCCAACCTCACATTTTCTTCAACATACTTTTGCTTCTCATAAGCCAGGAGAAGCTCATAGAATGCTTTTTTTACCTGAAAAACCAAGTCGAGTTTTATGAGATCAAATTCACAATATGTTTCATCGGATTCCTTTTTTGCGATTTTCCCCCTCAGGTATCGCCGGCCGGGAAATTCAATCAACTGGCTTAACCCCAGGTATGATTCTCCTGTTTTTTTGAAATTGAAAAAAGTAGGTTGTAAATCATAATCAAGATTAATCTCGGGCTGGGGGAAAGCTCTTGCCTGGTTCAACCGGGCCAGAGAAGCGCGATATTGCTGATATGTTGATTGTATTAATGGACTTTTTTCTAGAGCAATCGAAATACACTGCTCCAGCGATAATTTTTCTTCCCCCCGGGTTAATGATATTAAAAAAATAATAATGGTAAAAAAAATAAAAACCTTGTGCATGAAGCCTCCTCGATATGACTGTTTTGTCTTAAATTAAGATAAGAAACGAATATCGGGGAGGTGCCCGTTGACAGAACGGATGAAAATATTGAATAGTTCCATTTATATTTTCTTTAAAAAACAATGTGTAGAGTAAATGAAACAGAAAAATAAAGAGAGCCGTAACCAGTCCGGAAGCAACAAACAGAATGGTTGTTTTTTCAAAAACACAAATGGGACAGTTATGGTCTGTGTCTAAACTTTTTTCTGTATGGAGGGCTTCAAAAGAAACAAAAAAGATAGATAAGATGAGAACAATCCACCATAAAAACCATTTGAAAAAGTTCTCTCTTTTCCTCATTGTCAAATTGGAATATTATATCACAACATATTTTTAAAAAAAAGTAAATTGATTTTACCGAAAAATCATCCAGACTCTTTTAAACCAGTCCAATCATATCTTGAAAAGTCAATTTTCCTGTGATATAAAAATCCTGTCATTCATGAATGAATCCCGTACCGGTTTAAAAACCAATGAAGATATTCTGATCGAACATGTCCGCAAAAAACTATACCCTGAAGATATATTTCCTGAAACACTATTTCCTGACCTGAATATTATTCTGGTTGATTTGTACAGGACGTTGATCCAATCAAATCACAAACTCTTGAAAACGGTTCAAGAAACCGGAATAAATAAAATTGTTGAGCAAAAGGCAGAGGAAATTTCATCTCTTGAATATCTTCTTAAAAATCATCCCCAGATCATTGTCAAAATATACCACTATCTGATTAAAAAATACGTTCAGGTAAAACATCTAATACCCGATGACAGGGAGGATATTTTTCAGGAAATAATCACCCGTTTGTTATCAAATAAAATGTTCAAAATCCAGAAGCACTTCAAATTTAATTTAAAAAAAAGACCTTCTTTCACATCCTATCTCATGGTGATTGTCCGTAATATATATGTGGATATTTTCCGGGAGAATAAAATGAGAATAATGAAGACGGTTGACCATCAGGAATTCCAACCGTATGAAAACGATTCCGGATTCTTTTCACCTTCGAATCATTTATTTGTCGAAGAGGAATATACAAAACTTCATACCATTTTAAAAATGTACCACCATTCCCGGTTCAGAATCGAACTCGTCTTGAAAATAAAAAATCGAATTCCGGTCACTACCAAAGATATAAAAAAATGTTTCCCCGATTGTTCTCTGCAGAATATTCGGATTTTGTCCCAGGATTTCAGATTTAAAATAGATAGAGACGTATTTGAAATCATTGTTCCGGTATTCAATCAATATGAACAAAAAAAAAATAAAAGCGATACCCTGAGAAAATGGATATCAGTAAAAATCGATGAAATTATTTCACATCTTAATCATACCCATAATCATTCTGTTTACAACAATGAAAATATAAATGACCTTTTTTGCTTATATTATCAAAAAAATCAATTTTCAGGAGAGAAAGGAAATGGAATCCCACCCCAAAAAAGCATCCCATAAACATTTGAATGATGTGCAAACAGCTTTATATCTGGATTTTTTACTTTCCGAAAGCCGGTCAATCCCATCGGAAAAAATATTGAAACATGTCGAGAATTGTCCGTTATGTAAAGACAAAATACTGGATTTGTTTCTTCACACGGAAAGAATACGCCACTCCGAAATAAAGGATGCCATTAAACATGCATTTCATCCCTCAATCATAAAACAAACCCAGCATACCCGCCCGGCTGTTATTAAACAGATTGCTGCTTCTATCTTTCTATTGGCATTCTTTGTAACGGTTTACTTTACCGTGATAAAAACAAACTTGTTAAATGAAACCCCTGGGATCAGGCCACTTTCAATCAAACGAGAGGTTCAAATAAAAAAAACAGACAAATCATCATTATCAAGTTCGGAAACGTCCGCTCCCGGTAAAAACAGAAAGAACACCGGCCTGATAAAAAGAAAACCAGTAAACAATCAAAATTTAGATTTCAAAATTAATTCAAACCTCGAACTGATGATTAACAGCCAAACACGGGATGAAACCATAAAAGTCATATCTCCAGGAAACAAGGCCATATGCCATGGACGAATCTTGTTTAGCTGGGAAACTTTCGGCATTAAACCCGTACAGTTGAAAATTCTCGATAATAAAAATGAAATCATATTCAAATATTCAATTCAGGGGAATTCATTTGATTTTAATGAGAAATTACCTCCGGGATTATATTACTGGAAATTGGAAAATAAAAATGATCTGTTATACGTTGGGAAATTTTTTATAAACGGGAACGTTAGTTCCCCACCAGAATAAATCCGCTCCAGTACTTCGGAAAAGCAGTAAAACGATCCTTAATCAAGGCCAGTTTCGCATTTTTCAAGGCATTTGAAATGGAAACATCATTTAAAATATTTTTGTATAATTCTATCATTAAACTGCATGTCGCTTTATCCTCAACTTTCCATAATGAAAAAATAATATGACGAGCTCCCGAATAGAAAAATCCACGGTTCAGTGCGATCATACCTTCTCCTTTCACCAATTTTCCGATACCACTTTCACAGCTGCTCAAGACGATTAATTCAGCATTTAACTCCAGATTGAATGTTTCTTCCGAGTACAATATACCGTCTTCATCCGTATAATCTTCTTCCGGTGTAAATAAAAGTCCCGATAATTTTGGATTCGTCTTGTCACTCAGACTATGGGTAGCGATATGAATGAAATCACAGTTTTTTATTTCATTCCGCTTGAAATTTTTTTCACTGGCTTCCCGATGAAAATACCCTACGGCTTTTTTATGATGTCTTCTAAACATATCGGCGATTGAAAGCACTTCCTGTTCTGATGCTTGCAATTGAGGGAACCTTTTCCCGTTTATCCCGGTCGAGCGAGAATCAAGAATTCGGTCAATATTATCCTTATCCATGGCCACACTGGATACTTTATATCCATCCTGAATTTGCTCATTAAACACTGGAGCAAAACCAACAAAGGACTTATCTCTTTTTACAAAATCATCATTATCCCGGAAGTGCCAAAGCGTAGCCGAATAATGATAGGTAATAACATGATGCCTGATGAGGTAGTCAACTTTTGAAAAATCAACTCCCTGGTCATGCCCCACAATCAAAGATTCAAAAGGAATATAATACAGATCACCATGGGGAATAATAATGAGCTGGTTTTTATCAATAATCCATTTGTAAACCGGTTCAACAAGAACCTGAAATAACCTCTGACTGAGGTATAAAAAAGATTTTTCTTCTATTTTTTTTATGGAACGGTAATAAGCAGTGATGATTCTGTGAAAATCGGCATCGACATGACGGGAAACAATAATAAAATTCTCTTTGGTCAGGATAAATATAATCAGCATATCATTTCCGAGAAAGTATTCCACCAGAGCTGTTTGCGAATCCAAAGTATTCCTTAAATCATAAATTGAAGCCGGAGAATACTGGTATTTCAGATGATAATAACGCTTGTAATTATTCTCAAAATATTTAATTAAATCCTGGTATTCATTCTGTTTCTCAAAATATTTATTTTCCAAATCGGCAATCTTGCTCTCATTCCTAAAATCCGAACTTTTGTTTTCTTTCTCCAAATATGTCCCATAAAAGGCAAGATCTTTTTTAAGACTTCTTTCTTTTTCCAGCAATTCTTCCGGAATTCCGGAAAATTTTCTGGCCTTTGATTCTACAACAGATTCAAAGAGCAATGCCGCTTTGCTTCTTTCCGAAAAAACAAATGCCTCCTCCTTGAAAACAGATTCTCCGGTTATTTCATAAAGGGAAAGGGCAACTTTTATGGCCTTGTTATAGATTTCGTGAGAATTTTCACCAAAAATCAATTTGTAATCCTCTGACCTGAATTCACGGCGAATCATGTCAATCAGCCGGGCAATAAGACAATAGGTTTGAAAAGATATTCTTAGATCATTAACCTGGCGGGGGTCATATTGATAACGCATTCTCAACGCATTCGCCTTATCCGATAAAATTTTTAACAATTCGCTCTTCACAAATACCCGATCTAGTTTGGGGTTGACATGAATCCGCGTATCGGAAAACTGAGGGACAACAGCGATAATGGCTTTCTGGAAGAAAAGAAGAGCACGTTCAAATTGATTCAAATAAAAATAAACCTTACCGAGTTGATAATATGAATCAGCTGTATATGGATGGTACTCACCAAAATTGCCAATTTTTATCAACAGAGATTTTTCTAAAAACCGAATGGCTTCCTGATAGTCTTTTTGCAATCGCAAACATACCCCAATATTATGATAGCTGGATGCGGCTGCCTGACTCTCATCTCCCATGGTGTCAATTTGAATATTCAACGATTTTTTAAAACAATCCATTGCCCGGTCGAATGAACCCTCAAAACTGAATAATATACCAATTTTTTCATAAAGTTCAGCAATAAGGGGATGAAAACCCCCATAGGTTTCCTGATATGTTTTCAGTGACTTCTCCAGATAATTCCTGAGTTGACGGAAACGCGAATAACTCGTCTCTCCTCCGTCAATGAAGGCATATTTTTTTTCAAAGTTCAAATGAAAAAAATTGGCGCTTCTCAATTTTATCGAAAGTGATTTGTTATAATATTCAACAGCTTTTTTGGTCTCGCCCATATTCCAGTAAATGAGGGCAATGCTGTTATATGTTTTGGCAATCTGAAGATGGTTTTCATTGAATACTTTTAATTGCAGTTTTAATGCCTTCTGATACAGGTCAAGTGCCCGGTCATACTCTTTTTTCGAAAAATGAATATATGCAAGTTTTTTAAATTGAACAGCCACTTCCGCATACTCATATCCGGAATGCTTTAACAATAGATCAAGCGCCTGGTTGAAGTGTCTCATTGCTTTTTCATTATCGCCCATCTGATGAAAGTTGTTGCCCATTTTGATTAGGCATTGAATCACCTTATCCGGTTGGCCATTCCTCATATATATCTCTTGCGCTTTTTTGAGATAGTAATTTGAACTTTTAAATTGGGATTCCTCGGCAAGTTTCTGAGCGGT
>CAZOWT010000057.1:0-15278 GCA_964583345.1 uncultured Clostridia bacterium
CGCAACCGAACTCATTCAGGCTGATATCAAATAACCGGACAAAAATAATTTCCCCAACCGGCAATCATTTGATTCGGTCACCAGGTTTCATCAAAAGATAAAATCAAGTACATAAAGAATTCAACCCATTCTAATCATAAGAAAAGTTTAATTCTGAATGTTTTCCACAAATATTTTCTGTGCCAGTCCGAAACCAATTGCGATTTCAGATCCCTGATAAATGACAACCACCGGACCTTTAAATGGAGACTTGCGACAAAATTTTATAACATTTCCGATATGAAGACCGAGATTGGATAAATTTATTATGGCACCATGCCCGGCATTAATTCTCAATATTTTAACCTCATCTCCATCATGGCATTCAACCAACCTTTTCATGCGAATATGACTCCTTTTATATAACGCAATACTTCTAAAGAAAATTTCAAACAATTTTTGTTCTCAAAATAAAGAACATTGTTCTTTATTATAATCGGCCAGATGTTTTTTGTCAAGTATTTATGCTCTGCCGAATATTTTTTTTTGATTATGCCATGACTTTTAGAGGGAGAGAGAGAAAACAAGCCGGATGACAACAGACAGCAATATGGCAATAAACAGGGTCAGAGCACTTATTAAAAAAGCATTCTTCAATTTCAACTCTCTGGCCAAAGCTGCAAAAGTCGCCAGGCAGGGAATATAAAATGTGCTGAAAACCGTAAAAGTAAATATCTGAGTCACCGTCATTTGACTCAGAATATTATTGGTACCCAGCGTGGTGATCAACATCACCAGTACCAGTTCTTTCCGCAAGATTCCAAAAAGAAATATTATCCCCACAAATGCAGGCAGTCCGAGAATTCCGACGGTAAAAGGTGAAAGAAAAGAATTTATTGACTCAAACCAATTAAAATATTTTATGATCTCAAAAATAATACTGCCAAAAATTAAGAGTGGCCAGGCAATAATGATGAACTCCTTCATTCGAAACCAGGTTTTCTGCAATACATTCTTCAGGCTGGGTATATGGTACCTGGGAATTTCCAAAAGAAGCCCAGGGCTAATTTCAGGCATTACCGTAGAAATTATTTTTCCTGTAACGCCCAGTACAACAATATTAATGGCATAAATTAGAACCGCAGCAGATAAGGAAATGGAACCTGCAACCCCAAGAATAATTATCATTCTCGCTGAACAGGGTACCATGGTTGTCAGAACGGCAGTAATGAATTTGTCCCTTTTGGATTTCAGGATACGGGTGGCCATAATACCCGGGACGGTACATCCATAACCGAGTATCATGGGAACGACCGACAACCCATGTAATCCAATCCGATGCATCACGCTATCAATCAAATAGGCAATCCTGGCCAGATATCCGGTTCCTTCCAGAATAGAGAAAACAATAAAAAAAGGAAACAAATAGGGTAGAACAATTCCAATTCCGCCGACAAAGCCCTGAACTGCTCCATTCGAAATTGCATAAAAAATTGAATCATGACCAAACCAGTTCAAGGCAATTCGTGTAAGTTTCTCAAACCCTCCCAACACAAAGGGCTCCAAAGCATCTCCAATTGAAAAAATCAAGGAGAATGTCACATAAAGAATGGCAATCATACCCAGATAACCCAGTATGGGATGCATCAGGACATCATCTATTTTTTCCCGAAAATCTCTTCTGGAAGGTATTCCGACCTGGGCAACCTCTTCAAAAATTTTAAATGCCGTATCATGTCTTACAGAAGAAATAACCAGATCTGAGGTGCCTTTGTGCTGTTTTTCCAATATATATATTTTCTTTTCTATTTCCTTTTTTTTGGAAACCGGAATGATTTTTTCAAGACATTTTTCAACCAGGATGTCTTTCTCAATTAATTTTAGTACCAAAAATCGTTGATTCCACTGTTCCGGGAGTCTCACGTTTTTCAATATATCCAACAAATTTTGAATAACCCTTTCGACATCATGCGGAGCTTCCATGGTTTTGGGAAGGATTTGTTCCCTGGCAGCAAAAACAGCTGCTTTAAAAAGTTCTGAAATGCCTTCCCCCTTGGTCCCGATGGTTTTAAGCACCGGTAAACCTGTCAGGGCTGATAATTTTTTTATGTCAACCTTAATTCCTTTTCGATCTGCTTCATCGATCATATTGAGAGCAATAACCATTGGTTTTTTGAGTTCCATCAATTGCAGAGTCAGCTCTAAACTCCTGGATAGAACAGATGTATCAATAATATTGATAATTACCGATTCCGCAGGAGCTTTCAGAATATAATTCACGGCTACCTGTTCAGCTTCATCTGTAGTTTGAAGGGAATATGTCCCCGGAATATCGACCACTTCAATTTTTTGATTATCGATATAAATATTCCCCCGGGTATAACTTACTGTGACACCGGGAAAATTGGCAACCTCTGATTTGTATCCCACAACACCATTGAAAATGGTGCTCTTTCCCGAATTAGGTTGCCCGACAAGAATGAATTCCATGCCAACTCCCGTAGCCGGCGATCCTTGCAGTCTTCGAATTCTGCAGTTTGAATAAAACAATTAACCAGTTTAATCTGCCGGTTATATTTTTACCCAACATGATCGATTCCTATTAGAGCCCCGACGCCATGAAAAACAAAGGTTAAAAATTCCTCAGAATAATCTTTCATTTTTTCAAGAGAAATATTATGCATAATGATTTCAGTGATAATATTCATATACAAAGAACACAGATTGTGAACAAAAAAACGGGAAATTTCCATGTTGGATTGCGACCCGTGCTTTTTGCAGTATACCAACTGCTTGATGATTATTTCTGTATAACGGTTAATAAAAGTTTCTTTTAAATTCTGGATACCGGATCCGAATGATTTGAACAAAATTAAATTTAAATCATTCCGGTGATGGTCAATAAAATGGATGGCGACATCAAACTGTTTTTGCAAGAATGAATAATCAAACATATCCGAAGTGTTTGCAGAATCCAAATGTTCAAGTCCATCCAGAGTATTCATGATTTGCGACAGGGTCGGCTTGACAATTTCTTCGAACAATTCTTCCTTGCTTTTGAAATAATTATAAATATTACTCGTGGTAATGGACGATTTTCTGGAAATGGAACGCATGGTAGTCCGGTGAAATCCCTTTGAGAAAAATTCAAACCTTGCTGTTTTTAAAATTTTTGTCCTGATCTGATCTTTTTTTACCTGCATATTTCCACCATGATTAGCGAACGGCGTTCTTTATTGTAACACCAAATATTCCTCATGTCAACTTTTTTTGTCCCTTCTCCCGGCAATTCTTTCTTGAGATACTATCCTTGAATGTATAAATTTTTAAACTTTAATTTCCAGCCAATTCCAGCACCTTCTCAACCAGTTTGTCGATTCCGGCAAAAACTTCATGAATATTCGTTCCAAGCATGTATGCAGGAGTCGTGACCATTTGGTTTGCTTCATCAACAACAATGTCATTTGCCGGACAATTCACATGCCGGGCATTCATCTTCGAAACAGCCTTGGCAGTGGCGTCGTCTGTCCCGATTGTCACCTTCAATTGCAAACCCATGTTTTCGGTTACTTTGGCCAGTAAAACCGGAGCGATACACATGAAACCCATGGCTTTTTTTGCTCTTATCCCATCAACGATGAATTTTTCGATAAGAGGATTGACCACACAATCAACCCCTCTGGTGGCAAAATCTGAAAAATTCTTAGCCACCCCGAACCCTCCCGGGAAAATCAGGGCATCGTACTGTTCAGGACTCACGTCGGTCAGATTCTTGATCTTGCCCCGGGCTATCCGGGCTGCTTCGGTAAAGACGTTTCGATTCTCTAACATTGTCTTTCCAGAAAAATGATCTATGACTTGCATCTGTTGGATATCAGGAGCAACTATTTCTACTTGGGCATTCCTTCTGTCCAGCGCCAACAACGTTAGCACGGCTTCATGAATCTCAGCCCCATCAAAAACACCTGATCCTGATAAAATTACGGCAACTTTTTTCATATGTTTTCTCCTTGATAAAATTTGTCATTTCTTTTTCAATCATATCAGAAGAGCAAATGTTTTCTTTGTCAAATACGGCTAAGGATTTCCCAGTAAAGGCAATAGGAATAATTCCCACCCAATTGAATATTTCTGGCTTTTGGATTTCTGATATCCAGGGTACAACATTTCAATTGCTGGTTAAAATGCCTACAGGTAAAACAGAAAGTCTGAAATCCCGGATTTTCCGACAAGATCTTCCTCAGTTCCATTTCTCTTTTTTGCTCGAATTCGAACTGATCCGACCTGATTTTTTTTTCCCTTTTCGGTGAAACATACAAATAGACCCCATATATGATAATTCCCATAATAGATAATAATAAAACACTTTTGAAAAACCAGAGATTGAATATACCCGGTGGTCGAAACATATTTGTGAGGAAATCGAGAACCACAAGAACGAGAACAGCTGGAATAACCACAACTTTTATCCAGAATTTGGGATTATTTTTCAAATGATACCAGACATAGTTCATAAAAAATATTATACCTGCAATTTCCCAGTCGTGCAAACCCAAACCTTTGATCATTTGACTTTTTTTCGGCCATCGAATACAATTCAATTCTCCTGAAAAATCATTTAAATAAGGGAACGATAGAACATGGACAAAAGAGATTTAATTATCATTGGATCAGGACCTTCGGGATTATCGGCTGCCATTTATGCTGCCCGGGCAAATCTGAAACCCCTGGTTTTTGAAGGCTACCAAGCTGGCGGACAATTGATGATAACCAGCGAAGTCGAAAATTTTCCCGGATTTCAGAATGGTATTCTGGGACCGGAACTCATGAAAGCCTTCCGCGCCCAGGCGGAACGATTCGGAACAGAATTTATCACCTCTGATGTCACGAAAGCTGAATTAAAACCGGCGAGGAAAACGATCTGGGATGAAGAAAATGCCTACGAAGCCAAAGCGGTAATAATCGCTACCGGAGCCACAGCAAATCTCTTGGGCCTGAAACAGGAAAAGGCACTAATGGGAAGAGGTGTCAGCGCTTGCGCAACCTGTGACGGGTTTTTCTTCAAAGAAAAAATTGTTTGTGTGGTCGGAGGCGGAGACAGTGCCATGGAAGAGGCAATATTCTTGACCCGTTTCGCATCCAAATTGTATCTCATTCATCGACGAGATGAATTTCGGGCATCGAAAATAATGGTCGAGCGGGCCAAAAAAAATCCCAAAATCGAATTTATTCTGGATTCCGTGGTTGAAGAGATCCTGGGAAAACAGATGGTTTCGGGTATTCGGTTAAAAAATACCAAAAGCAATACCGTATCGGATTTGGCCGTAGATGGTATTTTTATCGCGATCGGCCATACACCAAATACCATCCTATTCAAGAATCAGCTCGACATGGACGAAAAGGGTTATATTAAAACCTCCAGAGACAAAACCAAATTATCTGCCACCAATATCCCTGGTGTTTTTGCCTGCGGTGATGTCCAAGATTTTCGATATCGTCAGGCGATAACAGCTGCCGGAAGCGGATGCATTTCTGCCATGGATGCCGAATTCTTTCTGGAAGAAACCTATTCCTCCGAGCATATTGTTTCCGTTCGTTAAATAAACGAATGGATCATCGACTGTGAGAAAAACAGGATTAGCAGTCTTCTTAATCGTTATATTTCAATTATCATCTTTTCCCAAATTCCATCCGGAGATAAAATGGAGAGAAATCAAACGGGACAACCTGATCGTTATTTATCCAAAAGGTTATGAACGTATCGCTATCTTCACACTAGAGGAAGCCAGAACAATATACCGGGAATTACAGAAAATATGGAAAAGTCCGGTTAAAGATCCTATCCGTATTGTTTTGACTGATTTTTATGATGTTTCGAATGGAAGCGCATCAAATTTTCCTTTTAATCAGATCATCATCTACTTGTTTGACCCGCCACCGGATTCCGTACTGGGGAACTGCCGGGAGTGGATACGTCTGGTTTTAAGTCATGAAATCACCCATATTATTAATTTTGACTCCGGATCGAAAACCATTCGTTTTATAAGATCTATATTTGGCCACCATCCCCTTCTTTACCCAATTGTCCTGTCGCCGCTTTGGATGATTGAAGGCTTATCGGTATACGGGGAATCAAAAATTAACGAAGGGGGAAGATTAAATACGCCGGACTACGCTATCATCCTGGAAAACACAGTCCGGGATAATCTATTCCCCACGCGACGGGAAATTTTCGGAGAACCGACATTCTGGCCGGGACCGGATTCAAAATACCTTTTTGGTTCAAAATTCATTCAGTATCTTATTGAAAAATACGGCGAAGAAAAAATTCCGCAATTGACCGAGTTTTATTCAAAATACCTGGTCACACTTTCATCTTCCTATCGATTCAAGCAATTTTTCAAAAAGAACTTGTCTGTTTTGTGGGAAGAATTTGGAAAAAATGTAGAGATTAAAAACAACTGGTCTCAAGACAATATTTCCAAGCTGACACACAATGGGATGTCAAAACAATTTCCGATTTCCATTGATGATGACCATGTCATATACGTTTTTAGAGATTATAAGAAGTACCCCGGAATCTGGGAAATCGATTTGGAGACATCCGAAAAAAGGAAATTACTTGACCGGGCGAATATATCCGGAATGACCTATTGCCCACACAATCAAATCATATATTTTTCAGCCATTGATTTCTATAAATCATTTTACAAATATTCTGATATTTTTGAGTTTAATTTGAAAACAAATAAAACCAAGAGATTGAGCATTGGAGAAAGGCTTTCATACCCGGTAAAAATTCCCGGACAGGAAAAAATCATTTGCGTCAAAAGAAAAAAGGACAAGTCCTATCTGGCTGTTTACGATCTCAGGAAAAAAATAACTGAAATTATTTCCAGAGAATTTGAAGGAATAGCCTTTCCGGTCATTTCTCCTGACAATAAATATATCGCCGCTTCCCTCAAACAAAAAGATAAAAAATGGAGCATTGCGCTTTTTGATCTGAATGGAAAATTGGTGAAAATTCTGGTCGATAATGACAAAAAAAATTATTACCCGCAGTGGAAAAACAACCGAGAACTGTATTTCGTCACCGAGTACCCGCATAACTACTGCCTGGGCATGACCGATCTCCAATCAAATCGGTCTATCGTTTTTGATGATAAAAGAATGCCTCCGATTCGATATTTTTCATTCATGCCAGACCTGAACAAAATCATATTCATATTCTTTGATACATTCGGATACGATCTGGGGGTTATTGATATAAACGATTTGAATAGCAGCACCCTGTCAGTTGAACAAAAGTCAAATTCCCCGAAAAATGAACCAAACCAAGAACAAATTCGCTATCACCGATACAATGCCTGGCGAGATGTTCTGCCGAAGTACCTGAGCTTTACGTTTCGCTATGCCGGCAATGAAATACAGCCCGGAATAACTTTTAGCGGAAATGATGCCGTAAGCCAACACTTCTTTTCCTTTCAGGGATTATATGGTGTAATATCCGACACCATTAATTTCAATTTTAACTATACATATGACGGATTTTATCCCACTCTCAGCCTGAACATCAGCAATCTTACGGACCTGAACCAAAATGAAAACCATGAACGCTATACATACACCACAAAATTATTTGAACTCACAGGCCGCCTGCCCGTCTATTACACCGAAATTAGCCAATCCTATATATACACGGACCTTCATTTCGAGAAAGTCCTGGAAACTTATGCTCAACCCGGAGAGCAATCCCGGTTAGAATTGAACGGATTCAAACTCGGTTTTTTGCATAATTCCGCAAAGCGTTACTACGACTCGTTTTCCCAGTCAGATGGACTTTCATTTTCCCTGAGTTATTCCAGGGATTTAAAGATGCTGGGCAGTGATTTTAATTTAAATACCCTGGCATTCGAATACAAACACTATCTGACTCTTTTCCGCCCCAATACCCTTGCCGTGCGTCTGGCGATCAGCGACTCCTGGGGAGAGGGGGAAAAAATCATCTATATGGGGGGGGCCCTGTCAAAAAATGAATTTCACATTGCCGGGAAAAACCCGTTTAACCTGATGAGAGGATACCCATCGGGCTATTTTCCGGGGACCGGAGGATTCATTATAAATCTTGAGTACCGGTTTTCGCTGGCGAAAATGGAAAGAACCATATTCATTTCCCAACGGGTCGAGCGGTTTTTTATCTCATTGTTTGTGGATATCGGAAACATGTGGAATGAAGAAATCAAAATCGATCCTGCCTATTCCATCGGAACCGAATTGAATGCCGTCCTTTACTTTGGGAAACGGGTTACGATTTCCGGAGGAGTGGCCATTGGCCGTCATCCTTATTCAGAACCTATTTTTTACATCAGAATCGGGGAATCCTTTTAGCCAGTCTGCATCCGGACCTGACCGGACAATCAATTTACTCCTTTGCGTTCTGGTTTATCCCATAGGATATGAATAGCTCCCCCCAAATCGATTCTTCCAGCCACTTTCGATAAATCTTTTTCTCTTTTAAAGGCCAGTGAATAATATCATGATACAAAAATGAGTATAGATTCCCCAGGTATAGAAGCGGCGGCCGTGTCAAAAGTTTTTGGAAAAATCTGGTTGGGCCAAACCAGGTAATCCAGCCAGCAAATGTATGAAAACAGACACCCACCTTAAACCCCCAGTTTTCACTGGAAATTTCCGTATCGCCCACAACTTCGATTTCATCCGGTCTGGCAATTCCCAACCCCATTTCATGCGCCAGATTCAAATATTTTATCTTCATGGGATCAAAACCCATTATTTTGGCTGCAAACGCATCAATGGCCACTTGATCGGCACCGGCGATCATGATATCTTTTTGAACCGGGTTCATGATCCGGGGACCTGTGCCGTTCCCGGCAGTTGTTCCATCCATGATACAAAAGATTCCAGGATGGATTTCTCGCTGAATTGACAAAAGGTCAACCAGCGTTTCATGGATATAAGAATGGGTTTGATGCCTTTTGTGGTTCAGCAAACCGCCGAAAGCATTTTTCATGGCCCCGGTGGTGGTGGTGTAGATGTGGCATTTTACCGTGGGAAGATGAACAATATTTTTGCCCGGGAAAAAATCCGGAATCCGGATATCGTCATGATAAATTTTATTCAAAACCAGCATCTTGGCTTCGGGTTTATATCGAATCCATTTCATATGATCGTTGATAAAATTATATCGAACATCAATCTTATAGGCTGAAAAAATATTTTCATATAAATTCAATTGCTCGCCTTTAAAGGCATTGGTAACCTCGGTTTTATTCTGAACACAGGAAATCTCACCAAATCCATATTTTTTCAAAGCCCTGATGGTCCCTTCCAGCTGCCAGGGTGTGGTATTTGCCGAAGGAAAGGGAAAATGCCAGCTGATATTGTCTTTTATAATGGTACCGGTATTTGATCGGAGATGTTTATCCCCGCCAGCCAGTTCAAATAATTTAACCGTATCATTCAAAACGGTATCCGGTTTTGTCCGGATGACAGCTATTCTTGCCTTGCTCATCATTAACCTCGCTTTAAATAATAATGTTCCCGGGGGAAACCCCGTATGTCAATCAAAAAACGGAAGGGAACACCTAATTTACTGTCCGGTGTCGGTTAAAATATATTCTTTTCTATTGAATATAAATGAAGCCAGCAGCAAACCAATTATCATGACCAGGAGCAATGCCAGAACCGACTCTAGTACCGGGGAGGGTTCCAACTTTAAAACCAAAAATTTTACGTTTTCTGATGTTTCCGGGAGAAGTGATTTCACAAAATGAATCAGGGTTAACTTCTGCGTTGATCCTGGAAAATACTGAACAATACTTTCCCAGCCAAAAATAAAGAGCAATCCCATCAGCAGTGACTTTTTAAACAGGGTTCCCAAACATAAAAAAAGGGCGGTATAACTGAAGAGCGCCAGGATCCCGACCACCAGAAACAAGAAAAATTCATGATAATAACCCATCCGGTTGAGCCGGGTAATATTGATTATCAAAAAAGACAGGACCAGCGGAAAAGATATAATAATTGATGATAAAAGAGCAGAGGAAAAATATTTCCCGAAAATAAATGAATGCTTCGAAACTGGAGTACTCGTCAGGAAGACCAGGGTCCGGTTGTCAACCTCTTCATTCACCACCGATGTCCCAAAAAAAAGAGCCATTACCGGTATCAGCAACTGGATATAGACAATCATAAGAATCTTGGAAATGATATCGGTTATTGAAATTTGGGCATTCGGATTGAAGATGACCACAAGTTTTGCAATGAACAGAATAACAACCGGAACCAGAGCAATAAAAAAAAATAATTTTGTTCGTTTTGCCTTTAAACCTCTTTTGAGGAAAAAAATAAAAATTTCTTTAAATGCGACCATGGACTTCATATTGTCATCTCCCGATCAAATAATCAAAGACAGCCTGGAGATTATCATCCGGCGAAGAGATTTCTTCAATTTCAATATTTCTTTCGACGATTATTCTGGTCAGCAAATTAAAAAATTGATCCCGGTTGTTGGTGTTGAACTTGACCACTTTGTTGGAATCATCAAATTGTATATTCAGAATGAACTCATGGTCAATCATTTTTGAAGCCAGTTTTCGAATGCCGGCACAACGCACAGATATCATATGGGGATGGGAATCAATCAAATCCCTGATATATTGAATATCTCCCTGTGCAAACACTTTCCCCTGGTGAATCAAGATAACATCGTTGGTCATGGATTCAATTTCAGGTAAAATATGAGACGCCACAATGATAGTCTTGCCTTGCTCTTCAAATTTTCTGATCATTTGAATAATCTTCATCCGCCACAATGGATCGATTCCCCTTAACGGTTCGTCCAGCATCAACACTTCGGGTTCATGAACGATTGAGGTCGCCAGTTTTAATCGCTGCCGCATACCCAGGCTGTATTCCCTTATGAATCGATTTCGGCTCTCGAGAAGGCCCACTTGCTCCAGTGCCCGCTCAGATTTCTCAACCGCCACGTTTTTCTTGAAACCATGAAGTTTTGCCAAAAAAAGGATTTGTTCCCATCCGGTAACTTCACGGTAGAATGAATCATATTCCGGACAAAAACCCACGCGGGTAAAAATCCGGTAATTTGAAAAAACCGGTTCGTCGAAAACCGTGACCGAACCAATATTGGGTTTTAATTGACCGCCTAAAATTTTTAAAAAAGTTGACTTTCCCGCACCGTTCGGCCCGAGTAAACCGATGATTCCGGGTTTGATCTCAAGAGATATATCACTTACTCCCAGAACATTCCCGTACCATTTCGAGAGGCTCTTTGCCTTAACCACCGGATTCAATCTGAGCCTCCGATTTAACAATCCGCCTGCATAGAACAAAAATCATTAGAAGTGTCGACAATACCAGAATCACGAAACTTATCCAGGGGGAAAGATGAAAGCCTGGACTGGTTCTGAACAGAAAACTGCCCAATTGCTTGACGTTTACTTCAATCGAAAACAGGAAAAAATATGGATTTTTGAAAATGCCATTCATGATTTCTCCCAGTGCCCCGGAGAAAATATAAATCAAAAATATGGCGATCCAGACAAATTTCCGGTTAGAACTGAATGAAGAGATCAGCAGTGTAAGCGAAGCAAAAAATACAGACACGATCAATGGAAAAAGAAATACCGCCATTAATACGACAATATTATAAGAAAAAGAACCGGTGAAAATGACCTTGAAAACAATGAGCAACATCCCGGGGAACCAGGTAAATACCAGAAGATAGAATACAAGAATAGAATATTTGCCCAATATATAATCTTTTCGGTCAAGGGGCCGAGAAAAATAAAGCGGCAGTGCATTGAATTTCAAATCTGCGGAAATTAACTCTGATCCGATAAAGACACAAAGTAAAATTATATTGAATAGCATAAGATCAAAGGTAAAAAAAACATTAAAGAACGAAGCATCATCTTTTAAGAGACGGACAAACCGGGTAAGCATTTTGAGCTCAGGCTTGGTGGAAATGTATACTGCGGTGAGAAAAATAAGAAACGGGAGGGTTGTAAATCCGAACAATGCTTTGGCATATTTCTTTTTAAAAGCCGTCTGAATACCTTTGATGAAAATAGGCCGCCAGTTGAAAACCGAATTTTTCAACTGCCCGTCCCATTTGTGGTAGCCCTTTTCTCTGATGGTCATTTCATTCCCTCACCGCATTGATAAAGGTATCTTCCAGCGTTGTTCTGCTCTGCTTGAAATGTCGGATTTGCACATATTCTTCCAGGGCTATCTGGAATAAAATCTTCGACGGGTGGCTCATGGGCAGCATGATCATATATTTCCCCCGGATATCATCTTCGATTTTGCAATTCAGGTCCTTCAGACGGCCCAAAAAACGGTCCCTGTTTCCGATGATCTTCAACTCAAAAAGATTGAAATTGTTCTTGCTCACATCAGATATCGATTCCATCCCCACAATTTTCCCTTTATTGAGAATGATTACTTTTTCGCAGGTATGTTCAATATCAGGAAGCAAATGCGAAGATATGATGATGTTCATACTTTTTTTTTCAGCGATATTCTTTATCAGTGCCAACATATCCTTCCTGCCCTTCGGGTCCATTCCAGAGGTGGGTTCATCCAGGAGTAATAATTTCGGATCATGGACCAGCGCCTGAGCAAGTTTCAACCGCTGGTGCATGCCCGATGAGTAGGTTTCCACATTTCGGTACCGTGATTCCTCCAATCCCACATAATAGAGAACTTCATGTGCTCTTTTCACAGCTTCCTGTCTGGGCATTCCGCTCAGTTCACCCAGATATGCCGTAAAGGAAACCGCATCGATCCCCGGAATCAGACATTCGGTCTCCGGCATATAACCGATTCCTCTTCGGACTGCTTTCCGGCCTTTGGTGATATCAAATCCGAGTACCTTTCCCTGACCGGACTGAGGATTCAAAAAGCCAAGGATTATTTTTAAAAGAGTGGTTTTACCGGCCCCATTCGGTCCCAGAAGCCCGAAAACACCGGTCCCTATTTCAATGCTGATATCATCGATCGCTCTGGTACCGCGGTAAGAAAAACTGATCCTGTTTAATTCGATGACTTTTTCCATATATCTTTTACGATTTTTTGAAGATTAGGTTCCGTTCCAGCCTGCCATCCTGGCAAGCAGCCACCAAAATGCCCTGGCCTTGTTGCGACAGCTTTCAAAAGTGGTATGCCCGGCCTGATCCCCATGATAATGCGGATGTTCACAGGGAATGCCATCTTCCAGATACTGTTCTCCATTATACCAGCAATCAAGGTCCTCAAAATCAAATAATATTTTATTGTTATTTTTGCAATATTCCCGGATCTGATTGTTTCGTTGATACCGGTTTGCTTCAACACTCTGGGCATTTCCAGTCATATAAATGAAAGTGACATCGGGGAATTCTGATTCCAACTGGTTGATCCTGTCCAGATACTGCTGAACCTCCGATTCGGAATAGTAATCAAGTTGAGTGCACCAGGCCCACAGGGAAATGTTTGAATCAATATTGTTCAAAACCCATCTGGTTATATTTAATCCAAAATCGCTTTCCCAGTAGAGATCCGGTGTAATATAGGTTTCACAGTAACCATACTGCTGGATATATTGTCCATCCATCATTCGCAATCTATCCTGGGCGGCAGGCATCGAACAGTCAGCCGAATAGAACCGATATCGGGAATTTTCATTTGATAACAATCTCAATCCCTCGGTTATTTGTTCCCCGTGAGAAGTGTGAGCGTAATGAATCTTCCATAATTCTTTTGCCTGGCCAATCCATTCATCCGGAATCCTGGAAATATCGGTACAATTATGATCTATGACGAAACCGGCAGTATTCGATTCGTTGTTTTGATCATTCCCATCTCCGGTCTGACAGTGATAGCCAAAGAAAAAAATGGTAAAAATAAGTAGGCATAATTTTAATGTTTTCAATCCGCCCTCCTTACTCCAAACCCTTCCGCGAGTAAATCTCTATTATTTTTTTTATTTCCTGTGATTTTTCCCTTGAATACTCGCAAAGATGAATCTCCTGTAGATGAGAATCCCTATTCAAAAAATTGACGATGGCGCTGGTAATTATGGTTATTGCCAGTTTCAAAGGATAACCGAAAATTCCTGTGGAAATCGCCGGGAGAGATACCGACTTTAATCCCAAACGGTCAGCCAATTTCAGAGTAGAGAATATGGCGGATTTCAGCAATGATGCCTCATTTTGAGAACCGCCTTTCCAGACCGGCCCGACCGTGTGAATGATGAATTTAAACGGTAATTCCCCGGCTGTTGTATATACGGCCTGCCCGGTTTTGACCGGACTTTTTTTATTGCTCTCGGTTTGAATGGTATCGCCGCCAGTCCTGGAAATTAACCCGGCAACCCCACCGCCGTGAGCCAGGTTTTCATTGGCCGGATTGACAATCGCCTCAACATCCTCTTCGATGATGGAACCCTGGATGAGCAGAAATTTCTTCTGGTTAACTCTTTTTTCCAGCAAGATCATTTTCAAACCTCTTGAAAATTTTTGGTACACCGGACAAAATATCCGGCAATGAAAATGCAGTTTTTATTTCATTTTTTTCACAAAGTTTCCGGATGGCCGCATCGCTCTGGATTAATTCCCGGAAATTCTTTTTTTCAAGCCAGGATTTGAGAGCGTTTTTTTGGACGATTTCATAGGCCTGCTGGCGTGCCATGCCTTTTTTCACCAGTAAGGTCAGGATTCTCTGTGAAAAATAAACCTCCTGGGTAATATCAAGGTTTTTCTGGATATTTTGTGGATAAACGGTAAGGTTTTTTATTACATAAAAAATATCTTCCAGCATGAATGTAATGGTATGGAATGAATCCGGGAAAATCACTCGCTCTGCAGAGGAATGTGAAATATCTCGCTCATGCCACAATATATTGTTTTCAAATGCCACGGATAGATTGCCCCGTAATAATCTTGCCAGGCCGGACAAGCGTTCGCAAATTACCGGATTTCTCTTGTGTGGCATTGAAGAGGAACCTTTCTGCCCTTTGGTAAAAGGCTCTTCCACTTCCAGAACTTCTGTTTTCTGGAGGTTCCTTATTTCAAGAGCATATTTGTCAAGGGAACTGGCAATAACGGCCAGAGTCCCAAGAAACATGGCATGCCTGTCTCTTTGAATGATCTGGGTCGATACGTTTGCCGCTTTCAGCCCCATTTTTTTGCATACAAACTCTTCGATAGAAGGATCCAGGTGAGCTTTTGTTCCAACGGCTCCCGATACCTGTCCAACGCGTACTTCTTCACGTGCAT
>CAZOWT010000057.1:15288-15621 GCA_964583345.1 uncultured Clostridia bacterium
TTTTGTTTCGCACAAATTCTTCATACATGAGCGTCATTTTCAGTCCGAAAGTCACTGGCTCTGCATGAATGCCGTGACTGCGTCCGATCTGAGGAGTGTATTTATGTTCTGCAGCTTTTTCTTTAATGGCTTGAATAAGAGCATCCAACTTTTCCATTATGAGGTCAGCCGATTTGACCATTTGGACACTTAATGTTGTATCCAGAATGTCTGATGAAGTCATGCCCATATGGATATAGCGCGAAGACGGACCTACTTTTTCCGCAACAGAAGTCAAAAATGCAATAACATCGTGATGCGTCTTTTTTTCGATCTCATCAATACGTTCAATAT
>CAZOWT010000058.1:0-15396 GCA_964583345.1 uncultured Clostridia bacterium
GGTGGTGGTGCTGGCGCCGATCTTTGTCAGAGGAATGGGGGCTTTTTTATTCAGGGCCACGATTGAATTCAGGAAGTTCCATTTTGAGCAATTCGATAGGGGAAATCCATACAGGATTGGCAAAGAGATAAAGAATACGTCATCCAGCAGACAGGTGGTGTATGATTTGATTGAAAATTTCGAAAAGCAGATAAAAAATGGACAATTATCCAATTCCGATGAATATGAACGTAAACTGATCGAACTTAAAAAGCTAATAAAGGAATTGCTGGGGCCATTTCCGGACGATCCGGTTCCGGTTCTGATACGGGATCGCTACGGGTTGACCCGTTGGGAAAAGGCTTTATCCAAGCTAAATGAAATCATGGTTGTCGAAAGTTGGGATTATTCGGATCCTGATTCAATGGGGAAAAAGGTTTTTGTTCCCCGGATTAACGAATTTAGCGGGACATCACTTGAGCGTCTGTTCCCCTACCTGGAAAACAATCTGGATAATATGCTTTTGCCCAGGCTTACCTTTTATTGGCAATTCCTGACCGATAATTCCTTTGACAGCCACATGTTCGGCGGCATATGGGCTGAAGTGCTCGGAACGCTTTACCTGATACTGGGAACCATGATCTTTGCTATCCCCATGGGGGTAATTGCCGCGGTTTATCTGGCCGAATTTTCCAGGGAAGGCAAGCTGGTCAGTTTGCTTCGAACTTTTATCTCCACACTGGCCGGTGTTCCCAGTATTGTCTTCGGTTTGTTCGGACTGGCATTTTTTATTAATACCTTGAAAATTTCAGACAGTAAGAGTGTACTGGTCGGTTCATTGACCCTGGCTCTTCTGGTTTTGCCGACCATTATCCGAGCTTCGGAAGAGGCTATAAAGGCGGTTCCCAAGACCTATAAAGAGGCGGCGCTGAGCCTGGGCGCCAGCAAACTGCATATGGTGGTCACGGTTATTTTACCAGCCGCTTTGCCAGGGATATTGACCGGAATCGTAATCAGCATGGGCCGTGCCGCCGGTGAAACCGCCCCCATTATTTTTACGGCTGCTGTCAGTGTGGGGAAACCGCTTAAACTGTTTGAGACCTTTAATCAACCGACACCCGCTCTGCCCTGGAATATTTACAACCTGGTCACCGAACATGAGGCAGTTGACCAGATCCGGCATGTTCAGTTCGGAATGGTGTTTACGCTGGTCTTACTGGTCCTGTTTTTAAATCTGGCAGCCATATTATTGAGGGCTAGAATTTCAAAAAAGTTGAGAGGATAGTGATGAAGAACAAGAAAAAACTCGACATTCCGGAACTGGCTGAAAAAGACTCCTTTTCCATCGAATCGGAAATCACCCATATCCGCTCCGATAATTTTTCTGTGTTTTACGGAAAAAATGAAGCCATCGTAAAAACCAGTTTGATGATTCCAAAAAATAAAGTGACAGCCATTATCGGTCCCAGCGGTTGCGGAAAAAGCACCTTTCTCAGGGCCATCAACCGGATGAATGATCTGATCCCCGGATGTTCTACCCGGGGAAACCTGGTTTTTGATGATGAGGATATATATGGGCCGTATGTGGATGTGGTTTTGCTAAGAAAGCGCATCGGCATGGTTTTTCAGAAGCCCAATCCTTTCCCCAAATCCATTTTCGATAATATCGCTTATGGTCCCCGGCTTCACGGTGTTAAAAAAAAGGAATCACTAGGAAAACTGGTTGAGCAAAGTCTCAAAAGGTCGGTCCTGTGGGATGAGGTGAAAGACCGCCTTAATGACAATGCCCTGGGGCTATCGGGTGGACAGCAGCAGCGTCTTTGTATTGCCCGGGCGCTGGCAGTGGAACCGGAGATTCTTTTAATGGATGAACCCACTTCTGCTCTTGATCCCCGGGCAACTTCCAGTATCGAAGAATTGATCGGCGAATTAAGAGGGACTTACAGCATTATAATTGTTACCCATAACATGCAGCAGGCAGCCCGGGTATCGGATTATACCGCATTTTTTTATGAAGGGGTTTTGATTGAGTTTTCTCCGACTGCTGAACTGTTTACCACTCCAAGAGAGAAAAA
Organism: uncultured Clostridia bacterium; assembly: GCA_964583345.1. GTDB lineage: Bacteria > Acidobacteriota > Aminicenantia > UBA2199 > UBA2199 > CAZOWT01. Next base: position 2,055 of record CAZOWT010000058.1, read on the forward strand.
AACCGAGGAATATATAACCGGACGTTTCGGTTAAGGAGGGATTGTCGTGCCAAAACATTTGCAAAAAGCCATTGAAAATTTGATTATGCGGTTGGTTTCCCTCAGTGCCAAGGTCGAGGAAAATGTTTTATTATCCTTGAAAGCACTGGATCAGCGCGATGAAAAAACGGCCAGAAAAATCATTGATATCGATAAGGAAATTGACCGGAGCGAAATTGATATTGAAGAAGAATGCCTCAAGATTTTAGCCCTGCATCAGCCGGTTGCCATTGATTTGCGTTATATCATCGCGGCTTTGAAAATCAACAATGACCTGGAACGGATAGGAGACCTGGCGGTGGATATTGCCGAACATGTCATAAAGATTTTAGATAAACCACAGACTTTTCATCGATTTGATCTGGATTCGATTTTTCAGAAGGTGACCCGTATGTTGGAAAAAAGCCTGAATTCTATTGTCAATTTGAATGCTGACCTGGCTACGGATGTCCTCAAGGCCGATGATGAAGTTGATCTGATGAATAAACAGTTTGAAGAAACCGTGCTTCGGGTCATCAAAAAATATCCGGAACAAATTCAGGTGCTCCTTCAATATGTTTATATTTCCCGAAGGCTGGAACGGATTGCCGATCATGCCACCAACATTGCCGAAGATGTGATTTACCTGGTAAGGGGTGAAATCGTCCGTCACGGAAAGGAATTATAAAACCCATATTTTTCTGTGTCTTTTGATTTATGTTCCGGGAATTTTCTGTGGTATTCTTTGTTTAAATAATTCTTATTAGACGGAACTGAAACCACCGGATTGAATCCGTGTATTTTATAGAAGATCATGGATTATTTGCGCTTAATGGAATTTTTGTTGGGATAAATCAGGAAGCAGGGATTATTTTAATCGAAAAAAACAAAAAAAAAGGAGGATGTAAACATCCTCCTTTTTTGCAATTGCAGATAATTTAGAACTTGGTGCCGAAACCGATGTACCCGGTCAGATTGATATAGAAATCGGAACCCGGCTTTTCCTGTCCAGCAATCGGGTCGCCGTAAAAAACAAACTTCACGTTGGGGGTAATCTTAACATTCTTGTGAACCTTATAATCCAGAGCAATGATTCCCAGCCTGGCGGGAGCGATGTCACAGGCAATGGGCAGATAATCTCCCACTGAACTCAGATTGGGATCCATAAAATGGTCATAACGGAGAACCAGATTGATTTTGTCAGAGAGTTTCAGGGTTCCGAAAGCGGAAATCACACTGGTATGTTTGTTTTCCCCTTCATTGGGCATTTGGTTTTTGTAGGCATAATTCAGGCCGACATTTCCCCAGCCGTTCATGATGGCCGCAAATCCTTGGAGAAGCATATAATCTTTGCCTCCATCATTGGAATAATAACCGTTGGCTTCGGTATAGAAGGTTTTGGTCTGATAACCGACTTGCCCGTAAAATCCTTTACCGGCATTATCCTCGCCTTTGTTGGATCCGAAATTGCCGTACATGATGGTGTAAAAAAAGTTTTTTCCACCGGACAGGGCAATACCGATGTCACGGGAAGACGCGAGTTTAAACAGATCAAGGACGGTTTTTTCCAGATAGCGGTAACCCCAGATTTTCTCGATACCTTCGAAGGTGGGCGGACCGAACATACCGATCATCAATTCGTTATCTCCACCGAGTTTGGTTTTCAGGAAAAGGTCTTTAACAAAGGGCACCATGGTGGATTCGGCGTATGCCGCACTATCGGCTTCAAACCGAACCCTGACGGAGAATTTTTCGGAAAGTTTCTGATCGAATTCGAAATAGAGCCGCCTGAACCATAAACCGTGCTGGCCTTCGATATCATCCTCTTCGGCTCCAGCGGTGTGGTGGCTGACAACAAAATAATACTCGGGCACAAAATAGCCTTTGATTTCACTGTTTTTTTCGTCTTCAGCCCAAGCCGTACTGAAAAAACCCATCAGAATCAAAGCGCTCAAAAGAACAAATGTCATTTTTTTATGCATTTTACCTCCTGTAATGCTATAGGGTAATTCTAATTATTTTTTGTTAACCGATGATAAAATTTGGGTTAATTCTTGGTTAATTAAATCGAAAAAAAAATTACTTTTTGGGAACGGATTATGAAATGGGAAGGCGGATGGTAAAAGTGGTTCCCTGATTTATCGTACTCTCGACCTCGATGGTTCCGCGGTGCATCAGGACAATGTGTTTGACAATCGACAGACCCAGTCCGGTGCCCCCGGTTTCCCGCGATCGGGAAGAATCCATGACAAAAAACCGTTCAAATATTCGATCCAGTTGTTTTTTAGGTATGCCGATTCCGGTATCTTTTATTTCACATCTGATCCAGCTGTCTTCCCTGAGAATACGGATGGAAATCTCTCCCTTCTCGGTATATTTTATGGCGTTATCCAGCAGGTTGACAAACATATCCTCCAGCTTGAAACGGTCTCCCTTGACGGCAGGCAGATTTTTTTCCACTTCCAGCTTGAAATTCAAATTCTTTTTCTTCATCATGGGTTCGAGAAGACCCACGATGGAATCAAGCAGATCTTTCAGGCGGATTTCGGTTTTTTCCGAGACGAATGTCCGGTCCTCCACCTGTGATAACAGCATGAGATCCTGAACAATATGAATCAGCCGGTCGGTGTTTCGCTTGATAATGGCCAGGTATCTCCGGGATGACCGGTTGCCTTCTTCCTCCAGGGTTTCCACGAAACCCTTGATGGAGGTCAGGGGGGTCTTCAATTCATGCGAAACATTCATGACAAACTCTTTCTTGATGGTTTCCAGACGCTTGATTTCGCTGATATCGTGGAAAGTGATCACGATTCTCCTCTGGGTAGTCAGATAATTGAAACTGGTAATATAGGTCTTTCCGCCGAGTTCTATCTGCCCGCTGAATGATTTTTTTCCCCTTATGACCTTTTGAATGGCATTGTAAAGATCTGTGTTGCGGCAGACCGCCCAGTACTTTTTTTTCTCCGTATCTTCTGAGGCGATCAGCTGGTTGAAGCTTCTATTGGTTATCAGAATGGATCCGTCGGTATCAATTACCAGAAGTCCTTCTTTGATGGATTCAATAATAATCTCAAGTTCTTCACGGTTGCCTGAAATTTTACTAAAAAGTTCCTGCTGGTGTTTTACCATTTCGTTGAAACTCAGGACCAGATCACCAAGTTCGCCTTTATCTTTGGAGAACACACTGACGGAGTAATCCCCGCCGGCGACTTTCTTTGATGCTTCGACTATTTTTTTTATTGGGTTAGAAATTTTTTTTGAAATCAAAAACGTGATAATCAAAGAAAGCGCAAGCAATATGAGCGCCGTATAAATAATTCTATTTTTTATGTCATTGTTCAATAGGGCAACATCCTGAACAAACATGCTGACCCTGAGGGCGGCAATGATTGAGCCTTTGTTTCCCAGCGGGATTGCCAGATATAACATCCTGGTTCTTAATGTGGAACTAAACCTGAAATTCTGGGACTCAATTCCCTTTAAAGCCTTCATAATAACCGGTCGGTCACCATGATTTTCCATGGCAGACGGATCGGCATTTGAATCAGCCAGAACCTTCCCGTTGGGAGCAACAATGGTAATGCGAATCCCCAGGGATTTACCCGTTTTTTTTACGAACGCATCTGTTTGCTCCGGCTTTTCGGATAGATAATACAGGGCAGACGGTTTCAGGGCAAGCGCGATTTTATGCAGTTGATCACTCAGGTTTTTTTTATTCCATTTTTGAATGGTTTGGACGGAGTAAAAAACGATTAAAAACAGGAAAATGAAAATAATGAGCAGAAATCCCCAGAATGTCTTGAAAAAAATGGATTTCCTCATGGTTCCAATTTGTACCCGATTCCTCGGATACTTTTAATCCAGGGGCCGGCATCTTCCAGTTTATCCCTGAGATTTTTGATGTGGACATCAATGGTTCTGTCAATAATGAATTTTTCATCTCCCCAGAGGAGTGACATCAGCTTTTCACGGGAATAAACCCAGCCGATTTTTCCGGCCAGAGCTTTCAGTATGGTAAATTCGGTTTTGGTCAAATTTATTTTTTTATCATTCACATAGACTTCATGTCGATTGGTATCGATGGTTAAAATTTCATCGACAATGATTTTTTTACTTTCAATGGGTTTTCCGGTTTCGATTCGGCGAAGGATGGCTTTTATGCGGGCAATCAATTCTTTCACTGAAAATGGTTTCACCATATAATCATCCGCTCCCAGCTCCAGTCCGATTACCACATCGGTTTCTTCGCTTTTGGCGGTCAGCATCAGTATAGGAATCTGCTTACATTCAGGGCTCTGTTTTAAAATTTTGCACACGTCCAGACCCTGGATATCCGGGAGCATGAGATCCAGAATGATCAGGTCCGGGATTTTTGTTTTCAGCGAATCAAAAAAAGGTTGAGCCTCGGTAAAGGTTATGGCCTGGAAACCATTCTTCTCCAGGTGGATGGAGATGAGCTCAAGGATATCCTTTTCATCGTCAATAACGGCAACCACAGGGTTTTTTTTGGGTCTGGTTATATTTTCTGTATTCATATATTCTTAATAGCAAAGAAATAAAATGAAATCAAACCCAATACAAAACCTGGTTGATTTAAGCACTTTTTAGTTAATATTTTCAAATTTTTATTAAAAATATATTAAAAATTAAAGAATAATTGGTTAAAAAAATCCAATACGGTTTCCCGGATCAGGATTTGAATATTTTTCGTATAATGCCTACCGCTGAAGAAATGTCATGATCATCGATATCCTTGTGAGTAACGAACCGAATCAGGTTTTTGGTGTAGGGCAGGGCCAGCACATTATCCCGGGCACATTTTTCTAAAAACGTTTTGGCATTCATGGTTTTCAGTTTTATCATGACGAAATTGGTGACGGTATTTTCCGGATGAACTTCAATAGCATCTATATCTGCAATATCCTGGGCGAGTTTTTTGGCCCGGCTGTGATCCTGTGCCAGTCTGGGTATCATCTTTTTCAGCGCCACAATGCCTGCTGCGGCAATTATTCCGACCTGGCGCATTCCGCCACCCAGATATTTTCTGATTTGCCGGGCCTCTTTTATGAATGCCTGTGAGCCGGCCAGCACTGAACCCACCGGAGCCGACAATCCTTTGGAAAGGCAAAACATGACCGAATCAAAATAGAGTGAAATTGCTTTTGCCTCTGTATTAAGCGCAATAGCGGCGTTGAAAATACGCGCTCCGTCCAGGTGAAGATGAAGTCGGTATTTTTTGGCCAGGGCGGATACATGACGCATGTAATCCATTCCCAATACCGCTCCTCCCCATATATTATGGGTGTTTTCCAGGGCAATTGCCCGGGTTTCCGGAATGTGTTCCCTTAACGCATCACCGGGAATATTGGCTTCCAGTATTTCCAGGGGAATCTGGCCCCGTTCCGAAGGCAAAATGCGGGGCAGGCTTCGGGCTATTCTGGAAACATTGCCGGATTCAAAATTAAAGATATGACATTTTTCTTCCATAATGACCACTTTCCCTTCACCGGCAGCCAGAATCATGGCAATGGTATTGCCCATGGTTCCTGAAGGGACGAACAGGGCGGCTTCCTTCCCCAATTTTTCAGCGGCCAAGGCTTCCAGTTTATTGGCTGTCGGGTCATCTCCATGAACATCATCTCCCACTTCTGCCTTTGCCATCGCCTCTCTCATCTCTTCGGTCGGGCGGGTTACGGTATCGCTCCGGAAATCCGAAATTCCTCTATATCCCATTTTTCCTCCTGTACAATCGGTTCTACATAAGATTATATCAATTTCCCGGGCATAATTGAAACCGAAAGATGCATAAAAAATAGCCGGGCGAAAAATGTATTTTGAAAATTTAAATAAAATTGATATAATTCTTGCTGTCAGGCCGGATCGATTTTTATCGGTTTCCGGTCAACGGAAATGAAGGTTTCATCCGGTTGATTCCGTCCGGGAGTTGTTTTTTACCGAAATGAATAAAAAAAAACCTGTCTATCTAATCTTAGCGGCTCTGCTCTGGCTGGGATTCTTACTCGCGGTGAATATTGGGGCTGAAGAGCAGGCATCCAACAAAGCCGGTATTCCCATTCTAAAATGGACGGGTCCGGGGCAACCGGGCAGTTATGCGGAATACCGGAGTCATCACCGGGATTTTCCTTTTCAGGTTGAAGAAATTGATGTACCCTCCTCTCGATTGAAAAGAAAAACGACCCGGCTAACACTGGAAAACAAAATAATGATTTTTGTTAATTCCCAGGTTTACCAGAAATTGTCCGGTAAAATTAACCGTTATGTGACTGATATCGGCCTGCAGGGTTATGCGGTTCATCTTTTTGAATATACGGGCGGTAATGCGAAGGGATTGAAAAACTTCATTAAAGACAGAAAACAGAATTTGCTGGGATGTGTTTTTATCGGTGATTTTCCTGCCGCCTGGTATGAAGTGGAAGACGATTATTATGAATATGGATATGCCCAATTCCCCTGCGATCTTTTTTTCATGGACCTGGATGGGAAATGGCTGGACCGGGATGGAAATGGAATATTTGACCTGCATGCGGATGGGCCCGGGGATAGGCAGCCTGAAATATTCATCGGTCGGATTGATGCCTCCAGGATGGACGGCAATCAGTTTGAACACTTGGCTTATTATTTTGATAAAAATCATGAATACTGGGAGGGAAATATTTATCTCCTTCAGTTCGGCCTGACCTATACGGAAGATGACTGGAGTCAATATGATGATATCGTACATGATATTTCCTGTTTATATCCCGGTAATTACAAGTTTATAAAGGCGCCGGATACCAGCCGGAATGATTACCTTGAAAACCGTTTGAACAACATCCTGTACGAATTTATTCAACTGGCTTGCCATTCCAATTCCTCAGCCCATTACTTTACCCGCGGTGGTGTCTTAAACAGCCTGGATGTCAGGAATGCACCTCCTCAGGGAATGGCCTTTAATCTATTCTGCTGCAGTGCCCTCCGGTTTACCGATTTGAATTGTCTCGGAGATGCCTATATTTTTAATCAGGGTGTCAAAACCCTGGCAGTGATCGGCAGTACGAAAACAGGTTCAATGCTTGAATTCCGCCATTTTTACCAGGCTTTGAGAAACAGGTATCCCATTGGATTGGCATTGAAAAAATGGTTTGAAATGATTGCTCCCTATGATGATTATGATCTTTTCTGGCACTATGGTATGACCATATTGGGAGATCCGATGCTGGTTCTTTTATATCAACAAAGAGATGTCTATCCCCCGGTCGAATTGGATGTGAGCCAGGTGGAAAACCGTTCTCTGCTGTTGCGGGAATATGTTAATCTGGTGAGCTGGAAGTCAAATCCATTAAATATCGAAACTGAAATTTCCGCATACCGCATATACTGGCTTTCCGAAGGAGAACTGCAGCCAATTTCTATTGTGGATGGCCAGACCGAAGAATTTTTTCACCGGGGGGTAAATAATGGGGCGAGATATATTTACGGTGTGGCCAGTATCCGGAATGACGGATTGGAGAGTTTCCCGGCCCTGGTGGAAATTTTCAATGAGACCAATTAAAAGGTAAACATGACGAACAGCGGAAATTATTCCATGTGTTACTGCGATGAATGCTGATGACTTAAAAATAAAAAAGGAAGTGCTGGCGGCGGGAAAGCGGTTGCGAAACCTGGTGCGGGAGACTCCCCTGGAATTTTCACCCTTTCTCAGTGAAGCGGGAGGATGCCGGGTCTATATAAAATGTGAAAACCTGCAGCTTACCGGATCTTTTAAAATTCGGGGAGCGGCGAACAAACTCCTTTCCCTAAGCGAAACCGGAGCCAATAAACGGGTGATAACCGCCAGTTCGGGAAACCATGGGGTTGCCATGGCTTATATTTCAAAAAAAATGGGTTATCCGGGAATTGTTGTCCTGCCCGAGAATGCCTCTCCGGCTAAAGTCCAGGCGCTCCGGATGACCGGCAGTGAGATTCGGTTTTTTGGTGATGATTGCGTCAAAGCCGAATTATATGCCAGAGATGTTGCCCTCAAAGAAAATCTTTCTTATATTTCCCCGTACAATGATATAAAAATAATCGGAGGACAGGGTACGGTCGGTTATGAAATGCAGAGACAAATGAAATACCTGGAGCCTGGTAAAGGGATTGATTCGGTTTTGGTCCCGGTCGGCGGCGGGGGATTGATTGCGGGGATTTCGGGCTATTTGAAATCCGTTTGCCCCGGGATCGAAATCATCGGTTGTCAACCGGCACTTTCAGCCGTCATGTTTGAATCCATCAAGGCCGGAAGAATCGTTGAATTGCAAAACAATCCAACGATTTCTGACGGATCTGCCGGGGGAATAGAACCGGGAGCCATTACCTTTGATGTGTGCAGGGCCCTGGTCGATCAATTTATTCTGGTTTCGGAAGCGGAAATCCGGGATGCGATTTTATTAATCATGTCCCGGCATCACCTCCTGGTTGAAGGCGCAGCCGTACTTTCGGTTGCGGCGTTCCTGAAAAAAAGTGAATATTTCAGAAAAAAAAATGTGATTTTGGTCATGAGCGGATCTCGAATTGGCATGGACCGGTTGAAGGAAATATTTTGTGGAGAAAATCCGGCATGATTCCGAAAATTTTCTTTCTCGATGAGATCAAAGCTGCGCTGGGAAACCTGAATCCCAGGCGTTTAATAGAAGAAGGTTTTATTGCTTATTCCCAGGGTCGGGTCATTGCGCCGCCCGTAGGAGAAATGATTTTTGAACGCCCTCCCGGCGACGTTCATATCAAATATGGGTATATTATCGACGATGATTATTATGTCATCAAGGTTGCGTCCGGTTTTTACGAGAATGCCCGACTGGGCATACCCAGTACTTCGGGATTGATGCTCTTGTTCAAGCAACAGACCGGAGAATTGATTTGTATTTTGGTGGATGAGGGATATCTGACCAATGTGAGAACAGCTGCTGCCGGCGCAGTGGCAGCCAGATATCTGGCATCGGAACGGGTTGATTGTATCGGAATTATCGGTGCCGGTATTCAGGCCAGAAAACAACTGGAATACTTAAAACCGGTTGTTAAATGCCGGAAGGTGCTGGCCTGGGGCCTTAATCAGGGGGAACTTCAGGTCTATAAAAGGGACATGGAGCCTTTTGGCTTTCAGGTTGATATCACACTCCATGTCGGGGATATCCCGGCCCGATGCAATCTGATCGTTACGGCAACACCGTCTCAGTATCCTTTGTTGCGTGCGGACCAGATCCGAGAAGGCACGCACATTACTGCGGTTGGAGCCGATACACCACAGAAAAATGAACTGGAGCCACTTTTACTCCAGAAAGCGGATATTGTGGTGGCGGATAGCATCTCCCAATGCCTTTCCCGGGGAGAAATTTTTCAGGCGTTAAAAGCCGGCGTACTGAACAGAGAACGTTTGCTTGAGCTGGGTAATGTGATTTTAGATAAGAAATTAAGAAGAACCGCTGACAATCAGATCAGTGTGGTGGATTTAACCGGAGTGGCCGTGCAGGATATCCAGATTGCAAAAGCGGTTTCTCAGGTTTTGATTGAAAAAAAATAAGAGATTGGCTATCAAGGGAGGTCCCAAATGAAAGTTTTCATTGACAACCAGGAGATTGAGATATTTTCCGGAGCCCGGGTCGGGGATGTGCTGATGAAATATTCTGATGACGATTACCATCAGGTCTTGGCCGGGGAAAAAGTAATCGTGGATGAACAGGGTAACCGATATTCCCTGGATGGTGAAATTTCAGAAGGGGACCGTTTCAGTGTCGAAGCCAGAAAAAATCAGGGATTTTTTGATGAAAAATAAAGGATATATTCTTTGGCTTTTTTTTCTTCTGTTCACAGGGGGAATTTCTGCGGCTGTTTTTTCCCCTACCGGGCAACCGTCGCATTCGTACAGGATGCCCGAAGAAGAAATCAGGATTGTCATTTATCATGTCAATGACATACATGGTGAGCTCGAGAATTTCTCTAAAATAGCCTGGCTAATCAACCGGGAGAGAAAAAAGAATCCCAATGTGTTTTTCTTCTGCGCCGGAGATAACTTCAGCGGTAATCCCTATGTGGATCGCAGTTCTCCACGGGGGAAACCCATCCTGGACCTGATGAATCATCTGGGATGCGATATTCAGGTGCTGGGCAATCATGATTTTGATTATGGCCAGGATGTTTTGAAAGGGTATGTGTCACGGGCCGGTTTTGAAATCATTTGTGCCAATATAAAGACGGGATCCGGAAAAATCACCCAGCCAAGACCGTTTGTCATATTGAAAACCGGACAGGGAATAAAAATTGCGGTTTTAGGTATTATCCAGATTTCCCGTGATACCGGCATCCCGGATACGAATCCGGATAATGTGCTGGGTCTAAAATTCGATGACGGAATAGAGACTGCCTTGAAATACCGGGATTTGAAAAATCGTTCGAACGTGTTTGTTGCCCTGACCCATCTGGGATACAGACAGGATGAAAAACTGGCAATGCGAATGCCAGAACTGGATGTCATAATCGGTGGTCATTCCCACACCATCATCGAAAAGTCATCCCCGATCAACGGGGTTTTAATTGCCCAGGCTGGCTCGCGAAACAAATACCTGGGCCGAATCGAACTCCGGCTTCGCCATGGTCAAATCGTTTACAAACAGGCCTGTCTGATTGATTTGGGGAAAATAAAGGATGAAGACCTGAAAACCAGGGAAATGATACAAGCTTTTACCCGGATTCCCGAACTCGATCAGGTAATTGCCACATTTGCCGAATCCCTTGTTGGTGATCATGCAATGGGAAACCTGGTTACCGACGCAATTTGCGATATCCTGAAGCTTGATGTGGCTTTTTACAACACCGGTGGAATTCGAATCCATTCGCTGGGCAAGACGGTTAGACTCAGGGATGTATATGCCGTGGATCCGTTTGATAATGAAGTGGTTGTCTTCAAACTGACGCCAACTGAGATAAGAAGTCTGATCCGTTATGATCATGAACATATCGGTCCTCTGGATCTCCGGGTTTCAGGGATATTGTATACGGTACGTGTTGATAGGAAGCGCAGGGTAATTTCTGTTGACATATCCCTTGAAGACGGGACTCAGCTTGATGAAAATAAAACATATCTGGTGGGGATGAATAATTATATGGCCAGTGTTTATCGATTTGAACACCGTGATCCGGGGCATTCCGCTTATGTGAAGGTGGTGGATGTGTTGATTTCCTTTCTAAAAAAAGAAGTAAATTTACAGCCAATCAGAAATTCGGTTAGGTCCCGGGAAGAGTTTATCCGCTGACTTTCTTTTCGAATTCTTTCATGAAATCAGTCAGCTTTTCCACACCTTCGAGTGACATGGCATTGTAGATCGAGGCCCGGATACCGCCGACACTCCGGTGGCCTTTCAGACCGATAAAACCCGATTCGAGGGCTTCCTGGATAAACTGATTCTCAAGATCTTCCGAACTCAGCCTGAAGGTAACGTTCATTTTGGAACGGTCCGATATTTCGGCGGTTCCTTTGTATAACCGGCTGTTATCAATGGTCTGGTAAAGCAAATCTGCTTTTTGATTGTTGATTTTCTCTATGGCTTTTAGGCCTCCAAGACTTTCGATCCAGTCCAACACCAGCTTGATGATGTAAATTGCAAAGCAGGGCGGGGTATTGTACAGTGATTTCCCCTCAACATGGGTTTTGAAGCTGAGCATGGTGGTCAGGTTCTCGGCACTGGCCTCAACCAGATCATTTCGGATAATAACCAGTGTGACTCCGGCGGGCCCCATGTTTTTTTGAGCACCGGCATAGATCAGGCCAAAGGCAGATGTATTAAATCCCCGGCTGAAAATATCCGATGACATGTCGGCGATCAAGGGAATATTCCCGGTTTCGGGGAATGTATGCCACTGGATACCACCGATGGTTTCGTTGGAGGTAATATGAACATATCGGGCATTTTGGGAAAAATTCAGGTTTTTGGGGATATAGTTGAAATTCTTGTCCTCGGAACTGGCGGCCACATTTACGGTTCCGAAATGCTTTGCCTCTTTGATCGCTTTCTTGGCCCAGGCCCCGGTGTTGACGTAATCCGCTGATTTTCCCTGGAGCAAATTCATGGGAATCATTCCAAATTGCAAACTGGCGCCTCCCTGTAAAAACAACACAGAGTATGATTCCGGAACGTTCAGGAGATTTCTGATTTTGGATTCGGCTGTGGTGATAACCTTTTCAAAGTCCTTGGAACGGTGGCTGATTTCCATTATGGACAACCCTATCCCATTAAAATCAAGTAATTCTTTCTGGGCTTTTACCAACACATCATGGGGAAGAATAGCGGGTCCGGCATAAAAGTTGTACTTTTTTAACATGGTGATTGTTCCTCCTAAAAATAAATGGATATGAAAATATAATTATACAAATAATCGCTGGGAAAGACAACCCGGAGTCAAGGGAAATTTTTCGGATTGGTGCTCATGCAAACCCAAAAAAAATTCAAAAAATTTCGTATTGTATTCCAATGATTTTTGTCATAAAATACATTTTATCATTGATCTCTTTGACTATGGAAAGGAGGTAAAAAAGGTATGGATAAGGCAGAGTTATTGAAGGATAAAATCGAGCACATCGATATTAAAAAATTCGATGCCACACCCATCTTCACCCAGTTCAAGCAGATGTCTTTCCAGGCGAAAAATATGGCTGTTGCCGGTAATATTTATAATAAAATGTTAGCCGATGAAAATTGCACCATTATTTTGTGTCTTGCCGGTTCCCTGTTCAGCGCAGGGCTTAAACAGGTGGTAATTGATCTGATACAAAACAATATGGTTGATGTCATTGTCTCGACCGGCGCCATCATCGTCGATCAGGATTTCTTTGAAGCCCTGGGTTTTTCCCATTATCAGGGAACACCATTGATTGATGATAATGAACTGATGGAAAAGCGAATCGATCGTATTTATGATACCTTCATAGATGAAAATGACCTGAGGATTTGTGATATGACCATCAGGGAAATAGCCGACAGCCTGGACCCCAAGCCCTATTCATCACGGGAATTCATACGGTTTATGGGAGAACACCTGGAAGACCAGAAAAAAGGTCAAAATTCGGTTGTTTCAGCTTGCTATAAAAAAGGAGTTCCCGTTTTTGTTCCTGCTTTTTCTGACTCCAGTGCTGGATTTGGCCTGGTTCTGCATCAACATGAGAGAAAGCATGGGAAAACGGTTTCCATTGATTCGGTAAAGGATTTTCTGGAACTGACCAGAATCAAAGTTGACGCGAAAGATACCGGGCTCTTCATGCTTGGCGGCGGGGTCCCGAAAAATTTTGCCCAGGATA
>CAZOWT010000059.1:0-15309 GCA_964583345.1 uncultured Clostridia bacterium
CAAGAATAGAGTAAAAAATTTTCAATTTTTCCCCGATAGGCTGATATCTCCGCCTCAATAACCGGCCGGATTTCAGCAAAATTCAAATTTTTTTCCAGCGATTTCCGGATAAAATTTGAACCGCAGATCATATCAATCGGTAACCTTTGGTATTCAAATTCATACGGAGGCTGCTTCCAGCCGAACCGATCCGGATGGATTGCCTTGATGATCCGGAGTATTTCATAATACACCCGGAATGCGTCAAAACCATTCGCATTTTCTGGGACCACCAACACGCCATTGCAGATTTCACCGTTATATTTTGAAAATTCCGGCCTGAAAAAAAGCGGAATAAAGGTCACTCCTTTCAATTTCAAAGATTTAAGTTCAGCAACCAGGCGAAAATTCTCCAGGAAAGGACTGCCAATGAATTCAAATGGCCTGGCAGTGCCTCTGCCTTCCGATATATTGGTTCCCTCAACCATCACCGCCCCGGGATAAACCAGTGCCGTACGAAAAGCAGGCATATTCGGCGACGGATAGGTCCAGATTCCAGGAGAAAAGTCCTCTCTCTTCCATTTCCGGGCTTTTATAATCTCAAGTTTCAGCTGGATTTGATGGACGGTGAGGGCATAACTTAAAAATTCACCGGCGGTAAGGCCATGTCTCATGGGAACGGAAACAGCCCCGACCAGGCTGAAATACGATTCATCCATTATATTACCGGCCAGATCGATGCCATTCAGGGGATTGGGTCGGTCCAGCACAATGACATCAATATCCCGGCCGGATAGAGACTTCAATATCCATACCATGTGGTTGAGAAAGGTATAAACCCGAGTCCCGACATCAAAGATATCAACCAGCAGGGTATCGATTCCCTCAAGCCAGCTATCATCGGGAACCAGTTTATCACCATACAAACTCCGGACTTCGCATTCCAGTGCTTCCCAGTATAAGGAGTCGGAGATAATCATATTATCCTGTTTGTCGATGAAAAAACCGTGCTGAAGGGACCAGATTGATTTCAACTGATTTCCCCGAAATTTTTTTATTGCCTGGTAAACCGGAATGCCGGCCGAATCAATGGCCGCACTGGATGAAACCAGGGCGATATTTCTGCTTTTTGAAATCAAATCCGGCCGGGACTGTAAAACATCAATCCCGTTCATGGCCAATACTTTTTTACTCATTTTTCACCGCATCAATCACATTTACGGAAGCGGCCTTCCTGGACGGAATCAGCGTTGCCATGAAACTGATAAACAGGGAAGCCAGAACCACCGCCATCAAATCGACCGGAGAAATATTGAAGGGGACATAACTCAGCTGGTAAAATTCCTCCATACCGGCCGGCACGGCAATCAGCTCGAATTTATTGGCAAAAAAGCAAAAAACCACTCCCAGGAGAACCCCGACGGCAGTCCCCAGGATTCCGATGATACTTCCCTGGATAAAAAATATACTTTTGATCATTTTCGGTGTGGCCCCGTATGATAGCAAAATACCGATATCCCTGATCTTCTGAATCACCAGCAGTATCAATCCGGCAATGATGTTCAGCGATGCCACCACAATGATTAATGTCAGGGTAAAGAATAGCACCGTCTTTTCCATCTCCAGAGCGGAATACAAAGAGGCATTCAGATCCTTCCAGGTAATCACGGCCAATCTTGCGGGAAGAATTTCACGCAATTCTCCGGCAATCTTTTCCGCCTGGAAAAGATCCTTCAAATAAATTTGAATATAGCTTATCTTGTCTTCCAGATTAAATAAGCGCTGTGCGGTTTCAAGGTTGGTCACGATGGTGCTGTTGTCCACCTCGTATAAACCGGACTCAAAAATTCCCGAAATCTGAAATCTCTTCATCTTGGGGATGATTCCGGTCGGAGACAGGACAGGTTGTGGAGAAATAATCAGACAGGAGTCCCCGGGAAACAAATTCATATTCCGGGAAAGTTCTCTCCCGATTAGTACCTCATTTTTTTTCAGGGGCAACTCCCCGGCTTTCAATTTTTTCTCCCAGCCTTCATCCTGAATCAACTGTAAATCTACCCCGCGCAATACGGCTCCCGACGCATTTTTCGAATTTCCTTTGAGCAGTACGGTTCCGAATACCACCGGACCTGCCGTCTCAATTTCCCGAAATTGTTTCCTGATTTTATCGATCAGCGGACGGTATCCGGCCAGGCCGTCTCCGACCAGGTTATTAATCATGATATGGGCGGTTGAACTCAGTATTTTGTTTCTGATATCGGTCTGGAAACCGTTTATCAGCGAAAGGGCAATGATCATGGCGGCAACCCCGATGGTAATACCGATAATAGATACAAGCGAGATTATTGAAATAAATGAACTCTTGCGACCTTTGACCAGGTAGCGCCGGGCGATAAAAAACTCGAACTTCATTCCTTTGGCCGCAGCAGGGGAAACAGAATAACTTCCTTGATGGAATTCGCCCCGGAATATAACATGACCAGCCGGTCTATCCCCAGGCCTTCACCGGCAGCCGGCGGCATCCCGTACTCCAGAGCCTGGAGAAATTCATTGTCCAGCAACTGCGCTTCATCATCACCCTTTTCCCGGTCCTGCAATTGCGTTTCAAACCGGCACCGCTGGTCAACCGGATCATTCAATTCGGAAAACCCGTTGGCTATTTCCATTCCCGCCACATAGAGTTCAAAACGTTCGGTCTCTCGCTGATCCATTCTGGATACCTTGGAAAGAGGCGATATGGCTTTGGGGTAGTAGGTCACAAAAACGGGTTCAATCAACGCCGGTTCAACATACTTATCAAAAATCAGTTCCAGCATCTTACCGTAGGTAGGGGGAAAGGGTTCATCGGGGAGATTTTTTTTAATAAAAACACCCAGCTGGGTTTCATTCCAGAGATCAGCCAGCGGGATCCCGGTCTCTTTGGCAATCAAATCCATGAATTTCTTTTTCTGAAAAGGCGGCTTCAGGGATATTTTCTTCTCAAGCCAGGTGATCTGGCCATCTTCCAAAAATTCACGGTTCAAACGATCGAAAAGATCTTCGGTCAATTCCATGTAATAGGTGAAATCATGGTAGAGTTGGTAAAACTCCAGCATGGTAAATTCGGGATTATGCATCAGAGAAATACCCTCATTTCGGAAATTCCGATTGATTTCAAACACCTTTTCCATACCCCCGACCAGTAATCGCTTCAGATAGAGTTCCGGGGCAATGCGGAGATAGAGATCGACATTCAGCGCATTGTGATGGGTGACAAACGGCCGGGCAGAAGCACCCCCAGGTATGGGTTGCATCATGGGAGTTTCCACTTCTTGGTATTCTTTTTCATAGAAGAACATCCTGATCGATTGAATTATCCTGGAGCGCAACTGAAAATTTTTTCTGGATTTTTCATTAACGATCAGATCCAGGTAACGTTTTCTGAATCTCAATTCCTTATCCTGAAGGCCGTGCCATTTTTCGGGCAGTGGATGAAAAGATTTGGTCAGAAATATCAACCGGGAAACCAGAAGGGTCAACTCATCGCTATGGGTCCGGAACAGAGTGCCATGAATCCCGATAATGTCCCCGATATCGAGATATTCAAAAACAAGATAATCTTTTTCGGGTATCTTATCCTTACGGATATAGATCTGCAGTTTGTCCCGACCATCGAATAGATGAAGGAAAGAACTTTTTCCCATTTTGCGGATAGCCATGATTCGGCCGGCAACCCTGAAAACCTCACTCAATCCTTCCAGCTCCTCCCTGGGCATCTTGCCGTATTTTGCAATAATATCGGAAAAATCATGGGTTTTATCGAATGCATAGGGATAGATATCAATCCCCAACTCCTCGAGCTTCTTCAGTTTTTCCTGTCTGATATCGAATTGTTCGTCCATTTTCGCCTCAACGGTTAATCACTTCCATGCTTTTTTTTATCAATAAAACCCGGAATTTCTTTATACTGGTCATCGCCACCTCATCCTTTACCATCACATAATTGGCAGAAAAATCCTGATACTGGGGATCATAGAAATATTTATATCCGTTTGTCAACGAAATTTCTATCCAGCGATGGGGAATAGGAACCCAGATATTTCCATTGGTCTTCTTTAAATAAAATCCCCTGACAAATTTGTTTTGGATTCCCACCGATTTCAACAGGGTATGAAACAGGTTCGAATATCCGATACAGTTCGCTTTTCGGTTGATCAGCACCGACAGTGTATCCTGGGGCAAATTTTCATCACAGTACCGGATATGTTTCTTTAAGAAATCCCCCACATTTTCAAGAAATTCTCTCAAGGTCATCGAATCGACCGGAAGATTGGCCAGAACCTTTTGGACTTCAGCATCTTGAGTTTGAACATAATCGTGATTTAAAAACAAACGAAAGTTCAAATTCAGATCAAAAAAATTCAAATTCTTCATTTCGGAAAAGGTTTTTCCGTTCCGGTAATATATCTTTTGAGAAAAATTGCTGTTGGAATAATTCGGGAATATCTGATGCTGCTGGGATGAAAAGCAGAAATGAATATTTTCAACCTGGCGAAGCGGGGTTATCAAAAAAATCAGCATCAGCCATATTTTCATTGAATCACCTTGTCTAAAATGGCATTGATGATCCGGTACGAATCTTCACTGCCGTACTTTTTTGCAATTCGAATGATGTCATCGATAACAATGGCTTTCTCACTATTAAAATTCGATTCGGCTATCCCCATCCTGATCAGGTTTCTATCGATCGGATTCAGCCTTTTCAATGACCAACCGATAAGATTTTGGGAGATCAATTCGTCAATCCTTGCCCGGTCGATCAATACCAGATTAGCGACCTTGTGAATAAAATCTTTTTCTTCCGGGTTAAGACCCCTGAAAAAATTCTGATTGGCCTGCAAAATATCGGTACAATCTGTATCGTCTAATCCCAAAACATCAATCTGGTACAGCAGTTTTAAAACAACTTCCCGGCTGAACTTTACGCGAAACATTAAATTTTTGCATGATTGAACAGGTTCAATAATTCGATGGCGGATTGTGCGGCCTGGAAACCTTTGTTCCCCATCTTGATGCCGGCCCTTTCAATGGCCTGATCGGTATGATCGGCAGTGATGATGCCAAAAGCTATCGGGATGGCATATTCCAGGTTCAATACGGCGATTCCTTTTGACACTTCGGTGGCAATATAGTCAAAATGGGGAGTTTCTCC
Organism: uncultured Clostridia bacterium; assembly: GCA_964583345.1. GTDB lineage: Bacteria > Acidobacteriota > Aminicenantia > UBA2199 > UBA2199 > CAZOWT01. The sequence continues at coordinate 5,171 of CAZOWT010000059.1, forward strand.
CCGGATGACGGTTCCCAGGCAGATGATGGCATCATACTTCTTCTTGCTGGCAATCCGTTTGACGACCAGGGGAATCTCAAAAGACCCGGGGACCCGGAAAACATCTATTTCATTGTCCTTGGCACCGCTCCGGGTCAAGGCATCGATCGCCCCTTCCAGTAACTTGTCGGTAATGAACTGATTAAACCGGGAAACCACGATTGCATATTTAAACTCCTTGGAAATTAATTGCCCTTTGTATTCTTTCATGTTTTTCTCCAGAGGATAAAAATACCGCAAAATTCCCGATATGTCAACCCTTCTCAAGTAAAGTCCTGCTATCGGACAAAGATATCACGAATTTCCCCAAATGGAATAGTTTACGGACTAAATACGAAGTGTGTTTCCTGTCCGTTGAAAAGATTAATATTGAAAGTATATACCTTTTCTTCTCCCGTATAGGTGCTGGTTACCTTGAGAAGATAGCTCCCGGCAGGCAAATCGACAAATAGAATATTCTCAGTGGACCGGTTCCAGTGCAGGTTAATCGCACCGGCCACGGTTGTCTTGATATCTCCGATTTCGATAAAGACACTTGAAAGAGAACGATTTTCAAATTTTAATGTTCCCATATTCCCATCTTTATTACTTCTGCCCGAAACAAGCAGAAAAATGGCACCGGCTGCCACACCGGCCAGCACGGTTCCCAGTATCAGCTTGGGAAGCAAACTCTTTTTTTTCGGTCTTTGCCTCGCCTGTTCGATGACCTGCTGGTACGCTTTCTCATCTTCGTCTTCATTTTCCGGTGATTCCCCCAGGGAATACCAATACTCGGCCTTTACTGTGGAAAAAACCACCCGGAGCTCCGGCTCCAGGGAATCCGCCTTCACCTTCCCGGATAGACCGTGGCTGTAAATTTCCCGGACCGCATCCTCGCAGCCCGACCGGTCGCCCAGGGCCAGATAACTGCGGGCTTTGAGCAGATAAAGTTTAACCTGATCGTCGGGAACATCGACACGCTCCTCCAGTTGTCCCAGCATCCTGATGGCATCCGCATACCTGCCGGCTTCAAAAAACGCCTCGGCCCGCTGAAGGCTGGGGGAGATTTCCGCTTCCGGAAGATCCTGGGGGAAACAGGGAACCATGGTGAAAAACAGGAAAACAACCATAGTGAACAAGTTCAAATAAGCGTTTACGGATATAAACATCTTCTTTTTCTCTGCCGATTTAAATTGGAATATTATATTCATGTTAAGCCCTTCATGTTTGCCCGCGTAAAATTCAGATTAATCGAATAAAATTAGTTTATATTATATACGTATTTTACCATAAAAATTGGAAAAAATCGGGTGCAAAAATTCCTTTCACCTGAAGAATTAAGTTTATTTGACCTTCACTATTTTTTTAATGCGGATTAAACAGGAAATAGGTTTCCTGGCCAGCGTTTATGTTTATGTTATAGGAATAAACGCTGGTAATACCGGAATATATCGACGTGGATGTGACCTTGAGGACATAGGCACCTGCCGGAAGATCGATATAAATGATATTGTTTGGGGGACTGTTAAAGTAATATTTGTATGCCGGGACCACTTTGGTCACGTCGCCTATTTCTATGGTCACCTGCCAGAACTCTCCGTTCTCAAATTTTAATTTCCCGTTACTGGCGTCACCGGAACCTTCGCTTTTTCCATAGGCAAGCAGAAAAATAGCGCCGGCCACCACGCCGGCCACCACCGCACCCAGTATCAGCTTGGGAAGCAAACTCTTTTTTTTCGGTCTTTGCCTCGCCTGTTCGATGACCTGCTGGTACGCTTTCTCATCTTCGTCTTCATTTTCCGGTGATTCCCCCAGGGAATACCAATACTCGGCCTTTACTGTGGAAAAAACCACCCGGAGCTCCGGCTCCAGGGAATCCGCCTTCACCTTCCCGGATAGACCGTGGCTGTAAATTTCCCGGACCGCATCCTCGCAGCCCGACCGGTCGCCCAGGGCCAGATAACTGCGGGCTTTGAGCAGATAAAGTTTAACCTGATCGTCGGGAACATCGACACGCTCCTCCAGTTGTCCCAGCATCCTGATGGCATCCGCATACCTGCCGGCTTCAAAAAACGCCTCGGCCCGCTGAAGGCTGGGGGAGATTTCCGCTTCCGGAAGATCCTGGGGGAAACAGGGAACCATGGTGAAAAACAGGAAAAACACAACGGTGAGAAGGGCAAATCCGGAATTCCGGAACCGGGAAATTTTAGAGTTTGATTCTGTTCTGGAAATATTTAATTTATGCATTTTTAACAATATTATACGCCAATTTTCGGCAAAAATATATCTTCTTTAATTATACGGATTTTTCGGATTGAATCGGATTCTTTTTATCATTCATAAATTTCATAGAGATATTCTTCATAAATAAAACGGACATTCTTGCCCAGGGCCAGAAATTGCCCGGTCCCGGGTTTATTGGCCAGAAGATCAAAATAAGCTTTACTGGCAAATTGAATCCGGTTAGCCTTCTTGAATTCCTGATTCTGAATAATGGAATCCACCCAGTACCGACCATTGTTATAGATCGCCCGGCCCTGAACATTTTTCACCTGCTGAATCACATTTTGTGTCCTGCCCTTCCGGTCGATAAATCCTAGCCGGGATTCTCCCTGCCTCATCTGGGAAAAATTGGAGGCTTGGTTAAGGGCCTGGAATTCCTCACTCACTCGGACACTTCCGGATCCGGATTTCTTATGCATGCTTTTGAATTCATCCCGGTTCCTTCTTTCAAAATCCCGGTCATTCCCGGCTGCCGGAGCCAGTACCTGATCGACAGGACGAATTTCCTTGCGTTCTAGACGCGCTTTTTCATCTTCAACAATAAGATAGCTGGTGTAGGGTGTGATAATCCCATGGACCCGGGCAAGTCCGGTAATTTCATCAACCAGTTCCCTGCTCTCCCCGTGAAGCCTGATTTGATCCAGCAGGTATCCGATTCGCCTGGCCGCCCACAGCGGGGGAATGAAATCATTCTTTGCATGATCCGGCGATTGCGGGGACCTGAAGCCATCCTTTACCTCGAATACAAATTTTTCCTGCCGCTCCATTATCCTTGCTTTCAGAATGATACGGGTGCTGCCGCTACCCCGGTAACGTCCGAAAATAGATAGCGACGAACCCTTGAAAAGGTCGGGCAATTCATGAGGAGCGGTTTTCATGACCCGGATATTCTTCCCAAAATCAAGCTCCAGATCGGTCAGCACCGGCGACTGAATCTTGGTATAAAAACGGGAAACCTCCAGTTCGATATCCTCCTCGGGTGATACGTAAGAACGGGTGGCACGGGTCATTTCGGTAATCCTGTCCAACAGATGGGTATTGATCTCATTGCCGATTCCGAAGGTAAAAATGCGGGTACCGGCCATATTGACCCGCCTGATATTTTTCAAAAGCATGGATTCATCGGTTTCCCCGATCGTCGGTTTGCCATCGGTCAGAAAGACCACCATGTAGGGACGTCCCTTTTCGGTTTTTCTGCTTAAGGCCATCTTCAGCGCCTCATCGATATTGGTACCGCCGATGGCTTTCAGGTTTTCTATAAAATTTCTGGCCTGTTTCCGTTTATCCCGATCGGCATGGGCCAAATCCCCGAAAAGAGACTCGGCTTCGGTAGAAAACCGGATGATATCGAAACGGTCTCCGGAATTCAGGTTCTCAATACAGAAAAGCAATGCTTTCTTGGCCTGGTTTAATTTTTCCCCGACCATACTGCCGGACACATCCAGGACAAAGGAGATATCCTTCCGAATTGCCATATCATTTTGCAGTTTCAGCCCGGGACTCAAATTCAGGAAGAAATAACCATCCTCGGCTCCGGCTTTATAAGAAAGCAGAGAAAATCCCAATTTTGAAGGGTCAATGCGGTAAAAAAGCTTGAAATCCATATCAGGCCTGGTGTTTTTTTGCTCAAAGCCAACAATCGCCCGGAATCCATCCTTGCGGATGATCTCCACCTGATGACTGGGGCAATAAATATTCTTTATTTCCCCCGCAGACCGAATTTCAACTTTAATCGCCACATTTTTCAACGGTTTGGCGGAAAATTTTTCCGTATTCAAAGGGTAGAGATACCCAACCGTCCCGTCATCCATATCCAGAAATTCGTGGTAAGAAATTTTTACCCTTTTTCTAGATCCGGGATCTATAGGAAAGATCCTGACTTTAAACACACCGGATTCGCTGTACTCCAGTAATGCCGGATCCAGCTGTTTCCGGACAATTTCCAGATAAATTTTCCTGGCCTTGGCCGAATCCAGCAATTCCGCCTCCAGTTCTTTACCGTCCACAACCATGCTGAATTTCTGGATGGCGGCATTTCTGGGGAGCGGAAATAAATAGTACCCCTCCAGCCGGTGGTTGGTGGGATTAAAAAATACCTGGTCAATCCGGGTGGTGGCAATCTGATTGTTTATGGTAACGTCCACATGATGATATTCCACTTCCAGCGGAAATGCTGACAGATGGTATGGTGGCCGTGGATGTGGGGGATTGGGAATGACGATAAACCCATCTGCAAAAACAGAAAGTGCAAAACCCAATAATATCGTCAAGGATATGCTAATTTTTGTGATTTTTGTTTGACACATTTTCTTCTCCCTTTTTCAGGTCCGTAGGAATGGCATATTAGGTAAAAGAGGGGATGCATATATGCATCCCCTACGGGCCTTATGATTTATTTTTTTTCGAAATCAAATTTCTTTTTTGCCGCCTGATCTTTGATGGCGGAAATCAGCGCCTCATCCAGGGTTTGCTCAGCTGATATCTCCTTTTTCTTTTCAGATACATACCGGTCTCTCTCTTTTTGCAATTGGCTGATTTGATTCTGAATTTTTTCCCGCTGCTTTTTCATTTCATCGATATACTGTTTTTTCTCCCGCTTATCCATTCTCTTCATTTCTTCGGGCAGGTCCTCATCCTTTAAATCATCGACCTTCAGTTTCCCTTCCTTGACCGCATCCACCAGATCCCAGCCGACATTCCGGTACTGCGGAGACGCTTTTGCCACGGAACGCTGAACCATGACCTCATTATTGATTGCCAGGGCATTTTTATCCTGTTCCTTTTGCCGTTCTTTTTTTTCCCCTCCGGACTTGCCATAGGCAATATAGGTTTTGTTGAGCTTTTTTCCCAGATCAATGATCGCTTTGTCCTGGGGCGCGGAAATATGAACGATTTTTTGGTTCTGGTCAATATTCATGTAGCGGCCGTCAGCCAGATCCGCCCCGTCTTTCCAGTAGGTCTTGATCCCTTCGGAAAAATTTCCGCAAAAAATAGTATTGACGATGATGCCTTTCGAGATGGCCTGTTTGCAGGAAATTTTATAATCAATGTCTCCCTGGGTAAAGGGTTCATTGCCAGCAATAAATATGACCTTATAATCATTGTTGCTTCTGCTCCAGGACAAACCTGTGGTGGCCGCCTGGATGACTTTTCCGCAATATTCGTCTCCGCCGTTGGTGGTGAGCCGGAAAAGTTCCTCTGAAATCCGGTCCAGATCCTCACTCAAGGGAACAATCATTCTCAGGTACCCTTCGCTGGCCGGGATACTGCTTTTGCCGTACTCATAAAGCCCGACCATCAGCCGGGGAAGCTTCCCATTTTTCTTTGCGGTTGCCATCTCATTTACAATCTTCCACAGCTGGGTCTTGGCCTGCTCGATCAATCCCTCCATGCTGCCGCTGGTATCCAGCAGAATGGCCATCTGAATCAAAGACCCATTATTATTCCCGCTGGTTCCGCTGATTCCGCTCACCGACACGGCCCAGATAAGAACCATCATAACCATTAAACATGTTTTCTTGATGTTCATGATAACCTCCTTGAATAGCTTCATGGTCGGACAAAAAAAATATTTTCCCCTCGAAAGCCCCAATCCCGACATTTCCAACGATTGCCATATTACCAGAATGGTTTCATTTTTTAAACTCTTTGGCAACCATAAATAAAAAAACCCGGACAATGTTATAATAGAATATCTGCAATAAGGAGACCGTTGTGTTCAAGAAACATCATATCATTTCGGCTGGCATATTACTTCTTCTGCTGAATTTTCACTGCTCGCAACAGAAACCGCTCGATTCGCCGGTGGACGAGTACCATTCAATCACCCGGGATTTCGTCCGGCAGTCAGAAAAGACAAACTCAAAACCTGCTTATGCCCGGTTGCTGGATGAGAGAAATTCCCGCCTTCGAAAATTGATGAAACGCTTACCCGCACATCCGGCCGAAGACCGGCTGGAATTGATCAGAGGAAAAATTTTTTTTGATCTGAAAAAAACAAAAAATGCCACTGAGATTTTCGAATATCTTGTCGGCAAGAAATCTCCACTTTCGCCGCTGGCCACATTCGAAGAGGTGAGGATTTATCTTGAAAACCGTCAATACGAGCCGGCGCTGGATATGTTTCGTTCGATTGAGAACGCCATACCCCGGGATGAAAACTTTTATGATGTCATATTGCAGTTTGCTTTCAATCTTAAAGACCCCAATGCCCGCTGGATATTTTCCCGGCAGTACCTCAGCGCCGCTCGGGCGAAAAAATATTTACAGCCCGCCATCGGGGTAATGGTGACCAATCTGGCGGAAATCGAAAGGATCCGCTTCGGCAGAGACCGGGCCGTTCAATCCCTGGAAACCGCTTTAAAACAATCCATGAATCCTGAGGCCCGGAGAACCATTCTATGCTACCTGAAGCCTTTGCGGATGGTCGAATGGCCTGCCCCGCCCATCCGCACGGAAAACTGGATAAATCAGGATTCAAAACCAACGGAAATGTTGATTGGGAAACCCACACTGCTTGATTTCTGGTCTCCGTCCTGTCCGCCCTGCCGGGAAATGTTACCGGTGTTAAACCGATTGTATAATCGATTCCGGGACCGGGGCCTGCAGGTTATCGGGATTGTTCAGGTTACCCGACGATACAGCGATGACCTTCACCACAAGTTTCAGGTTAATCCAGAAACATTCATCAATCTGACGCGGAAACTTCTGAAAAGACACCGGGTTGATTTTCCAGTGGCGCTTACAACCGGAAACAGTATCCAGGAAAGCTTCGGGGTCCTGGGATACCCCACATTATTTTTGTTGGACCCAGAAGGAAAAATCCGGGACTTCAAACTCGGGGCCGAAGATCTGGAAATTTTTATAGAAAAAATAGAACGTTACCTGCCTGTGAAAGCATCCGGATATTAATAAGTAAGCGGTGAAACCAGAAACGATATCTCTCCCGAGGGATCATCCGTAAATAGTTGTTGCAGGCGATTGGAGATATCGAGTATTCTGCTGTTTGAGAGCATAAAAAAAACCGCCGAACTGACCAGTTTGAAATCATCCAGGTAGGCATGATCCAGCGGATCCAGAGAAGGGGATTCAAGCGTCATGGGATTGATGAATCGGCCGTTTTTCATCATTCCGTAATGAAGGTGATACCCGGTCGTCCGGCCGCTCCTGCCTACATATCCGATGATTTGACTTTGCCTGACCGAAATCCCCGCTTTTATTCCGGATTGAAAGCGGTAGAGATGGTAGTAATGGCTGGCATACCCATTGGCATGCCGGACCACAATATATTTTCCCCGGACTGCGTCAGATCCGATTCCGCTGACCACACCGTCGGCCGTTGCCCGCACCTTTGTCCCCCGGGGGGCCGCCAGATCCACACCGTTGTGCTTGGCGGAAAATCCGAGAACCGGATGCAAACGGAATCCGTAGCCTGACACCAAACGAATGAAGGGAAGAGGACATCTGAGAAACATTTTTTTTACCGCTCTGCCATCCGGATGATAATAGGCGGTTTTCCCGTCCGGATCGGTGTACCGGATCAGGAATATCCGTTTTTTGGCGTTCATTAATTCAGCCGCCAGCAAATGGCCGTAATCAATAAAATTCCCGGCCAGATATTTTTTTTCAACCAGCAACACGAAACGGTCTCCTTCCCGGATATCGCGGTTAAAATCAATGTCATATTCAAAAAGCGAAGCCAGCATATCGGCTAATTCCGGTTTTTCCCCGGCCTCCAGGATGGCCTGAAAAAGGGAAGCGCCTATGTCACCCCGGACAATCTCATTTTTTATCCGGTAAGGAATTCGGCGGTTGATAGCTGAAAATTTACCGCCATCATCCCGGCGCACCTCCAGATACCGGTCGGCATCGATTTCATACCAGAATTCCTTCAGATCACCCGCGCATTGCTTCAATCCGTATGCGTGGCCGGCATGAATGAGTTCGAGGTCATAAACACCTCTTACTTCGGAAAAAAGCCGGAGTACGGTCGGGTAAGTCACGCCTTTTACAGTAAGAATCTGGGCCAAATTCTCGCCCTGTTTTATTCTGCCTTCAAATTTCGACCCGGTTTTAACAGCAACCAGCCCGGATTGAATTGCGGAAAACATATCGGATAGCAGAAATATATTTCCTGAATCACGAGGAATTTTTTTCTCACCGGTTAGCCGATCGGGAGCATCGGAAATCACAGAGCCCGACAAAATCAATATTAAAAAGGTCCGGATCAGAAACCTGGCAAAAATATCTTCTTTTTTATTTTTGGCTCTGATAATTTTCACCTTTGTTTATTGTAAACCATATTGAAAAATCATGCAAATATCCGACCGAAGCAGCGGTTTCCGAGCATCGGATCAATTTTGAATGCCATTGGATTTCTGATATAATGATGGCAACATGATTAAATACACGATCAATAAAATATTCGGAACCCGAAATGACCGGGAAATAAAAAAAATATTTCCCATAGTCGAAGCAATCAATGAACTCGAGCCCAAAATGAAAGCCCTTTCCGACGAAGATCTGAAAAATTATACCCATATTTTCCGTCAACGGTTGAAAAACGGCGAAACCATGGATGATATCCTGGTGGAAACTTTTGCGGTGGTCAGGGAGGCCGGCAGGCGTACCCTGCAAATGAGACATTTTGACGTCCAGTTGATCGGAGGTGTGGTTCTCCACCAGGGGAAAATCGCCGAAATGAAAACCGGAGAGGGTAAAACCCTGGTCGCCACCCTGGCAGCCTACCTGAATGCCCTGGAGGGTAAAGGGGTTCATATTGTTACGGTAAACGATTACCTGGCCAAGCGGGATTCGGAATGGATGGGAGGAATATTCAAGTTCCTGGGTTTGACGGTCGGTGTGATTCAACACGATATGGATGAAATGCTCAGGAAGCAGGCATACCGGTGTGATATCACCTACGGAACCAACAATGAGTTCGGTTTTGACTACCTGAGAGACAACATGAAATTTGATGTGGATACCCTGGTGCAAAAAGAATTCAATTATGCCATCGTGGACGAAGTTGACTCCATCCTGATCGACGAAGCCCGGACTCCCCTGATTATTTCAGGACCGACCGAGGAATCCACTTCTTTCTATTACACGGTGAATGACTTTGTGAAAAGAATCAGGCGGGAAGCGGATAATTATGAGCTGGACGAGAAATCAAAAACCGTTGTACTGACCGAGAAAGGAATCGGTGAGGCCGAACGATTCTTTAAAATTGAAAATTTGTATGACCTGGTGAACATGGATACGCTTCACCAGATCTATCAGTCATTGAAAGCCCACCTCTTATTCCGGAAAGATGTGGATTACCTGTTAAAAGACGGCCAGGTACTTATAGTCGATGAATTCACCGGCAGGGTAATGCCCGGCCGAAGATACTCGGATGGACTCCATCAGGCTCTGGAAGCCAAAGAAAACGTCCGGATTGAACAGGAATACCAAACCTTGGCCACCATCACTTTCCAGAACTATTTCAGGATGTACGGCAAATTGGCCGGCATGACCGGAACAGCCATGACCGAAGCCGAAGAGTTCGCGGCCATATATAATCTGGATTGCATCGAAATCCCCACCAACCGGCCGCTAATCCGGAACAGTCATCCGGATATGATATATGGAAGCAAAGAAGAAAAATGGGATGCGGTGGTTAATGAAATAAAAGAACTCAACGAAAAGAGACAGCCAGTTCTGGTGGGAACCATTTCCATCGAGAATTCCGAACATCTCAGCCGGCGGTTAAGGAAGCAAAACGTTCCCCACGTGGTTTTAAACGCCAAATATCATGAAAGCGAGGCCGAAATCGTTGCCCTGGCCGGTAGAATCGG
>CAZOWT010000060.1:0-14816 GCA_964583345.1 uncultured Clostridia bacterium
GGTCAGAAAAATGACCTTTATATCCGGGTCGCTTTTTTTAAATTCCCTGAAAATTTCGATTCCGGATGTGCCGGGAATCATCAAATCCATGATAACCACATCGACCCGGGTGGTATGGTTGGTTTTTGCCTGGCTTTTGTTTTCGGAAACGATGATATGGTATGGTTCGTCTTTGAATATCCTACGGAATATATCGTGAATGATCTTTTCATCATCAATCAGGTGAATGATATAATTTTTCATATTTTTATTCTCCTGAGGGGGCTGGTTAAGGGCAGGGTGATGGTGAATTTTGATCCCTTTTCCATTCTGCTTTCGACTTTAATATCGCCATAATGATCCTTGACGATGTTATAGGCGATTGACAAACCCAGCCCGGTGCCTTCTCCGGGTTCCTTGGTGGTAAAAAAGGGATCAAAAATTTTTCGGATGTGCTTTGAATCGATTCCTTCACCATTGTCGATAATCTCAATCTGAATATACTCCTTGTTGGGTTCGTTTCCGATAATGGAAATCTTTCCATCGTAATCGTGGATGGCATCTATGGCATTGATTAACAGATTGATAAAAAGCTGCTGCAATCGGTTTGAGAAACCATGAATTTTATTTTTTAAATCAAAGTTTTTTTCCAGCCGGATATTCTTCTTTTTGAGTTTATGGTCCAGCAGGGATATGCTTTCGTTTATGACTTGGTTGATATCCACCTCAACCGGTTGTTCGCCTTTCTGGCGTGAAAAATCCAGCAGGGTTCCGATTATTTTGTTGGCCCGCTGGACCTGTTCCTGAATTTTCAGCACCAGGTCAGGATTCTCCCTGTTTTTCGGGTTGTCCAGGATGAACTGACAATAGGAGGAAATTCCGGTCAGGGGGGTATTGATTTCGTGGGCAATTCCGGCGGAAAGGAATCCCAGGGATGCCATTTTTTCGGTGGTGATCAGTTGTTGCTGCATGCGAATTCGGTTGGTGACATCTTCGAAAACCAGGATGGTTCCGATTGTCTGTCCCAGGTTATCTTTGAGGGGAGATATATAGACGTCGAAAATAATTTCTTCATTCTGAATATTTATTTTCAGGTTGGAGAATGTGGACTGTCCTTTTTTACGGGTGGTAATCAATTTCCATAGATCGGTCCCCAGAACCGAATAGGCTTTTTTATTGATGGCTTTTTCCCTGGGGATGTTGTATTTCAACTCCATGAATACATTCCAGGTGCGAATGATGTTGAGTTTCGAAAGCACCACGATACCCAGGTTCAGGTTTTCAATAATATTTTCATTGAATTCCTTGAGAAGATTCAGCTCGGTCAACTGGTTTTCCAGTTCACTGTATAAAAATGCATTTTCGACCGACAGGGTCAGGGTTGAAGAAATACTGAACAGCAACTCCCAGTCTTCTATGGAAAGCAGCGTTTTGTCCATTTTCTGGCTGAAAGCAATGACCCCGGTCAGTTTATCCTTGGTTTTAAGCGGTAGAAATTGGTTGACCTGATTTGACCGGAAAACTTCGGAATCTTTAGGGAATTTCTTCTGGAATTCACGGTCGGAATAAAAAACCAGATTTTCATTTGACATCAGTGCCTGCCGGAAATTTCTGGAAAGCAGGATTTTGTTGTGTTGGGGAAGGGAATAAAAAATATTTTTTCGGAAATAAATGAGCAGGGAGCTGTCTTTTAAGTTGAAACCATGGTTTATGGTATCCAGAAAATTTTCTGACAGCAACGACAGGTTTCTCTCGGCCGGCAAAGAGTGGATAAGGGATTTCAATTTCTTTTTAAAATTGAAGGTGCTTCTGAAGAAGATATGCTCGAAATAGTTTTGAACCGTTCCTTCGATGGGCTTGAACAATAAACCGGCGGTTACAATGGCGGTTATCGACCAGAAAATTCCCAGCAGTTTATTTTTTTCGATATTGATTCCCAGGAAGAAAAATATCCCGAAAATAAATAGAAATATGGAAGCGATGGAAATGGTTCTCTTGATGATGTTTTTGATATCGGTGACTGCTCGCCGGCTCAGGTAATAAGCCAGGCTCAGAGGAAGGAAACAGACCAGTGCCAGGCAGAAACTCAGAAAGAATGATGATTCTATTTTGCTGACCGGAATGAAACTGTTTGAAACCAGCATCACCAGGATACTGGCGGAAAGGACGGCCAGGGGAAAGATAAATCTCTTTTGCCTTTTCACGAAAATCATGATCAGGTTCGAGACCAAGAACATGATCATTGACATGATCAGGTAAATTGACAGGTAATCTTTAAGGTAATGTCTAAAATGGTTCAGAGTTAAAGTGATCAAATCGGGGATGGGACTGAACAGGTTGCTCATGATAAAATAGACAAAAAATACAAAAATGGTTAGCGGTGGGATATAAATGATAAACTTAAGAAATTTGGGCCTGGTTTTTTTCAGCAACCCTGATCTGATCGGGAAAAGTATTGAGAAGTGCAGGAGGAGTGCTGGAAAAAAAATGAATGCTATCCGGTCAAGAAACAGAAAAATAAAATCCGTCAGGTTGTAGCTCCCGGTCGGTGAAAATATCAGAAATCCGGAAAATGTCAGATTCAGCAAAAAAAATATTTTAGGAGATTGAAAATCCAGGGTTTGGATGAGATTGGCATTCAGAATATTTAAAGACAGCAGGATCGATAAAATTCCGGAAAAAACCAGAATATAGTAGGAAAAGGGGGTATATTTGTTAACGATGTCAATTCCTATGTTTTTGAGCAGTCCCTTTCTCTCGATTTCATACCGGCAGTACTTTCGTTTTTCGATGATTCGGCCCAAATCAATTTTGCTGGAAACAATGAATTTGTTGACGGTTAATAGAATATCGCCTTTTTTTATCGGGCTGTGTTTGGGAGAATTGACACATTCCAGACCTACAGCGGTTTTTTTCCAGGTTATATTATCGGTCGGTGAACTCCATTTCAATTTCTGAAAAATATTGGCCAGGCATATGATAACAAAGATCAGGTAGACAAAATGCCAGGGGTATTTTTTGATCATAAAAACAAGTCAGGCTCGGACATACGGAATGCCCATATAATTTTTTCAGGTTTGGATAACGGCGTCAGTTTTCTCTGAAAAAGTTTCCTTGAAAAGCTTTCCTGTTCATAAAAGAACATATCGTCCTCGTCTCCGAGTTCATTGGAATCTTCCTGTTGAAAATTGTTCAGTTCCTGAACCGACATCTCCAAAGTCCGGTTGGAATCCGGAACCGTGGGTATATGCGGGGATGGAGCAAACAGAAAAATATTGATGCCAAATAGAATAATAAAAAGCAATATTTTCATGAATGAATTATATCAGTTTGCAAAAAAAATGTCGAACCTTCATGCGCCTGCAGGCGCTTGTGAGCCAGGTGCCGGGAATTTGGGACGGGCCGGTCCGGTTTTATTCGGCCCTTGATTTGGCTTATTGAATTGCAGTAATTTTTCTTATATAATTTGCACCAGGCAGATATGCCGGAGTTCTGATATGAGCATTAATTTCGAAGCAGAAAGATATTCAATGGTCATGACCCAACTTAAAACCCGGGGAATTGTTGACAGCACGGTGATTGCGGCCATGCTTAGAATTCCCCGGGAGAAATTTGTCCCCGATTCGGAAAAGGATCGCAGCTATGCGGATGGTCCGCTTTCCATCGGATTCGGGCAGACGATTTCACAGCCTTATATCGTGGCTTATATGTCCGAGTTGCTTGAATTAGAAGGGAATGAGAAAATACTGGAAATCGGAACCGGATCGGGATACCAGACCGCCGTCCTGGCAGAAATTTCCGAACAGGTTTATACCATTGAGGTTATTCCCGAGCTGAGCAAAAAAGCCAAGGCCCTCCTGACCGGACAGATGGGATACGGGAATGTGCATTATCGTATCGGAAACGGCCGGGAAGGGTGGCCGGAATTTTCCCCTTATGATCGGATTATCCTGACGGCAGCCCCCGGCGCATTTCCGGCCCGGCTTTTTGAACAGCTTAAGGAGAATGGCATGGCGATTTCACCGGTTGGGGATTATTTTCAGAAAATCATTCAGTACCGGAAAACAAAAAGCAAGATAGAGGAAAACCATCTGATAGGTGTTTCCTTTGTGCCCCTGGTATGAAAAAAATAGGCGTTTTATTCATGCTGGTTGCCGTCCTGATACCGGCTGCCGATCATTTCATTCCCCTGTTCATCGGATCAAAAAAAATAATTGTTGAAGTGGCTGATACCCATGACAGCCGGCGGAAGGGACTGATGTTCCGGGAATCGATCCCTGAGGATTACGGCATGCTGTTTGTTTTTGAAGACGAACAGATCCAGGGCATGTGGATGAAAAATACCCTGATTCGGCTGGACATCATTTTCTTGAGCCATGAACGGCAGGTCATCGATATTTATTCGGATGTTCCACCCTGCCGATCGGATCCCTGTGATACCTATGTTTCCAGCCGGCCGGCAAAATTTGCGCTTGAATTAAGGGGAGGAAAGGCCCGGGTACTCAGACTGAAAATGGGTGATACCCTGTTTTTTGTCCTCAACAATTAAGAAGGACAAACCTGGCATTGCATCAATGTTAGCCGGCTAGATCCGGATCCTTTTAAGTTTATTTTTCTCAGAAAGGTTGGTACAACTCCGGAAAATCCGTGATATCGGGTATTCTGTAAACCGGATAGGAGAGGGGTTTCCCGCTCCATTGGGAAACGATTTCCCGGTTGAAGTATCCCCAGGAGAGCAGGCTGTCTGTTGATTCGGGTTCCAGAAGCACGGGTATCAACCGGGCAAGAGGCTGCCGCATCGAAACAAAATATGCACCCTCGGGCAGCATTTTTTCTCCGGCCAGGGTGTGGACCCGGCAATTCAGCCGAATGTGTCCCTGATAAATTTGTTTTTCAGGGGTGATTTCATCGAGCACGATTTCTTCCGCTTTTGTCTTGAATTCGGTTCTGAATTTCTGGATGATGATGCCGTGTTCCCTAATTTTCTTGACGATCGATTCGTGATTGGGTAGTATCACGTACCCGGCGGGCAGAGGCATGGACCTGGCCGGTACGGCCTTTGAGAGATAGGGAATCTTGTAATCGACCAGGATATCGGTTTTTTTTGCCAGATAATCGCCATACCAGGGAGGGTATTGGTCTTTATCTTCCGGTTTAATTTTTTCTTTCACGAATTTGTAACTTTTCAATTTCAGATCGGACAATTTCTCGATCTTGTATTCCAGGACAAATCCGGATAGTCGATATTGATTTCTAGTCCTAATGTCCGCTTCCCGGGTGATTTGTTTCATCTGCAGGATGTTCCGGCTGGTGAATTGAAGGATGGATTTCAGAAAATAGTAACAGCCCATCACCCTGGTTTTGAAATCGGCATGGGAATAATTCTCATTCAATATGGCAAAACGGTTTCTTAACCCGACATAATTAAAACCGAACCGGGCGTCTATGGCATCATTTTCCCAGCCTTTTCCGGGATTGAAGCGGTCGACAAAATTACCATAGGGTACACTATCGGTATTGTATTTTTTCTTCAATGTGGCAGAAACAGCAGGGAAGAGATTATCCCACATGTAGTTTCTCAGTAACTCGCAGGTATTGGGGTTTGTCTGGGTGCTGTAGGTTACCGGTTCCCGGTGATAGGAACCATCGGTGGTATGCAGGTCAACAATCAATACCGGATCCCACTGATTCATCAACCTGACCAGGGCCCGGACTTCAGGGGATTCCAGTTTCAGAAAATCCCGGTTTAAATCCAAGTACTGTCCGTTATAGCGGACTCCAGCCAGTTCCGGCCCGTTATCGCCCCGGTTGGGGCCCAGTTTTTCGTTTCCATCGGGATTGAAGATCGGCAAAATCAGAACAACCTGGTTATCCAGGATATTATCCATCAGGGAATCAGAAAAATCTCTGAGAATCATGAGGACAGCTTCCTTGCCCTCGACTTCTCCGGCATGGATATTGGCCATGATGAGCAGTGCCGGTTTTGGGAACAACTGCAGCTCGGTTGGACCTTGAATACCTTCCCGGCTGATAATGACCAGTGGGATCATTCTGCCTTCGGTCGAAGTGGTCAATTTGGATAGGAAGATCTTGTCGGATTTTTTCTGCATATCGAATAAAAAGCGCATGACATCCGCATACAGGGAGGTCCTGCTGAAGTCTGACCGCTCGGCGACCGTTAATATCTTTTCGGAGCCCGTTAAGTAGGAAATCAGCACAAAAAACAGTAAAATACAGGTTTTTTTCTTCATTGGCGACGTTTTCTCCTTTTTATTCCATTTTTTATCAAAATAAGTGTTTTTTTTGGTTTGAAACTGTCTTTTTTTTAGATGCCCATAACACATCATTTTACGAATTATACTGAAATATCCGTCGAAAACGTGTACGAAAGATGTGCAATCTAACGAGACTAAGACCCCATATGGGTTCGCTGATTTTTTACCCGAACTTTTCCACATTTTTCTTAAAATTTCGTTGAAAAGCAATATGTCCGGTGGAAGATCAAAAGACTGCCTGCTTGATAAAAAGATTGGGATATCTTCGCAACAGGGTCTCGATCATGAATTCTTCCGCTTCGCTTTTTGAACTGAACCGTCTCAACTGTCGTACAATTCGGCTGACCTCGGAAAAATGAATATTGGTGAAGATTCTTTTTATTTCCGGGATTGCCATCGGATTCATTGAAAAATCGCTATATCCCATCCCCAGCAGCATCAGCGCTGAAAATGTTTTCCCGGCAATTTCACCGCATACGGTAACCCGCTTCCCGATGTGTTTGATTTCTTTTATCACTTTGAACAGGATATTGATCACGGCGGGATGAAACGGATTCAACAGATAAGATATGGCGGAATTGTCCCGGTCGGCTGCCAGCAGGTACTGCATCAGGTCATTGGTGCCGATGGAAAAGAAGTCGACTTCCTCTTTTAAAAATCGAATAATATCGACCATGCCGGGAACCTCGATCATGATTCCGATTTCCATATCATGCCGGGGATATTTATTATCTTTGATCAGCTCATCTTTCGCTTCCAGAAAAATATTCTTGATGGCATGAATTTCTTCGATTTCGGTAATCATGGGAAAAAGAATTTTGATATTTCCGGCTTCGTTGGCCTGTAAAATGGCTTTTATCTGGGTTTTGAACAATTGCTTCTCTTTTAAAAGCAGTCTCACCGCCATATTTCCCAGGGCAGGATTGGTTTCGGTCAGCGGTTTGAAATTCGGATAATTTTTATCTCTGCCGATATCAAATGTTCTAATGACCAGAGGATAGGGATAAACCTTCTGGGCAATATTTTTGTAAACCAGGTATTGCTCATCGGATGTGGTTGAATCTTTTAAGTCAGAAAAAAGAAATTCGGTTCTGTACAGGCCGATGCCTTTGGCGCCATAAGCGTGCACGATTTCACTCTCGAAGGGGAGTTCAATATTGGCATACAGGTTAAAATGATGATTGTCCTTTGTTTTATCCGCTAATTTAAGGACATCTTTCAACCTTTCGCGGTATACCTGGTACTTTTCGTTCTTTGCCGAATATTTTGATATTAAAGATTTGGTGGGGTTGATCAGGATTTCTCCGCTCAGGCCATCCACGATTAAAAAATCATCATTGGAAATCATATCGGTGGCATTTCCGGTATTCAGTATGGTGGGAATCTCAAGTGTTTTGGCGAGAATGACACTGTGCGATGTTTCTCCTCCCTCGTTGAGTATCAATCCCAGCAACTTTCTCTTTGAAATCATATTGGCGGCGATCGATGGGGGAATATCGTCCGCCACCAGAATAACATTTTCGATATTGGACAGGATGTCTGTCTTGCTTTTTTTCAGGTTATTCATCAATCGGGTCAGCAGGTCGGAAATATCGTTTCTTTTCTCCCGGAAAGAGAGGTCGGGTATGTCCTTGAAAATATCGGTATATTTTTTTTCGATTTTTTTTATGGCCCATTCGGCTTTTACCAGATTTGACTCGATGATGCTTTTTATGTTTCCGATCAAGTTCGCTTCTTTCAATAAAAGATACTGGGTTTCGATAATCAGGGCCGAATCCTTTCCCATGACCTTTTGCAGGTTATGATAAATCTTCTTTATCTGGGTCCGGGTCTTAATGACGGCGTTATTGAGCCTTTCCAGTTCGGTATCAATCTCTTCCCTGCTGATTTTTTCCCTCAGCACAATCTCTTTTTGGGAATTAAAAACCAGCGCTTTTCCCGAAACAATACCGGAGGATACCGGTTTCCCCTTAATTTTCCTCATTAAACTTTTTTTCGAAGAGTCCGACAATCTCTTCCATTGCTTTTTTCTCATCCTTTCCGTCCGCAATAATGGTGATACGGGTTCCGATTGAAGCTGCCAGGGTAAGAATCCCCAGCAGACTTTTTGCATTGACTTTGTCCTGGTTATAAATCAAGAAAATCTTGGAGGTGAAGGTATTGGCCAGGTGTGATAGCTTCGCGGCAGCCCGGGCGTGAAGCCCCAGTTTGTTGGTGATTTCTATATTTTGTTTGATCATTTCCTCTTCTCTCCTAAATATTCGCCCAAAATATTTATGCCATCAATCGTGCCCTGCTTTATTATTTTTATCATCTGTTTGAATCCGATGTCTTCGTCCCTGTGGGTTAAAAATTTGAGAAGACCGGGAAGGTTGATGCCGGTGACAATTTCAATGTTGGGGTTCAGAAAGCGCAGGCAGATGTTTGAAGGCGATCCGCCAAACATATCGGTAAAAATGATAATTTGATGATTTTTATTTTTTTTCAGATAGGCTTCCAATTTATTGATGATCATGCTGCCGTCCTCCTCCCAGTCGAAACCCATGCAATCAATATCGACTTTCTTTTCCAGGATTTTTTCAGATACCCTGATCAATTCGTTTCCCAGGTTTCCATGTGTAATAATAAGACTTTTTATCATTTGAAATCCATGAACTCCTTCATTTTTATTTGATTTCCTTGTATATGTGTTCGATAAAAGATTGGCTGCCGTTCTTTCTGGATATGAAATATTTGACAGCCACCTCGATAAGGGTGGACAGGTTTCGTCCCGGTGCGACCGGCAGGGTGAACATGGGGACATCTTTTCCAAGTATTTTATAATACATATTTTCTTCACCCAGTCGGTCGTATTTCTTTTTGTTGCTCCATTTTTCCAGGTGGATGACCAGGTCGAGTTTTTTCTCTTCCATTAGCGCCCCGACCCCGTAGATATCAACGATATTGATGATTCCCAGTCCCCTGACCTCGATCCATTTCTTGATCCGGTCAATTGAACGCCCCACTGGTTCATCATTCGAGTTCAGGTAAAATTCAATCAGGTCATCTGATATCAACTGGTTTCCCTTGTTAACCAATTCCAGAGCTGTTTCACTTTTTCCAATGCCTGAATCTCCGGTAATCATGGTGCCCAGGCCCATTATGTCCATCAAAACACCATTCACTCTTATTTTTTTCGAGAAGTGGCGGTAAAGGAATGCCGATATTCTCGAAACCAGCAGAGATGTTCTCAAATTTGAGATCAATACCGGGGTTTTATACTTTTCGATATCGGGGAGGACTAAGTCTTTCACATCCTGGTTTTCAGATATGATAATACCGGGAATTCTCAATGCGAAAAAGGTCTTGATCTTTTTTTTCCGTTCTTCCGGAGTGAGTTGCCTCAGGTAGCCGATTTCTGTTTTTCCGAAAATCTGGATTCTGTCCCGTTCCACATATTTCACGTAGCCGGCCAGTGAAAGGCCCGGTTTTTGAGACCTGGGGTGTTTAATTTTATTGGAAATCCATTTGCTGTTAAAAACCTGGGTAATTTCCAAACCGCCATGGCTTATGATTTCCTTTATTTCGATACCGGTATTATTCTTAGTCATCTGAGGTTTCGAATTTTTTTATGATGCCAATTAACTCTTCCGGTGAATTTGCTGATATGACATCTTTGGTCAGGTGATTGGATTTCTTGATCAATGAGGCGGCCGCAGCCAGAATCTGCAGATGAACAATGGGTGATTCGTTTGGAGAAAGAATGAGAATGATGAGGTGAACCAGTTCTTTATCTTTTTCATGATAGCGGATGCCATTTTTGGAAATGGCCAGGAAAATGATGGGATCTTTCAGTCCCTTTATTTTGGTATGGGGAACGGCAGCATGATTGCCGATCGATGTTGATCCGAGCCGTTCCCTTTCAATCAGTTTGCTGAGGATGAGCTTGTCATTCGATATTTTTTTCTTCTCTTTCAGATCCGATATGATCTCCTTCAAAACCTCTTCGGTGGTGCCGGACTGGCAGTCTGTCTTTACCTGATCGGTTTTTAATATGCTGTATAATTTCACGTTCAGTTTGCTTCTATTATGGAAATATCATGGCTTCTATTGTAAAAAACCACTGAAATTTTATTGGTTTCGGCATTGATAAACATGAAGGCATTTTCTCCGCTCTCGGTCAGGAAGAATATCGCTTCTTCAACGGAGTAGGGCTTCCTGGAGAAATTTTCCAGTACCGTGATTTTTGCGGCGGATTCTGCCGGCGGCGCTTTTCTTTTCCTTCCCGGGAAAATTTCTTTTCCCAGTTCTCTTATGTTGAGCCGCTTCTTGTCTTTTCTCAGTTTTTCCTTATTTTTTTTAGCCTGAGATTTAATAATATTCAGGGTTTTTCTCAATGTCTGCTTCAGGATTTCATCCTTCTCCTCGACATGATAGGTTGCCAGTTTTGTTTTCAATGTGATTTCAACCTTGTAATCAAACTTTTGCTGAGCGACAATAATTTCCGCGCTGATGATGTCACCGCTGATTTTTTCAATATTTTTCAATTGCTTTTCGGTATAGGCCTTCAGGGCACCGGTAAATTTTACATTCTTGCTGGTGAAGTTAATACTCATATTAGGCTCCTTTTAACTTGTACTCTTCTCTTCTCTTTGAAGAATTGGGGATGTGCATTTCTTCCCGGTAGTTTCTAATGGTACGTCTGGATATTTTTATTCCGAGATTTTTGAGCTGAAGGGATATTTCCTGGTCCGAGAGCGGATGGTTTTTTTCTTCTTCCAAGATCACTTTTTGCAACTTGTCTTTGATGGTTTCGACCGAATGCTTGAAACCGAATTCTCCCTCTATCCCATATGAAAAAAAACTTTTCAGACTGATCATTCCACTTTCCGATGCCATGAACTTGTTGCTGACGGCTCTTGAAATGGTGGATTCGCTAAAATTCAGTATTCTGGCCACATCCTTCATGGTGAGCGGTTTCTTCCATTTATCTCCGAAATCCAAAAAATCTTTCTGAAAGTCAACCAGGAATTCGGCAATTTTAATAATCATGGATTTTCTCAAATCAATGCCCTCGATAAACAAACGGGCACTCCGGTATTTTTCTTTTAAAAATGATTTGGTTTTCTTATCAGGGATTTTTTCCATCATCAAATCGTAATATTCCGAGAGCAGGAGGCGGGGCATGCCTTCGTCGATATATTTGATTTTATATTCATTCCCCACTTTGTACAGGACCAGGTCAACTTCCGCATAATCGATATTTTCGCTATCGAAATCCCTGGATGGCTTGGGATTAAGTCGTTTCAGTTCTATTAATAATTTTGACAATTCCTCCCTGTCGATACTGAGGTGCTTCATGATATCACAATACCTTGATTTTGATAAATCTTCCAGGTGATTTTCAATTAAGTTTTTAAGAGTCCGGTTTTCAGGGACATCCTCGATCTGGGACAGTAAACACTCCTGAAGTGTTTTGGAGGCGCATCCGGGAGGGTCAAAGTTTTTTATCACCAGCCTCAGCCTTTCGATTTCTTCGGGAGTGGTGTTAATGGCGGTGGCTATCGATTCCATGGCCACATCCAGGTAGCCATCCCGGTTCAGGTTGTATATGATATGTTTGGCAATTTCCATCTCATCCGAATTTAAAACCGATAATGCCTGGTTCAACAGGTGATCACTCAAGGTTACCGGTGATGCGGTAAAGAGTTCGATTGCCCGGTGCTGGTCGATTCTGGAGGGGTCCGGTTTGAAAAATCCGGATTCCTCGTAGCGGTTCATAAATGAAGAGTCGGCCCTTTCCATTTTGCTGGTAAAATCATTGACTTCTTTTTCTTCCTTATCTGAGGAAATTCCCAGAGATTCCAGCTCCAGCATGGGATTGGATTCCACTTCATTCTTTATTTTTTCCGAAAACTCAATTCTGCTCAGGGGAAGAAATTCGAGAAAAGAATGCACAACCGGATTCAGTACCAGGTTTGGTGCGGTTTTCAGATTTAACTTGGTTGCCATTTAATTCCACCTGAATTCTTTTCCGAGATATTCTTCCTTTACCCTTTTATCTTTTATCAATGTTTTTGAATCACCCTGGAAAATTATTTTCCCTTTGTTGATAATATACGATCTCTGCGTGATCTTTAAGATTTCCCTTACATTGTGATCGGTTATAATAATCCCCAGTCCTTTATCTTTAAAGGATTTGATCAGGATCTGCAGTTCTCTGATTTGGATGGGGTCAATTCCGGCAAACGGTTCGTCAAGCAGGAGAAAATCCGGAGAAAGAACCAGGGAACGGGCGATTTCCAGCCTTCTTCTTTCTCCTCCCGACAGCATGAACGCTTTATGGTCCTTCAGGTCATACAACCCCATCTCCCTGAGAATGTGGTTGATATCAGCTGATCTTCTATTAATGCTGATATCCAAGATAGCTTCAATGTTATCTTTCACACTCAAGCCTTTGAATATGGAGGGTTCCTGGGGCAAGAAAGCAATACCCAGCCTGGCTCTGATATAAATCGGCAGTTTGGTAATATCTTTATTGTTCAGCAGGATTCTGCCGCTTTCGGGTTTATGAATGCCCAGAATCATGAAGAATGTGGTGGTTTTCCCGGCTCCGTTGGGTCCCAGCAGCCCGATAATTTCACCCTGCTTCAGGCTGATGGAAATATCATTTACAACGGTTCTATTCTTGAAAGATTTGCGAATATCTATACATTCCAATTTTTTCATTTTTTAACATTAGACTGAATTGAATGATATTTTATTTTATCATTTCAAATGCTATCTGTCAATGAAGCCAGCCAGCCCAATCTGTCTCTTCCGATGTGTTGCTCATGCCTCCCACTATATATATTGATTAACTTTCAATGATTTTCCACTTTTTACCGGAATGAAGCCTGATCCGGTCCATTAACCCCAACCGGAAATGGCTCCCGCTGTCGGTCCAGGATGAATTCGATTCTGTCCCGAAGTTCGTTGATCCTGACCTGGGCAGTTCCGATTTTTTCAATAACAATCGAAGCTGCTGCATTTGACAGGAACACCGCTTCTTTTAAGCTGGCGCCAGCTGCCAGGGCCAGGGTCAAAAGCGAAACCACTGTGTCCCCGGCACCGGTCACATCGTATACTTCATGACTGACTGCCGGGATGTGAAATGTTTTTTTTCCCTTTTCAGATGCGGTTATTCCCTGTTCACCCCTGGTGATGATGGCAAAATTAGATTTGAATTTTTTTCGGATATACTGGGCGGCCCGGGCAGCATCCTCCTGGGATCGAATTTTTTTATTTATCATTTCTTCGGCTTCCTTCTGGTTTGGAGTAATGCCGCCAATGGAATGGTACAGGCCGAAATTAATCGGTTTGGGGTCGACAATAATTGGAATATTTTGTTCTTTTGACTTCTGTTTCAGCATATTGATGATTTTTGCCGAAACCGTTCCTTTGGCATAATCAGAGACAATAATGCCATCGATCCGAAGTTTATTGATTGACTGGGTAAACTCTTTTTCAATGTCAGGCGGGATTTCGACGAAGGCTTCGCGATCGATCCTGATAATCTGCTGCCTCTGGGAAATCACCCTGGTTTTGACCAAAGTCTGGCAGGACTGGGTATCAGCGATCAGCCGATCCCTTTTTTTCAGCCTGAGCACCTCTTTGGCGTATATGTCTTTGCCGACGACTCCCATCAGCAGAGCCCTGGCGCCTATGTTGTCAATATTGCTGGATACGTTTCCGGCTCCTCCCAGACGGCATTCTTCATGATCGATTTTCAGAATGGGGACCGGAGCTTCCGGAGAGATGCGGTTAATCTGACCGAATATGTAGCGGTCCAGGATAATGTCCCCGTAAACCAGGATCTTCTTGCTTTTGAATTGAGATGAAATTTCATTGAAACGGGCCAGGGTTATCATTTTTGTTTTCCCAACTTGGCAAAAGGTATGTACAGGAAGTAAAAAAGCAGAAATTTTATTTCTGAATCGCCGAAATTGTATTCGAAAATACCGGCAGTCAAAAAACCGATGAACACAAAAAGAACGCCAGTGGCAATGGCTTTTTCCATTTCCTTGCTGGTTCTGATTCTGATAACCAGATTGATCAGTATGGAAATAAACGCCGCGACCAATGCCAAGAATGCCAATACGCCTCTTTCAGCCAGAATCTGGAGGAAGTTATTGTGCAAATGGGGATTGTTCTGCGTGGCCTGAGGCGGCTTGTATTTGGGGTATACTTTTTCTATGTTGTTTGCTCCAACTCCAGTTATGGGATAATCCCTGAATATTTTTATGCCGGTTTCCGCCATGTGTATCCGGTCCCGATTGGTCACATTCTGAAGGTCAAAAATAGAAACCATTCTCTGTTTGACAGATTCAGGGGTAATGGTAATCAGAATCAATATCGCCGATATAATATAGAGCAGGAACCTGGGTTTGAAGAATATGATAAACAGCATGATTGATACAGCGATACCCACCCATACGGATCGGGTTTGGGAAAACAAAATGGTCGACAGGATGATAAACAGGGAAGCTGTAATAATCATCTGATTATTTCGGCTTTTTTCATAAAAAAGATAGACAAAAAAGA
>CAZOWT010000061.1:0-14219 GCA_964583345.1 uncultured Clostridia bacterium
GGTCACCACTCCCATGGCCACCTACCTGCACTATTATGATGTAAAAACAATAATCGGTGGAATCAGTTTATTCCTGGCACCGGCACTGTGGGTGTTTTTATTTATAAATTTCCCTCAGAAAACACCCTATTACAAGAAACATAAATTTCTTTCCCTGATATTTATCTTCATCATTCCCCTGTTGGCCATCACCCTGCTGTTGATATTCCCTAAATTTATGGCAAACTTCAAATATACCGTGCAAATCTTTAGTATCTTCATGATTACCTTTATCGTTTTTGGTATCATCATCCTTTCACGCGGTGCCAGAAATGAACAATCCGTGCTCAAACAACGCCAGTATAAACTTATGCTCTTTGGCATAAAATACGGTGCCCTCTCCATTCTCTCGGGATTTATCTGCCTGGCAGTATATGCCACTTTCATGTCAACCTGGGCTGATTATTTTGGCTGGGCGGCATTTATTATTTTTCTGGTTACCCAGATTATGGGACTGATTCTGCCCTTTACCTTCCTGAACAGTTTTTTCAAAAACAAAATCCTCGAAACTGAGGGCGCACTCAAGAGGAGATTAAGGTTTCTGGCGGCATCCTTTTCGCTTTTCTTTGTCTACTTATTTACCGCCTTCATGTTTGGCAACTGGATTATAAAAAAATACAAGCTTACCGATCCTTCTTTCATCGTGCTGCTGATTTTATTGTTGTCTTTGACCTTTTCTCCAATAAATTCCAGAATCATTCACTGGCTGGGAGAAAAATTATACCCGGAAAAAACCAAGTACAAACGGTCATTACGGAATTTGATAAAAAAAATATCCGTTCTTTTCGAAGAATCCCAGATCAGAGAAAATCTTTCGAACTGGATAACCGAAACCATGGGCATATATCCGGCACTGGTGTTCCCCCTAGATAAAATCGGCCAGATGAACCTGCCGTTTAAAATCAATTCCCCGAAAAGCGTACTGGCAAAAACCCGTAACGGTTCCATTTTTTTCTGGGACGAGATCCAGGACGAAAAAGGCCTGGTTGATGAGGATGAACAGAAATGGGCCAAGCAAAAGGAAATATCCATCACCATTCCCCTTATTTCACGCGGTGAACAAATCGCGCTGCTGAATATCGGAAAAAAGAAAAACCAAGAAGATTTTACCGGCGACGATCTGGAAATTTTTAATGAAGCTGCATCGCAAATAGCCCTGGCCATGCAGAATATTAAACTCCAGGCAGAATATCTGGAAAAAAAACGATTGGACAAAGAGCTTGAAGTTGCCAGGGATATCCAGAACCACCTGATGCCCAGAAAAATTCCACAGCTGAAAGATATGCAGATTCATGGTGAGTACAAACCATGCCATGAGGTAGGAGGAGATTATTTCGATATTATTCCGTTGGGAACCGACAGAACCGCCTTGGTTATTGCCGATGTCAGTGGAAAAGGTGCGGGAGCCGCACTGCTGATGTCGAGCCTCCAGGCAAGCCTGAAAATTTCACTCCGACTGTCTTTGACACTGAACGAGATTGCCTCTGAAATCAATGAGATGATATATGAAAATTCCCTACCCTCCCAGTTCATTACCTTCTTCATCTGTGTCTGGGATTCCGCTGCCAAGAATCTCGAGTACATCAATGCCGGTCATAACCCTCCGCTTATCATCAGTTCCCATGGGAAAATTAATAAATTGGGCAGGACAGGAAAAGGTCTGGGAATCCGAAAGAATCAGCGCTACCGGACAAAAAACATCAGAATGAATATAGGTGATCTTTTGGTATTATATACGGACGGAATCGAAGATCTTTACAATGCCCGGTTAGAATCATTCGGATATGATCGGTTGGTCAATGTCATTCTGGAGGAAAAAGATCGCCCCCCCCAAGCAATCATCCGGTCGTTGCTTCAAAAACTGAATACCCATGCACCCTCGCCGCAGTATGGTGATGATATCACCATCATCGTTGCCAGAAGAATCAAATAGGATTATCTCCTTCTGAAATCATATCTCCAATGGATAACCCAATCTTTTTCAGCATCTGTGAGAATAGATGGAGGGGAAAACCCATAACATTAAAATAGCATCCCTCAATTTTTTTCACAAAGATAGCAGCCCTGCCCTGGATAGCGTATGCGCCTGCCTTATCCAGATACTGCTCATGATCCAGATAGTCATTTATCTCCTGATCGGATATTTGCTCAAAGAAAACCCGGGTACGGGCAAAGTCAAAAAAACATTTTCCCCTGTGGATTATTGAAAGACCGGTCCATACTTCATGCATCCCGCCAGCCAGTTTTCTCAGGATGTCTCGGGCATTATCCTGATCAGTGGGTTTGCCGATAACCAAACCGTTCAATAAAACAATGGTATCCGCGCTTACAACCAGAGCACCGGCCGGTCTCTCGGCAAAAACATTCCGGCTCTTTTCCCGGGTAATTCTTTCTAAAAATTTTTCCAGAGGTTCGCCGGGCAAGATTTCTTCATTAATGCTGGGAATCCTGATTTCGGGCCTGATTCCGATTAGGTTGAGAAGTTCTCTTCGTCTCGGTGAAGCTGAAGCCAAAATGATTTTCATTTAAATCGCCAATCCGTTGCCGCCTGCTATTTGAACTTGCTGATCAGATAGCGCAACGAGCGGTAGCTCAACTTCAGCATTTCAGCGGTTTTCTTGATATTGTCGCTATTGAGTTCCAACGCTTTCAAAATGATATTTTTGCTGATACCATCGATATATTCCGTAAAATTGAAATCTTTACCGGATAACAGGGCATCGACGCTTTCCGGCACACTGGTTTTTTCAATGACATTATAAACCAATTCCTTGGGCAGTGATTTTACCGTAACCGTGGAACTCTTCTCCAGGGCGATGGACCGCTCCACAAAGTTTTCAAGTTCTCTGACATTTCCTGGCCAGGAATAATTCATAAACATGTCCATAACCTCTTGCTCAAAACCATCAATATTTTTTTTAAAACGGTCATTTAACTTTTTAAGAAAATAATGCATGAGTAGCGGAATATCCCCGACTCTTTCTCTAAGGGGCGGCAGGGTTATGGAAATAACATTCAGCCTATAAAACAAATCCGAACGGAATTGTCCCTCTTTCATTCTCTCCATCAAATCCTGGTTGGTGGCGGAAATAATCCTTACATCAATTTCTATCTCACTGTTGCTGCCCACCCGCCTTATGCGTTGTTCCTGAATGGCGCGCAGCAGTTTTACCTGCATGGATTGAGACATTTCGCCGATTTCATCGAGAAAGAGGGTCCCCTTGTCAGCGACTTCGAATAGGCCGACTTTGTCCTTGTAGGCATCGGTAAACGCACCCTTGGAATGACCGAATAACTCACTCTCCAACAGGTTTTCAGGCAGAGCACCGCAATTGATTGAAACAAAATCTTTCTTGGACCGATTGCTACGGTTATGGATGGCTTTGGCAATCAACTCCTTTCCGGTCCCGCTCTCGCCGCTGATCAGAATGGTGGAATCGGTCTGAGAAATGGTCCCGATCAAATCAAATATCTTCAAAATTTTTTGATCTTTGCTGACAATACTTTCAAATTCTTCTCTGTCCGATAATTTCGATTTTAATTCAACATTTTCCCTTTCAATGCTTTTCTTATATATCGACTTATTGATGATGATTTTCAACTCATCCAGGTTGAAGGGCTTGATGATGTAATCTTCCGCACCCAGCTTCATGGCTTCCACCGCATCATTGGTAGAGGCAAAACCGGTTATCATGATGACCGGAATGTCCGGGTCAATGGATTTGACCTTCCTCAACAGGTCAATTCCGCTGATTTCCGGCATCTTGATATCCGAGATTATCAGATCAAATGTTTCTTTTTTCAATCTTTTAAGGGCCAAAATCGCACTTTCTACCGTACTCACGGCAAATCCTTCATTGGCAAGAACGATTGAAAGCATATTGCGAATACTGGGATCATCATCAATGATTAATACTTTCAGGTTTTTCGCCTGCATTATAGGACCTCTTTTTTATTCATAGATATTTACAATAACTTCCGTACCCACATTTTTTTCCGAATGAACCTGAATATCAAAACCATGTTCTTCCAGGATTCTTCTGACGATGGCCATGCCCAGACCAATCCCGGAGGTGAATTTGGAATAAAAGGGGTTATAAATTTTTGCAATTTCATTTTTTTCCATCCCTACCCCGTTGTCCTTGATGGATACCAATGTCTGTTCATTCTTGTGATAAATGTTTACCTCAATCGTACCCCGGCCGTTAACCGCTTTCACCGAATTACCGAGCAAATTCCAGAAAAGTTGTTTGATTTTTTTTTCATCGGCAGTCACCATGACACTTTCAGGATATTTCTGGATGAAGCGGATATGTTTGTTGTTCACCTTCAACAGCCCGATAACATCATCAACAAGTTCTTTGATATTGAATCTGGTCTTTTCCAGAGGTGATGTTTTTGAAAATTCGAGTATCTCTTCCACCGATTTTGACAACCGGTTTGATTCGGTTACGATAATATCCATCAGGTTGTTGTATTCATCGCTGAGCTTCAATTTTTTTTTAAGAAACTGAACCGATCCTGAAATCGAGGTCAGAGGATTTCTAAGTTCATGCGCAATACTGGCTGCCATTTCCCCAATAATGGCAAAATGTTCCTTCCTTTTCAGAGTTTCCTCAATCTGTTTTTTTTCAGTTAAATCTACGATGACAAATACATATAATTTTTCAAAGGAGTAAATATTTTTCACCAGGGACACCGAAATTCCCAGCACAAATTGATCTAATTTCTTTTCAAAATAATATTTATGATAGGATTCGGTTATGCGTTTCACCTCATCCTGTTCCTGGCTGAAAAGCAGGATATCGAAAATATTACTTTTGCTGTTGAGTTTTAACAGTTTTTTCGCGTTTTCATTGTATGAAATGATCTTTCCCCTGCTGTCGCAGGTAATGAAACCGCTTTCCATCTTTTCCATTACCGTGCTGTTGATCAAAATCAAATCCTTCATATTTGCCTGAATATTTTTCAATTCTTCATCGGTTTTTTTGATTTTGTCAAAATAATACGAGGAAATCATGGCTACAGCCGAGAATGCGATGAAACTCATCAGCAGGTTATATATGAAGCTGCTCAGGGAAATGTCGGGAGTGTATTGTTCGGTATAAAACGGAATAACCTTCAAATACATGAAGTCGGATAAAATTCCGAAAACGATGAAGGCAAAAGTGGCAATGTACAGTGTGTCTTTTTTGCTCAGGAAGATGGATGATATGATAATGGGTAAAATGTACAAAAAATAAAACGGACTGACTATCCCTCCGGAAAAATAGACCAGCAGGGTAATGACCAGGATATCAACGAATAACTGAATAAAAATAGCCAGGCGTAAATTCAGCCATTTAAACAGCGGAAAGTACAAAATGGCTAGGCCAATGGCAATGAACAGAGAAATGATGATGGGAAATATCTGATAGGGATAATCTGAAAACTTAAGTAAAAAAACCGAAATGAGAGCCAGGGCGGAAAGAATGGCTAAACGGATTGAATTCAGCAGAATAAATCTGCTCTGGATTCCCTTAT
This sequence comes from uncultured Clostridia bacterium, assembly GCA_964583345.1. Taxonomy (GTDB): domain Bacteria; phylum Acidobacteriota; class Aminicenantia; order UBA2199; family UBA2199; genus CAZOWT01. The sequence goes on from CAZOWT010000061.1 coordinate 5,563, forward strand.
CTTTTAAAAATATCAATGCAAGCGTTTATGAAAACTATACTCTTCCGATAATATCGAACATGGGCAGATACATGGCAATAATGACCGATCCGACCAATCCGCCCAGTATCAATATCAGGATGGGTTCCATTATGGAGATTAACGCACTGACGGCCGTATCCACTTCTTCATCATAAAAATCGGCAATTTTCCCCAGCATGGTGGACAGGGATCCGGTCTGTTCTCCGACCGACACCATTTGGGTAACCATATAGGGGAATATCTTGGCATCTTCCCACGCTTCCCATAAGGGTTTTCCTTCCTGGACCGACGCCCGGCTCTTCAATACGGAATCTTCAATGATGGCATTCCCCGATGTTTTTGCCGTAATGGTAATCCCTTCGATGATTTCAACTCCGGCATTCAGGAGTGTCGATAATGTCCGTGTAACCCGGGCCACACCAAGTTTCAACAACAGGGTGCCAAATATCCAGATTTTTAACTTGATTTTATCAATAACTCTCCTGCCGGCAAAGGTTGCATAATAAGAACGAAAAGCAAAGATGAGTATGACAATGGCAATAAGGATAAAGAAAAAATTACTCTGAAGAAACTCCGAGGCACTAACAACAACCTGAGTGGGAACCGGCAAGGCGGCACCCAGCTGGGAGAACATATCTTCAAAAATGGGGACCACCTTCCATAAAACGACAAAAGTGATCACCACCGCCATGATTAAAACGGCAATGGGATAAGCCATGGCCGATCTCACCTTGGCGGTCAATTTGGTCATATTTTCAATATATTGTGATAACCGGTTTAAGATGGTATCCAAACTTCCGGACGCTTCGCCGGCCTGGATCATGCTGCAATAGAGTTCGTTAAAAACCTTCGAATGCTTTCTCAGGGCATTGGATAAATTGGAACCGGCTTCCACATCCTTTCTTACGTCGGCAAGCACTTCCTGAAAATATTTATTCTTCTGCTGCTGACCGAGAATACCGAGCCCCTGGGTAATTGGCAATCCGGCATTAAACATAACAGAAAGCTGACGGTTAAAAACCGAAAGTTCACGCAAAGACACTTTCTGTCGCCTGAATCCCCCGGCACCCACAAAAGGGATCCTGATAGGAATCTTTTTTTTATTGATATTCAATACCTGGATGGATTCCCTTTCCAGGGCCGCAATCACCTCCTGAGGAGATTTTGCCACCCTTTCTCCTTCCACAATATTCCCAATTCGGTTCTTACCTTTGTACCTGTAAATAGCCATTTTCCCCCCTAAAAGCTATCTGAGCCAAATGATTTCGAAGATTCATAACCGGTGCTGCTGTAACCATGCTTGAACTGGCTGGATAATGAAGTTGGGCCTCTTTTGATGAGTTCGGCCAGCTCCTCCTGATTGTGAGAAACCGACATGGCCAGTTCGTTGGAAATATCCCTTTTGAAATACAAATTCGCCAGTGATTGATTGAAGGTTATCATCCCATACTTGTCCTGACCGGTCTGCATTGAAGAATAAATCTGATGAATCTTGTTGTCCCGGATGAGGTGACGGATAGCTGAATTGGGTATCAGCACCTCGACTGCCAGGCACCGTCCCCTCCCGTCGGCACGGGGCAACAGCGCCTGGGTCACGATTCCCTCCAGATTCATGGCCAACTGGGTACGTACCTGATCCTGCTGATGCGGTGGAAAAACATCAATAATACGGTTAATGGTCTGAGAAGCCGAATTGGTATGCAAAGTGGCAAAGGTTAAATGGCCGGTCTCGGCAATGGTAATGGCAGATTGAATCGTTTCCAGATCTCTCATTTCTCCGATAAGCACCACGTCCGGATCTTCCCGGAGAACGGAACGTAGTGCCGGTCCGAAACCCTTGGTATCGACGCTCAATTCTCGCTGATTGACAATGGCTTTTCGATGGGTATGGAGATATTCAATCGGGTCTTCGATGGTAATGATATGAACCAGTTGTTCCTTGTTTATTTTATCGGTCAAAGCAGCCAGGGTAGTGGTTTTCCCGGACCCGGTGGGTCCGGTGACCAATACCAGTCCCCGGGGTCTGTTGGCCAGGGTGGAAACAACCGTAGGAAGCCCCAGTTTTTCAAAACCCCAGATTTCATAGGGAATTCTTCTGAACGCTCCGGCAACCGCCCCTCTCTGCATAAATACATTGGCTCTGAAACGGGCTACGCCTTTGATTCCAAATGAAAAATCCAGCTCCCAGTTTTCCTCAAATTTATGTTTCTGGGTGTCATTTAAAATGCTGTATATAATCTGCTTGGTTTCGGCGGGGCTCAGCGGCGGATGTTCAATTCTCTTAATTTTTCCGTGAACCCTGATAACCGGTGCGGTATTGGTGGTGATATGAAGGTCAGTTCCACCTTCATCAACCATAATTTTCAATAACTGGGGAAGTGGTAAAGCCATTTTATCTTCTCCTTACATTCTCGATGTTTCCCTCAGAACTTCGTCAATCGTTGTCATCCCGCTTTTTATCTTGGCGATTCCACTCTCCCGCAACGTAAGCATACCCATTTCTTTGGCCTTCATTCGCAGTTCGGAAGTGGATGCCCCGACCATGACCAGTTCCTTGATTTCCTCATTGATTTCCATGATTTCATACAATCCCACCCTTCCTTTATAACCGGTATTGGTGCATTTATCACATCCGTTGGCCTCGAATATCTTGACAGTTTTTGACTCTTCCGGGGAAAATCCGATATCGATCAATGTCTGGGGAGGAATTTTGGCCACCCTTTTACAGGAATTGCACAAACGCCTGACCAGTCGTTGGGCAGCTACCAGCCTGACAGCACTGGAAACCAGAAAAGGCTCAATTCCCATGTTGATGAGCCGGGCAATGGTTGAAGGAGCGTCATTGGTATGAAGGGTGGATAATACCAAATGCCCGGTTAAGGCTGCCTTGATGGCAATATCGGCAGTTTCAAAATCCCGAATTTCACCGACAAGTATGATGTTTGGATCCTGTCTCATGAAGGATCTTAAGCAGGCGGGGAATGTCAAACCGATTTGTTCCTTGATATTGACCTGATTGATCCCGAATATATTGAATTCAACCGGGTTTTCAGCGGTCAGGATATTGACTTCCTCGTCATTCAGTTTTGATATGGCCGAATACAGGGTATTTGTTTTCCCCGATCCCGTAGGTCCGGTTACCAGTATAATTCCCCAGGGTTCGGCGATACTTTTTTCAAATTTCTGCAGTGAGGTCGATTCAAAACCCAATTTGGTCATGTCCAGCATCAAGTTGTCTTTATCCAGAATTCTGACCACGATTTTTTCGCCATGGATGGTTGGAAGCGATGACACCCTCATGTCTATAAGTTTCACATGGCCGTTTACTTCAATCTTGGTCTTTATTCTGCCATCCTGGGGCAATCTCCTCTCGGCAATATCGATCTGGGAAATCAATTTGACTCTGGAAAGAATTTTGTTTTTTAGATTCATCGGGGGGGTCATGTATTCATGGAGAATCCCGTCTATTCTGAATCTTACCCGGAAAACTTTCTCATAAGGTTCAAAATGGATATCCGAGGCTCCTTTGGTAATCGCATCCTTAAAGGTCAGGTTGACCAGTTTGATCGCCGGCGCATCCTCATCCATATCAGCTTCACCGAGTAAATCCTCCTCTTCTTCTTCGATAAGCTCAATGGCCGAATCATCATCGAGTTCGATCTCTTCCAGAAATTTTTGGGCTTCTATACCGGTCGAGGATCCGTAATACCGGTCTATCGCCTGCAGGATCGAGCTTTCCGGCGCGATAACCGCCTGAATTCTCAGGTTTGTCGAAAATCTGATCTCTTCCTGAACAAACAAGTTCGAGGGATCGGCCATGGCCAGGGTAAGAATCGAACCGATTCTATGAACCGGCAGGACAATGTGTTTGCGGGCGATTTCGGGTTTGATCAACTCCGTAACCTTTTCATCAATGTCAAATTTGGAAAGGTTAATTGACGGGTAACCGAATTGCTTGCTCAATACCTGGGAAATATCTTCTTCGGAAACATATCCCAGACGAATTAAAACACTTCCGAGCTTACCCGGTTCTTTTTTCTGTTGTTCCAGAGCATGCTGCAAATTTTCTTCACTGATTTTACTTTCTTTGATTAATAATTCGCCGATTTTCATGTTACTTTATAAAAATCCCCATTAGGTGTTGTGTGATTCTCATATAAAAAAAGCTTTCAGTTGTCAAATCAATACCGGATAAAACCAATTTTCTCATTGTCGTCAAAATGTAAAAAAACCGGAAATAGCCAGATTATTGACCGCTCCCCCGCTATCAATTCCCAGCCCGAAATCAACCAGAATACTTTTCATATTAAAACCAAATCCGACACCATACAGGCTATTGGATCGGCTGCCCAAAAAGTATTTTTCCGTTAAATCACTTAAAAAACCGGCACGGATCAATATTTTATTTTCAAAAAAACCTTTTTCAACACCGAGTGAAATAAATTGAACATCGTTCCCATTATAAAAAAGATCGGTTTTGTTGATGTCTAAGTCCAGATAAATTCCCCATTGAAAATCCGGTCTGAAGGCGATTCCGGCGGTGTACCTCCTTTCGAGCACAATATCTCTTTCGGAGGTAACGAAAGTCGGATTCCCGATGTTTCTGGCTATCACTGCCGCCTTGAAATATTTTCCGATAGCCGCAGTCACGGATAAATCCACATTCAATTTGTAAAAACTCTCATCCGCCTTTTCCCAGGCAGATTCGAGATAATCGCTGGTACTATTTGAAGTGGAAAAAAGATCATTCACAATTGACAACTGGGTTTCGCCAATCTTGCCGAACATATAATGAAATGTGATGCCAAATGCCATTCCCTGAGAGATATCAAGTGCATAAGAGAGTGAAATCTGGGTGTAGCGGAATCCGATTAAATTCATCTCCAGACCTGCAATATCCTCATCTGATATATCCTCGGGTGGTCGGTTCAAAATATCACTGGCAGCGGGATTCATGATGGCGGTTTTTACGATCGAAACCGCCAATCCGTAATCCTTGCTAATGACTCCCGGCAAACTTGCACGGAATCCGTAAATACCATGTTTGGAAGAGAATAAATCGTTGAGTGTTGAAATGGCAGATTCTTTTTCGCCGGCATTCAAATGTTGGAAATCACGCAGGTTGTACGCCAGCGCTTCATTGAGTATCCCCATAAAATCCTGATAATCAAAATAACTCTGCTCGTATTGATAGCCGCTCATGGTACGACCCGTAGTTGACAGCAGGGCAGGATTAATAAAAATAGAGTTCACATCATAATTGAAGGCCAGCGAAGAATACCCGAGCGAAAGAGATCGGGCCCCGTAAAAAGTCGGAACCAAAGCCAAAACATAGTATTGAATCATGAACAATAATGCCAGGCAAACACAGGTTTTTTTCATTCTGCTTAAATAATATAATACAAATACATCGAATGTCAACCATACCCGGAACCCGCCCCTTTCCGATGGTCACAAATATTTTTTCTGGATATGTTCCAAAATTTTATTTTTGATTATTTGATGGGTATCGTTTTCCTGAAACAACCGTTTGAGCAGTCTTTTATTCAACAGGGGAATGACCTCCAGAATTATTTTAATGGGAGCTTCACTGTCACGGGAAATGGCTTCGGCAATCAGCGGTCTGCGGGTCCATTCCGTATCCTGCAAAACCTGGTAAAACCCGAATCTCGGCTGTTTCCGATTGATAAATTTCAGTATCAGTTCTTCGGTACATTCCGGATTTGACAGAATGGTATCAACGATCCGGGGATCCTTTTCACCGATGAAATTATTGAGTACCTGAACCGGGGCAATTTTTAAATATGACAACTTCTCACCCAAAGGCAACCTCTGATAACGGGTCATGAATTCAATCTCAACCCGTTTGCGAACAAATGGATTTGCCCTCCGGTTTTTTACCACCCGGATCAAGTCCATGGAAAACAACTGGGGTATGATATTCAGGGCAAGTTTTTCCGGAAATTTCGGATGCTGAACCAGGTTGAACATTATCCGGTAATTGTCGCGGTAGCGGTCAAAAATTTCGGTCAGGTCTTTTTCCGATATGCTGCCGGATCTCAATCGCCGGAGAATATCGATTTCTTGGTCTTTCACAGCAATTAAAAATAAATTACCAGAAGAAATACAATCACCCACAGAAGGATATTGAGGGAAAACGGGAGATCAGAAAAAATAATTTCTTCCGGACTCTCCCCTTTATCCTTCGAGTATATCAGATATAAATACCGAAAAATGCCGAACAGGACGAAGGGAATGGTAAAAAAAAGATTTTCAGTATTAAACTTCGACTGGGTGACCGGATTGACCACATACATGGTATAGGAGATGAGGGTGGTGGCGGTAGTCACCGAAATCAGTTGGTCCAGCAAGGGAATATTATACTGATGCAGGGTTTTTCGGGCGGCGAGCTGATGATCATCCGGAAGAGAGGTCAGGTTCAATTTTACCAGTTCCTGTCTGCGCTTGACCAGACCCAGGAAAATAGAAATAAGAAAAGTCATGATCAGAATCCAGGGAGATAGCAAAATACTGTTGATTACCCCGCCGATTAAGACCCTCAGCACGAAACCAAACGCGATGATCATGACGTCAAGGATGACCACCTTTTTAAAATACAGGGAATAGAAAATATTTAGAACAATATACAGGATGGATATCAAGAAAAAATCCCGGTTGAATTGAAAGATGAAGAACAAATCCGCTAACAACAGCAATGCCACCCCGATTAGGGCAGGCCTGATCTTTAATTTCCCGGAAGCAATCGGACGATGACGTTTTGTGGGATGGAAGCTGTCACTATTTTTATCAATACAGTCATTGATCACATAAATGGCGCCGGTCACAAAACCGAATAAAACGAAGGCGATGAAACTATCCCTCAAATAATCCGGCTGAAAAAAATGCAGGGCAAATATCATGGGTGCAAAAATAAACAGATTTTTCACCCACTGTTGTTTGAATCTTAGAGATTTGATAAAAAATAGAACGGTTCCCATTTCACATTATAACAGTTTTTTCCCCGGAATTTAAATCAACCTTGACAGTAAAACTAGGGAGCATAAATTCTAAAAAAGCCATTTTTGTTTATCGGACCGGTTCTCGGAAAAGTGTTTCAATGCTTTTTCGGTGGCTACCCGCCCCCGGGAAGTGATTTTCAGGTAGCCCTGCTGAACCAGAAAAGGTTCATAAACATCCTCGATGGTTTCCTTCTCTTCCTGGATGGAAGTTGACAGGGTGGACAAACCCACCGGTCCACCCGAAAACTTTTCGATGATGGTCAGCAAAATTTTCCGGTCGATTTCATCAAAACCCATCTCATCCACTTCAAGGGCATTAAATGATTTGTCCGTAATTTTCAAATCAATGATCCCCTCTCCTTTTACCTGGGCAAAATCTCTGACACGCTTCAACAGCTTGTTGGCGATTCGGGGAGTCCCCCTGGACCGGCGGGCGATCTGTTCGGCCGCATCACTGGTTATTTTAATTTTTAAAATCTGCGAACTTCTGACTAAAACCTCGACCAGGTCATGCTGGTTATAGAAATCAAGGTGAATAAAAATTCCAAACCGGTCCCTCAGGGGAGACGAAAGCAATCCGGTCCGGGTGGTGGCGCCGACCAGGGTAAAAGGATTAATTGAAATGGAGATATTTTTGGCTCCGATTCCCTCGCCGATAATCACATCCACCTGAAAATCTTCCATGGCTTTATAAAGCATCTCTTCCACTGACGTTTTCAAACGGTGAATTTCATCGATGAACAACACATCCTTCGGTTCCAGTTCGGTCAGTATGGCGGTGATATCGCCTTTTTTATCCAGAATCGGGCCCGAAGTCTGCTTGATCTGAACGCCCATTTCCGAGGCAATAATATTGGCCAAAGTGGTCTTCCCCAAACCAGGGGGACCATGGAAGAGAACATGGTCCAGCGCTTCTTTTCTCTGGACAGCCCCTTTTATATAGGTTTTGAGATTCTCAACTTTTTTCTTCTGCCCGATAAAATCCGTGAACCGGGACGGCCGGAGGTTGTTTTCGAAAATAATATCCTCGCGTTCTTCCGGTGGAAATACCTGTGATTCGCTCATGTTTTCCTAATCTGCCTCAATACCTTCTTAAGCAGGGCTTCAAATGATGTTTCTCCGGGATTCTCCTTTATCATCCGGTCAACGATTTGAGCCACGCTTCTTCCGGGGAACCCCAGATTGACTAGGCCGGAAACCAGGTCATCTTTCAGTTGCTTTTGCTGGTCATCGATTTTATCCGCATCAAAGTCAAGTTTCCCGGTAAGTTCCAGAATAATTCGCTGGGCGGTTTTTTTTCCGATACCGGGAATCGATATCAACTTTTCCACATCTCCGTTATTAATGGCTTCTGTCAGCTCCCTGATTGAAAAAGCCGAAATAAAAGAAAGAGCGATTTTCCCCCCCACACCGGAAATTGAAATCAATTTTTCAAAAAATAACTTCTCGGTCGGGGATATGAAGCCATAGAGAATGCTTTCCTCCTCTTTCTGGCGCAAAACCGTGTATAACAATATATCTCCGATTTCATTCTTGAGTTTTGAATAACTTGAAATCGGATACAAAACGCAGACGATAAAACCATTCCCGGTATCGACATAGACTTTTCCGGGAAAA
>CAZOWT010000062.1:0-8410 GCA_964583345.1 uncultured Clostridia bacterium
AATCTTAAAAATCTGGATATAAAAATCCCCAAGAATAAAATGATTACCATTACCGGTGTTTCCGGTTCCGGGAAATCCACCCTGGCATATGATACCATTTTCCAGGAAGGGCAGCGCAAATACCTGGAATCACTTTCCATCTACGCCAGGCAGTTTATCAAATCGCTGGAAAAACCGGAAGTCCAGTATATCAAGGGGATTTCCCCGACCATTTCGATTGACCAGAAGCATTCTTCTTTCTTTTTCAATTCAACTGTCGGCACTGTATCCGAAGTCAGCCAGTATTTGCGGTTGCTCTATGCTAAAATGGGCCAGGCTTTCTGCCCGGAATGCGGAAGGAAAATCGAAAGGTTTTCAACGAAGAAAATTATGGATCTCATTTTTACCCAGTATCGGGGAAAAATGGTTCAGATACTGGCTCCGGTGGTAAAAAACCGAAAGGGAATTTACCGGATTTTATTCGAAAAATATGCGAAAAGGGGTTTTTTACGGGCATTGGTTGACGGCAAAATAGTCGATCTGGACCCCATCCCCAGCCTGGAACGCAACAATACCCATGATATCGCCATCCTGGTGGACTGGCTGGGAATCGAAGAGAACAACCGTTTTCAGCTCGATGAAAGCATTTCCCTGGCCATGTCCGAAGGGAATGGCGAACTCATCATCGTCTCCGGAAACCGGGAATCGCTTTTTTCCGATCGGCTGTTTTGTTCCGCCTGCGATATCGCCCTTAGGGAACCTCAGCCCGCGACCTTTTCATTTACATCTCCCCTGGGATACTGTCCGGCGTGCAAGGGAATGGCGGTCGATTCCCGGGGCAATCCCTGCAATGGGTGCCGGGGAAGCGGTTTTAACCGGGAGGCTCTGGCATTTCGATTCCGGGATAAGAATATATTTGAATGCGGTGAAATGGAGATCAAGGATCTGCTGGCTTTTTTTAAAAATATCGATTTCAACCCGGAAGAAAAAAAGATAATCGGACAGATATTTCCCCATATTGTCCAGAGGCTTGAATCTTTTGTCAAATTAAATCTGGACTACATGACACTGAACAGGAAGGTGAATTCGATTTCCGGAGGGGAATTGCAACGAACCAGGCTGGTTTCCCAGATTGGCTTCGGGTTAAGCGGAATCATCTATATACTGGATGAGCCTTCAATCGGCATGCACATGGCGGAACAAAATAATTTGATCGGTATTTTGAAGGAACTGATCAAAAAAGACAACACGGTTATTGTGGTTGAGCATGATGAAAATACCATCAGGTCATCTGATTTTATCGTCGATTTGGGTCCTGGGGCCGGCGAAAAAGGCGGGAACCTGGTTTTTTCAGGCTGGTATAAGGATTTCCGGAAAGTCCTGACATCTTTAACCGCCGACTATTTGTATGACCGGAAACGGATCGCCATTGAAAAAAAATACCGGCCTGAAATTACACACGCCCTGGGATTCCAGGGGATTTCCATTAACAATATCAAGGGGGCCGACATAAAAATCCCGCTGCAGGCGCTCACGGTTGTTACCGGTGTGTCGGGTTCGGGAAAGAGTTCTCTGGTTATCGATGCCCTATATCCCATTATGAAGAATTTTATCGATAAAAAGCCGCAGGATGGTTTTCGAAAAACTTACCGATATGCGGGTATGGAGGGAGGCGATTATATCCAGCGGGTGATCATGGTGGACCAGTCCTCGATTGGCAAGAATTCGAGATCCTGCCCGGCTACCTATGTGGATTTAATGCCGGTTATCAGGGATTTCTTCGCCGGTTTGACCGAAGCAAAGGCCAGGGGGTATACCAGCAGCCGGTTCAGCTTCAATGTTTCCGGAGGGCGTTGTGAGGCCTGCAAAGGACTGGGGTTAAAAAAAATCGAGATGAGTTTTCTTCCCCAGCTGGAGGTCGAATGCCCGGTATGCGACGGTAAACGGTACAATTCGGAGACGCTGCTGGTGAGATACAAAGGATTATCAATCGCCGACATCCTGAATCTCACTGCCAATGAGGCCTTTGAATTTTTCCGCAACATACCGTTTCTGGCAAAAAAAATTCATTTGTTGAATGAGGTAGGGCTGGGGTACCTGAAACTGGGCCAGAGTTCGGTTACCCTTTCCGGCGGTGAATCACAGCGGATCAAACTCTGTAAAGAGCTTTCGCGGATATCTTCCAAACCTACCCTTTATGTGCTGGATGAGCCGACAATCGGCCTGCATTTTGATGATATTCAAAAGTTGATCGATGTGTTTCATTCGTTGATTCTGAAGGGAAGCACCATTGTGGTCATCGAACATAATCTGGAGATCATCAAGATCGCCGATTATATCATTGACCTGGGCCCGGGCGGCGGCAAAAGGGGCGGGAAAATTATCTATCAGGGAAAGCTGGAGGGTATACTGGATTGCGCAGGTTCCATTACCTCGGAATTTATAAATCAAAAATTGAAACATGCCGTTTGAAGATCTGTTCGGAAACCGGAGAATAAAAAAAATTCTCAGCCAATACCTGAGCAACAATATCGCGCCGGATAGCCTGATATTTTCCGGACCGGTTTCAACCTCAAAACGGGCATTTGCCCTGGCCTATGCCAAAGCTATCAATTGTCTGGAAGAAAAAAATGATTTTTGCGACCATTGCCGTCACTGTGATCAGATTAACCGTGGTTTGTTCCCGGATGTGATCGTACTTGCGCCGGAAGGAAGGTTCTATAAAAAGGAGCAAATTTCCTTTCTCATCAATGAGAATTCCAAGAGGCCCATGACCGGTGACAAAAAAATCTTTTTACTGAAAGATTCCCATATGATGAATGAAAACGCCGCCAATGCTTTCCTGAAGATTCTGGAAGAACCCGCCTTGTCCAGTACGTTCATTTTGCTCACCCACAACCTTAATGGTCTGCTATCAACCATCAAGTCACGCTGCCAGATTCTAAAATTCACCCCGCCATCCCAGAAAGAGATTTACAATTTTCTGGTAAAAAGCGGAACGGATGAGCGAAAAGCCCGTCTGGTCTCGCATCTCAGCATCTGCACCAATGATCCGTTTATTCTAAAAAACCTGAATATGTTTCTGGAAAAACGTTCTCATGCCCTTTCGGTTCTGGTGAAGCTTATTACCAAAAAAGACATAGAGGATGTATTACTTGACCTCTATGGCCGCAGCCGCAACCGGGAAAAATTCCTGGAATACTTTAATGAACTGATTTATTTGATTTCTTTGCTTTTAAGAGATATAATGATACTTAAAATTAATAACCAGAGTGAATATATCATCAATATTGATTTAAAGGATACTTTAATGAACCTGGCTGAATATATGACCATCCAGAAGGTCTTATTCTTAATCTACAGAATGGAGCTGCTGTACCGGGATATCCAGCGTAACCTGAATATCCGGGTGCTGATCCTGGAATTTATACGCTACTATACCCAGAAAGAGGGTATTGATGTCTAGGGTAATAACCGTTCAGATCGAAGGAGACTGGGATCTGCTCCATTTCAAATCCAATGTTGACCAGATCAAACCGAATGATTTTGTAATCATCAAATCGCTTTGCGGAGAAGAAATCGGCAAGGTGATCAAATACTTCGGTGACACGTTCAATGAGATGAAAAATATTTCTTCCATTCCGGAAATTCTGCGGGTAGCCAGCCAGGCCGATCTGGAAAATTTCAAGAAAAAAAGGATGGATGAAAAAGAGGCCTATGATTTCTGTCTGCGGAAAATAAAGGAAAGGGAAATTCCCATAAAGCTGATCAGGGTTACTTTTTTTACCACGGAACGCAAGGCAATTTTTTATTTCTCTTCTGAGGGTAGAATCGACTTCCGGGACTTGGTAAAGGACCTGGCAAAGAAATTCAAAATGAGGATTGAAATGCGGCAGATCGGAATTCGCGACGAGGCGAAGATGATCGGCGGAATCGGGATATGCGGTCGCCAGCTGTGCTGTAAAACCTTTCTCAATAATATCGAACCCATCACCCTGCAAATGGCTAAAAAACAGAATTTGAATATGAATCCGATCAAAATTTCCGGTCAGTGCGGAAGGCTGATGTGCTGCCTGTCCTATGAAGAAGATCACGGCGGACGAATCTTCATCGAGGATCAGGATGAGCTGGTGGGGTATAACGAAGAGGAAGAGGACCTGGAAGTATCAAGCCAGTAATGAATTTGGGTAACCTCCGTTTCAGGCGGAAAGTGTGGAAAAAAAGATGGTCGCTGCTGTTGGGCATCTTTCTTGCCCTGCCGCTTTCAGCCACATTTAAGGCGTTTTTCCCTTATTACAATTTTGCCTTTGGCGCAAAGGCCATGTCCATGGGAAATGCCTTTACCGCTGTGGCCGATGACTTGAGTGCGATCTTCTGGAATCCAGCCGGTCTGGCAGACTTTTCGCTGCCCATGGTCACCGGGAATTTCCGCAGTGATCGCCTGACCGGAACAACCGATATCCAGGAATACGCCTTTTCCGGAACCTCCCAGGCCCGTTCCACTGATCTCGAATCAAGCCTGAAAAATATTGATTTTCTATCGATTTCGGTGCCGGCGCTTTTCTGGAATGTTAAATGGAATTTTGCCCTGAGTTATATCCGGTATATTCCCTATAATTTCGAAGGTTGGCGAAGGGATGAAACCATATCAACCGGTAATAACAATGAAATAAAAAGAGAGGTACTGGCTTTTTCCGGAGAAAGCGGTATCGACGCCCTGGGATTTTCTATCGCTGTTGATTTTTCAGAATATTTCTCGGTAGGGGTTACCCTGCAGTATTTTTTCAATTCGGGCAGGATGCTGCAACGGTTCGAATCCGCTGATCTGCAATATGATCTTGAACTCACAGAGGAATTGAACGGCCAAAATATAATAATCGGCGGGCTGTTTAAACCGGACAAGTTCTTTTCGTTGGGATTTGTTTTTCAGAGCGGATTCAGCGATTCCTTCAATATCGAATCCCGATATTCAGGAAATAACGAACCGGAAGTCATGGAAAACAGCTTCAATTGCCAGGTTCGTATTCCCCCCCGGTTTGGCCTGGGCATTACGATACGTCCCCAGGAATCCTGGCAACTGGCATATGACTTTTCGAAGGTGCTCTGGAAAACCGGAACCATCAGGGGCCTTGATGACCTGGATACGGAATATCCTTTTCCGGTTCGTGATGATTTTCCGATTGGCCAGCTGGACAACCTGAACCACCGCCTGGGAATGGAATTTGATATTAAGGTCAAGGAACTGACATTCCACATCCGAGGGGGACTCTTCTGGGAAAGACAGTTGTTCGAGGATGCTGAAAACCGCAAAGTCTGGGTAAAGGGCTTTTCCCTGGGACTGGGGATCAAGATTTTCCCCAGGCTGGTGATGGATTTGGCATATATGAAACAGACTGCCAGCTGGAAAGAAAATGGTTATTTCGATCCCCAATTGTTGGTTGAAGACCATTATCGAAATCATATTTTTGCCTGTTCGCTGACCTATTGGTTTGCCAGGGAAAAAAATAAATAAAGCTCTTTTCAGGAGGATTTAAATGGTAAATGCGGAAAAAAAATTTTTTTCAATAATTTTATTCCTCGTTTTTATATTTATCAGACTGCCGGGAGAGACCGGCAATACCCGGAGGGCCTTCACCATTAGCGATGGATACCGGATCAAGGGGATATCAGGTTTGAGCCTATCACCTGACGGGGCAAAATTGCTTTTTTCGGTTACCGCTTATGGGCTGGAAAAGGGAGAGAAAAATTCGGATATATACCTGCTGGATTTAATAAGCGGCCGGCAAAACCGCTTGACTTTCAATACGGCGGCAGATTACGATCCGTTCTGGTCATCCGACGGCCATACAATTTATTTCCTGTCAGACCGGGAAGATGGTGTGCAGATCTGGGAATTAAATGCAGCCGGAGGCGAGGCCAGGAAAATATCCGCTTTTTCTGCCGGTATTTCCGATCCCCGAATATCGGCTGGAGGTGATAAAATATTTTTCACCTCCGCTGTTTTCCCGGAATGCATGACCGATGACTCATGCAATCGGAAATTATCCGAACGGCTGGAAAAAGGGCCGGTCCAGGCTTATCTGGCGGATTCGCTGTTGTATCGGCACTGGAATTCATACCGGGAATGGCGCACCACCCACCTTTTTTATTTCGATTTAACCGATGGAAAAATCCGGGCGGTTACCGGCGGCAAATCGGATTATCCGCCGGTTGTCGAAGGAGCGCTGGGTGCCGGGTGCGGATTCTGTTTTTCTCCGGACGGGAAAGAAGTATGTGTGACTGGAAATGTGGATAGCATGCTGGCCACTTCTACCAACAGCGACCTGTTCCTGATCGGATTGAACAGTAAAGAAGCCGTTACCCGGAACATCACCGAAAAGAACCTCGCCTATGACGGGTCACCCCTTTATTCCCCGGACGGCAAATATATTGCATTCCTGAGGCATAAAATTCCCGGCTATGAGGCCGACAGATTCAGGCTGGCCGTATTCGACCGGCAATCCGGCCGGATAGAAATCCTGACTGAAAAACTGGATAACCAGGTGCAGGATTTTTGCTGGGCGCCGGATTCCAGCTCCATTTATTTTTCAATAGCCGATAAAGGCCGGAGCCCGGTTTACCGGATTCGTCTGACAACTGGGCGACTGGAAAGGGTCCTGGACAATTGTAGCATTCGGGAGTTTTCCGTCACTCCGGATGGGAAATTTCTGGTGATGGTGAAATCCGCGGTTGCCGAACCTGCGGAAATCTGGAGTTACCGGATCGGTTCAAATAAATTTCCGAAGCGCCTGACTTTTTTCCATCGGCAATTGGAACAGCAGGTGGATATCCGCCCGGCCGAAACGCATTGGGTCACCGGAGCTGAAGGAAAACAGGTCCAGTTGTTTGTGGTCAAGCCGCACGGGTTTATTCCCGATAAAAAATATCCGTTGGTTATCAATATTCACGGCGGTCCCCAGATGATGTGGTCGGATTCTTTCCGTTTGGACTGGCAGGTCTATCCGGGTTCCGGCTACGTGGTTGCCTTCCCCAATCCCCATGGATCCACCGGATACGGCCAGGCCTTTACCGCTGCCATCTCATCCGATTGGAACGGGAAGGTGATGGAGGATATAAACCGGGTCACGGATTATCTTGAAGGATTGGATTATATTGACGGGGATCGAATGGGGGTAATGGGGTGGTCCTGGGGTGGATATGCGGTGATGTGGCTGGAGGGAAACAGTAACCGGTACCGGGCCCTGGTGTCGATGATGGGTGTATACGATCTGGCAGCCATGTACAGTTCTACCGAGGAATTGTGGTTTCCGGAATGGGACATGGGCGGAACTCCCTGGGATAAACCCGAGGTTTATCGGGACCAGTCACCCAAATCATATGTAAAAAATTTCAAAACCCCCTGTCTGGTGATCACCGGTGAGCGAGATTACCGGATCCCCTATACCCAGAGCCTGGAGTTTTTTACCGACCTGCAAAAAATGGCTGTGCCCTCACGTTTGATTATTTTTAAAAATGACGGGCACTGGCCGGACCATGTCAAATCCATGCCGGTCTATTACAACGCCCATCTGGAATGGTTTCACACCTATCTGGGAGGCGAACCCGCGCCCTATGATACCGAGAAGCTGATAAAAAACCGGCAGTTCACCCGGGATCAGCAGGTGAATAAAGGGTCCTGATTTGGATTTGAACGTTTGGCACCGCCTGTACGGAATTTTTCTGTGGCTGGAATTTGCCCTGGTGCCGGTTGTGTTCTTTATCCTGTTGCGGGTGACAGCGCCCTACGGACGCCACCACCGATCCGGGTGGGGGATGACCGTATCCTCCAGGGTGGCCTGGTTGGTGATGGAGCTTCCGGCGGTATTCATGATACCGGCAATGGTCTGTCTGCTGCCCGGGCAGGTACCTTCAGGTGTGTGGGTTTTTGTCGGAATATGGGAGGTGCACTACCTTCAGCGAACCTTTGTCTTTCCTATGCAAATGAGGGGTTCGAAGCGGGATTTTCCACTGGTGCTGGCGATAATGGCATTCGGTTTTAATTTGATTAACGGTTATGTGAACGGATTCTTTTTAAAGACTTATTTGGTTTTAAGCGGTCCCGATCTGTTTATATCCTTTCATTTTATAAGCGGTTGCTGCCTTTTCCTTTTCGGTCTGGTCCTGAATATCGCATCCGATCGTACCATTCGTTCGCTGAGGGCGGATGATTCCCAAACCGGTTATCGTATTCCCCAAAAAGGATGTTTCAGGTGGGTGAGCAATCCGAATTACCTGGGTGAGATCCTGGAATGGACCGGATGGGCGGTGCTGACCTGGTCGCTTGCCGGATTGGCATTTGCCCTGTTCACAGCCGCCAATCTCATCCCCCGGGGGATTTCAAACCATCGCTGGTACCGGAAAACATTCGACGACTATCCGGAAAACCGAAAAA
>CAZOWT010000062.1:8420-14103 GCA_964583345.1 uncultured Clostridia bacterium
ATCGGGACCATATGCTTCAGGTATAACCAAAAAATCCTCATTCCCTATTTTTTTACAGCCGTGATTATTTTTTGCATGAAATGAGCGGAAAATTCAGGGCAGGACCGGGTGGTGGCGACAGCGGTCCGCTGTCGGGCTGACATGCGGGAATCCCAGGAGAAAAAGAATTCCGGGCTGGCCTGGAAACTGGCCTTTGCTCTATTCCTGTCCATATTGATACTTGATTTTGCCGACCAATCCATGCTGGGGCCGCTTCTCAATTCCCTGCTTCAGGATTTTTTCCAGAATACCCGGGATGTGGTTCCGATTGGCTGGGTTTCATTTTTTTTCACATTCTTTTCCGCGATTTCCATGATCACCGCGGGAATCATGGCTGACCGCTCGTCCAGGAAAAAAATTTGTTTTTTCGGATCTTTCATATACAGCCTATCTTCTGTGCTGGTCATCCTGATCCCTCACGGCCCTTCCGGCTATTTTTTCTTTCTTTTAAACCGGGCATTGAACGGCATCGGCATCGGCGCCATTGTCCCCGCAATTTTTTCCATGGTGGGCGATGGCGTTTCTCCGAAGCGGAGAACCACTGCATTTGCCTATATATCTCTGGCCATGATGACCGGAAGAATGGCCGGATTCATCATTGCCGGTTCCAGCCTGAACCGATGGAGAAGCGCATACTTTATACTGGGGGTAATCAATTTTTTACTGGCCATGGGATTGCTGGCCATCCGTGAACCCAGGCGTGCGGTTCAGGAGGATGAATTGCGGCACCTGATTCTGGAAGGCGCGGAATACCGTTTTCGCATATCCAAGCAGGATTTCAAATTTATACGTTCAAACCGGAGTAATTTATGGCTGGTGATGAATTTTGTCGACGTCATCCCCGGTTCGATCATCGTGTTCCTGATATTTAAATATCTGCGGGATATTCATAACCTGGGAGCCGGGATGATAAATGCCACCATTATCCTGGTGGCTTTAATGGGGGGAGCGGGAACGATTTTTTTTGGGCGTCTGGGTGACCGGTGGTTTCAACGTGACAAACGGGCAAAGGCAAAAATCGCCCTTTTTTGCAATGGTTTCCCGATTATTTTTATGCTGGGATTCCTGCTGCTGAATTTTCGGATCCATGACAGCGCATCACTGGCCGACGCATTTGCCATGCCTGTGTTCTGGATGCTTATGTTATTCATCGGCCTGGCCATGTTTGTCAACCAGGGTGTCAACCCCAACTGGTACAGTATGCTCACGGATATTAATTTGCCCGAACACCGGGGGACATTGATTTCTTTGGCAGCGCTCATGGATATCGTGGGCAATGCTATCGGGCCCTTGATCGCCTCGTATCTGGCGACCGCCTGGGGGATAAAAACAGCCATGTGGTCGGTGCTGATTTTCTGGGTGATTAATATTTTTCTCTGGCTGCCGGTTTTGGCCTTTATAAAAGGCGATCTGATGAAAATTCACCGCTGCCTGATCCGGCGTGCTGATGTGTTGAAAAATCAGATCAGGTAAGGCACCTCGCGAGATATTTTAATCTTTCAAAAATCTCTGGGTGGAGAATACCGAGGAAAAAAGGCCGATTCCGGTTCCCAGGATAATCAGCCGGGTAAAAATGGAATAGGGGATGGTTTTAACCCTGATCATTTCCTTTACCAGTTCGAACATGAAACTGGCATAGGAGGGAAAAAGTTTCAGCAGAATGGTGAGTAAAATTCCGGCCAGAAGGCTTCCGAAAAATCCCATAATCGCTCCCTCAATGATGAAGGGGAATTTGATATACCAGTTGGTGGCTCCGACCAGTTTCAAAATATGGATTTCATCTTTACGATAAAGGATATTCAGTTTGATAACATTGTATATGATGAAAATGGAAACGAACAAGAGAATCGAACTCAGGAAAAGGCCGATGATGGTAATGAATTTTTTTATGGTGGTAATTTTTTTTGCCCACTCCGTATTGACCTGTTTGCTGTCGATCAGGTTCATTTTTTCGATTTCGTCCATGAAAGCGGCTACCTGGGTATTGAATTCATATTTTGGTTTGAAGGTAATTTCCATGGATTGCGGGAAAGGAGATTCGCTGAATTCGGAAAGGATGTATTTCAATTCCGGAAACTGTCGGATGAAACCGGTTTCAGCCTGGTTTTTTGATCGGTAAACCACTTTTTCAACCAACAGGTTCTGTTTGACTTTTCGGATGAGCTGTTCGATTTCCTGTTGCCGGGCCCCGTCTTTAAAATAGAAGATGACTTCGATATTTTTGGAAAATTCCCGGGTAACGATATCCAGGCTGTAGGAAACATAATTAAAAATTCCGTATATCAGCAGGGTGAAAGCGATGATGCCCAGGGACAGAAGGTTTATGAGTTTGTTTCTCAGGATGTTCTTGGCGGCATTCTGAAGAGAAGTCTTTACCAGCATTACAGCAATTCCTCTTTGCCCCAATCCGAAATCAGTTTTCCCTTATCCAGACGAATGACACGTTTGGGGAAAATCTTGATCAGGTTTTTGTCATGGGTGGCAACGATCATGGTGATTCCGTTTGAGTTGATTTGTTCGAAAATTTTAAGGATTTCAATGGACAATTCCGTATCCAGGTTACCGGTCGGTTCATCGGCAATGATGATCTTGGGATTGCTGACAATGGCCCGGGCAATGGCTACCCGCTGCTGTTCACCTCCCGAAACATGTTCAGGGATATAATTCCGGCGATGGGTAAGGCCGACCAGAGAGAGCGCGCTGTGAACCCGCTTTTCGATGATGGATTTCCTTTCGCCGCGAATCACCAGGGGAATGGCCACATTTTCGAAAATGGTTCGCTTATTCAGAAGTTTGAAATCCTGAAAAATAATACCGATGCTTCTCCTTAGCCGGTAGAGTTTTTTCTGAGGAATCAAATTGATGTTAACCGAGTCGATAAGAATCTGGCCCTTGCTGGGCAGCTCTTCCTTGAAAATTAGTTTCAGGAGAGTGGATTTTCCCGCTCCCGAAGCGCCGGTCAAAAAAATAAATTCTCCTTTCTCGATTGATAAATTGATATCATTCAGGGCGAACTGGTTTTTAACATACTGTTTGCTGACATGATAAAATTCAATCATTTCCGTTCAACCCGGCCGTATTGCCCTTTTTTTCCATTTATCGTCGGCTTCTGCCGATGTCAATTTAAAATTAGCCTGGCTTCGCTGATAATACGTTCGGCAGTCAAGCCATAATATCGGTACAGCGCTTCCGGTGTTCCAGATCTGCCGAATTTATTTTCCACCCCGATTATTTTCAACTTCGACGGGTGAAACTGGGAAATCACTTCTGCGATCGCTCCTCCCAGACCGCCGTATACTGAATGGTCCTCCACTGAAATCATGCCTCTGGTTTTCCGGGCAAAATCCAGAATGGTCTCCCGGTCAAGGGGTTTGATGGTGGACATGTTGATAACTGCGGCGTCTATGGATTCTTTTTCCAGTTGAGCGGCCGCTTCCAGGGCTTTTTCCAGCATCGAACCCATGGAAAATATGGCAATATCCTTGCCCTGTCTTAAAATCGATGCCTTGCCGAAGACAAATTCATGGTTTTCCCCGGTGACGGTTTCCAGTTTGCCTCTTATCAGCCGAACAAAAAAAGGTCCGGGATTGGCGGCCACATAATGAATGACCTGACTGGTTTCCCTGGCATCGGCCGGAACGATGATTCTCATGTTGGGGAGCGGTCTCAACAGGGCGATATCTTCAAGCGCCTGGTGGGTGGATCCATCCTCGCCCACACCCAGCCCGGAATGGGTACCGATCAGTTTGACATTGGCGTTATTGTAACAGACGGACTGCCGCACCTGGTCATATACCCGGCCGACCAGGAATACACAAAAACTGCTGGCGAATACGGTTTTACCGGTCAGGGAAATCCCGGCAGCCGTGGATACCATATCCTGTTCCGACAGCCCGATATCAATAAAACGTTCTGATATTTCTTTTCCGAAGATGATGGTCTGGGTGGATTTGGCCAGGTCGGCATCCATGACAACGATGTTTTTATCTTTTTTTCCAAGTTCCAGCAATGTCTGGCCGTATGCGTGCCTGAGGCTGTCCTTAGACATGGCTCAACTCCTTGAGGGCGATCTCCATCTCTTCTCTGGTGGGTGCCTTGCCATGGAAGTCGACATTGTTTTCCATGAAGGAGACGCCCTTTCCTTTTATTGTACGGGCAATGATCAGCATGGGCCTGGTTTTTTCCGAATGAAAAAGGTTCACGGCGTTGTCGATTTCATTGAGGTCGTGGCCGTTGATTTCCACCACCCTCCAGCGAAAGGATTCCCACTTTTCTCTGATGGGCATAATATCTTTAATATCAGAAACCTTGCCGTCAATCTGCAGGTTGTTGTAGTCGAGGAAAACACACAATCGGTTGATTTTCCGGAAACCGGCGGTCATGGCTGCTTCCCATATCTGGCCTTCCTGGGATTCGCCGTCACCGATAATGGCATAAACCCGGGCCGGGATGGAGGAAATACCGAGGCCAATGGCCATTCCGCTGGCCATTGAGAGGCCCTGTCCCAGAGAGCCGGTCGATGCCTCGACCCCGGGTGTATCGATTCGGTGGGGGTGCCCCTGGAGATTAGAATCAATTTTGCGCAAGGTAAAAAGTTTTTCCTCCGGGAAAAATCCCCTCAGGGCCAGTATGGAGTAGAGAGCAGGGGCGGCGTGTCCTTTTGAGAGAACAAAGCGGTCCCGGTCCGGTTTTTGCGGATTGGACGGATCGATGTTCATGGCTTTAAAGTACAGATATGACAGGATTTCTGCAATGGATAGTGAACCGCCCGGGTGCCCGGAACCGGCTTCACCGATCATCTTGATGACCAGTATCCTCAATTTTCTGGCAATTTCGGTCAGTTGGTCGAATTCATTTTGTGTCATGGCTTACGACCCGGATTTAATAAAAATAAAGCGATTAAAATATGGAGAACTGGAGATAAGGTTCATATGAAGCTCCTTGCTGCCATCATCCGAATGTAAATTTATGATGTGATAGGTGTTTTCCGGAATCTGGTCACCGATCAATTATCCGTCCTTTCCGGTTCCTCGTCACGAATTATTTTAACCAATATGCGGCCGCAGTTTTCACAGATGAACAGGTTGTTGGTGGAAATGATCTCATTTAACAGCTGGGGACGAATTTTTATGTTGCATATGCCGCAAAACTCCGTTTCCACTATTGAGATGACCTTGCCGTTTTTCTTTTCGGAAAGGCTGTCATAAGTGCGCAGCAGGTTTTCCGGGATTTTTTTTCGCAATTCGGTTTTATTTGCCGTTTCCTCATTTAACTTTGATTTATTGAAATCCAGGTGATTGTTCAACTCTTTTATCCGCTGGTTGTATTCGTCGGCAATCTTCTTGAATTCGAGTTCGCTTTCCCGGATTTCGTCCATGATCTCATCAAATTCCAGCATCCTCTGGATGATGTCTTCTTCGACTTCGGATATTTTTGACTCCTCGAACTGGATTTCGTTTATGAATCCCTGGTATTCCTTGTTGGTGGTGCATTTGTTCATTTGTTCCCGGTATTTCTTTATCTTTTCCCGGATCTGCAGTATCTGGTTTTCCAGTTGTTCTCTCTGTTTAACGTTGTCATTGCGCCTGGATTTGGCGTTTTCAATGATATGTTTTTTACTGTCTCTTTCGGATTCAAGTTGGGC
>CAZOWT010000063.1:0-14091 GCA_964583345.1 uncultured Clostridia bacterium
TAAAGGTCATGAAATGCAAAAAAATGGGGATGAGGGGTAAAACAAAGGAAGACGGGGAGAGGAAATCAAAAGGCTCCGGACAGTCAAATTCAGAGTTTTGGATAATAAATCAAATTCATGAAGCTCGGGATAAAACCCATAAATAAAATCCTGCTTTTGGATGGTTTCGATTCCTAAGCGGATTTATTAAACATCATGTGATTTTATAAATTGAGATCAATATTCATTTATTTTGGAAGGGAAAAATGTCATGTTTTCTTTTTTATGATTTTTTATTTTTAACTTTTTCATCTTTTCGCAGAGAGCGGTTTGTTTGACCCCCAGCATCCGGGCAGCCTTTTTCTGACTGCCCCGGGTAACATGAAGCGCCGAATCGATAATCATGGTCTCCAGGGTATTCATCAACTGTTTGAGGGGCATGCCCTGATTCGAATGGTTCATGATGATATAGGTCTTGGTTAACATGTCCTTGGCCTTGTTGAAATGGTTGAACAAAAAATCCCGGTCGTTTTCAACCTCCCGGGCAGGACCG
The DNA here is from genome assembly GCA_964583345.1 of uncultured Clostridia bacterium. Lineage (GTDB taxonomy): Bacteria > Acidobacteriota > Aminicenantia > UBA2199 > UBA2199 > CAZOWT01. The sequence continues at coordinate 533 of CAZOWT010000063.1, forward strand.
TTTTCCCTCATTTTATGGTGGCCGGATAAACCCGGTCGGGCAATATCAATTTTCTGTCGTTGCATGCATTCTCTCCTGTTCTCCGGTTATGCCTGGATGACATCCAGCAGTTTTTTCCGGTAATTTCTGCTCCACATCAGTGTCCGGTCGTTGTTCAGCCGAATGGTGTAGGCATAGGCTTCCGTTCTTTCTATTTTCCTGATTCTTTCGATATTCACGATTGCCGAGCGGCTGATCCGGACAAACCGTTTCGAATCCAGGTTGCTTTCCATGCTATTCAATGTCTGCCTGATGAGATAAGAATTGTCGCCCCGGTACATTCTCAGGTATTTTCCTTCAGACTTGATGCAGTCTATTTCATCCAAATTTACCAAAGTAAATTCATTTCCGAGCTTTACCAATTTGTAATTCATGTTCGTCTCCTGATTCACCAATAAAATAATTCAATTTTTTGATATTTCCAATATGACTTCGGTAACTTTTTATAAAATATGACTTTAGTCACAAAAATCAGTCATAATGCGAAACGTATCACCTTATAATTCGGGACTTTCAATAAAACCAGGCGTAAAATGGCGTTTTTGGCTTTTGCTCCGGAAATATGGTAAAGTAAACCACAACGGATTTCGATCAGGGATATTACGGTTAAGGAAAGAAAAAATGAAGACAACCGAAGAAAAAATCAGCCTGAGGTTCATCGGCCGGGTGGAAACCGGGGCGCGGGAAGTCCCCAGGCACTGGAGCCGGTCGGATGTGGAAGGCCGGCTGGTCATCGATAAAAAATACCAGAACGGTCTGACAGACATCAAACCCGGCCAGCGGATCGTGGTTATTTTTTATTTTCACCGCAGTCCGGTTTTTTCCCCGGACTTCCTGAAGCAGAAGCCGCCCCACGATACGAAGACCAAGGGAGTATTCAGCATCTGCTCGCCGGTCCGGCCCAATCCTCTGGGCCTTTCGGTGCTGGAGGTTCTTTCGATCAAGGACAATCAGATTGCCGTCAAGGGAATCGACATGATCGACGGAACCCCGATTCTGGACATCAAACCTCATATAGAAAAATAAATCGGTAATTTTATTGCATCGGAAAATTTTGAGAAATGGTTCATCAAATTATCCCTGGCATTCAATCCGCCAAGAAACCCATTCTATTCATCAATTCTTTTATCCCTGGGTCGGAACGTACCGGATCGAAGAGGGGATCGGTTTTCAACAGAAGCATATGGTACACCTTTTCTTCGAATGCCTGCCGCAGATGGGTGATGGCTTTTTCGAATTCTTCCAGGCCCAGATAGACAATAGCCAGCGAGAAAGGTGACACATAGTCCTTTGCAGCCTGGGTCTTCAGTTGCGTCAATATTTCGGATGCCCGGGTTTTATCTCCCGATCTTCCCAGCCCGTAGGCCAAACGGGAAAGGTACATGGGATTATTGTCCGAGAGTTCCAGGGTTCTGGTTAGCGCCCTGATTCCGTCAACCGCCCTTCCCGACTGAATCAGGGTCATTCCCAGTTCACAATTTACGGTGATGAATGCGGGATCTTTTTCCATGACCGACTGGTAATGCCTGATGGCCTGATCATATTGACCCATGAGATAGTAGATAAAACCTTTCAAAACATGCGACAACAGGGAAAGCGGATCCAGCTCCAGGGCGAGATTGATTTCGGTCAATGCCGGTTCGAACCGCCCCAGGCAGGATAAAAACTCGGCATAGACATGATGCAACTGTGCCATACCCGGCGCCAGATCGATGGCTGTGCGGAATTCCCTTTCGGCTGCCGTTTGATCCCGGGAATCTTCCCAGAAGATGATGGCCATTATGGCATGGGCCCAGGCCTGGGAACCATCCAGTTCCAGGGCTTTTTCCACCGCCTCCCGGGCCAGCGGATAAGCCTGCACCGGCGGCATCATCTCGTAACCGGCAAACAGAATATAGGCATCGGCCAGCCCGGCATGAGCCGGCGGATAAAACGGATCCAGTTCAATCGCCTGCCGGAAATATTCCATGCCCTTTTTCAATCCTTCTCTGGAACGCTTGTTCAGGAAATAATACCCCTGGAGGTAGTGGTGATAAGCCTCTATATTCTTGGTAGCAGGCAATACCGGAAGCCCTTCGCCTTCTCCCAGCAATTCACCCTTCAAATTTTCGACGATCGAACGGCTGATATCATCCTGAATGGAAAACAAATCCTCGTTCTTCCGGTCATACCGTTCGGACCAGATGGAATACCCATCCGGGATGCCGATGAGTTCCACAAAAATCCGAAGCCGGTCCCCGGAGCGTCGTACGGTTCCATGGAGTATCCGGCTTACACCCAGCTGTCGGCCTATTTTCTTGATATCCATATTTTGGGCCTTGAAAGAAAACACCGAGGCCCGGGCCAGCACCCTGACCCCTTCGACATGCCCCAGGGTGTGAATGATTTCATCGGTTATGCCGTCACACAGGTAATCCTGTTCCCGGTCCCGGCTCGGGTTTTCAAAGGGAAGCACGGCAATCGATGGGGTTTTCTTCCCCCGGGTCCAGACATGGTCATCCGGATCCCAGCGTTCACCTTTTTTGAACCTGGCCAGGTCTTCCAACAGGTGGCTCATGGCCGGATACCGGTCCTCCGCATTTTTTTCCAGGCATTTTCCGATTATTTTTCCCAATTGTCCCGGAATCTTCCGGTTCTCAAAAACGACCTCACCAGGGTCATCATTTATGATGGAATGAATGACACTCGGGGCGTTGATTCCCTGGAAGGGGTAGATGCCGGTCAACATCTCCACCATCACCAGACCCAAGGCCCAGATATCGGTCCTCTGATCGATGTGATCACTTTTTATCTGCTCCGGGGACATGTAATTGACCGTCCCCACGGCAATCACCTGGTCGGAGGTGATGCGGGTTTGTCCGCTCAGGATGGCCAGCCCGAAATCCACGATTTTAATAAACTGGTCTTCGGTGATGATGATATTTGCCGGTTTGATATCCCGGTGAATCACGCCTTTTTCATGGGCTTTTTCCAATCCCCTGGCAATTTCCATCGAAATATCCAGGGCTTCCGGAACCGGCAACGGGCCCTCTCCTATTTTCTGCTTAAGGGTCTGGCCGGGATAATAGGCCATGGCCATATACATCTGGCCTTCCCGGGTCTGGTCGATCTCATAAACCGTGCATATGGAAGGGTGATCCAGCGCCGAAGCCACCTGGGCTTCCCGGACCAGCCGCTCCCGGGCTTCGGGATCGGCTGTTAATCCGGCCGGCAGAAATTTGAGCGCCACATCACGCTTCAATATTTTGTCTTCAGCCCTGTAAATGACCCCCATGCCTCCGACACCGATCTGCTCGATGATCCGGTAATGTGAAACATCGGTTCCCACCATTTTTGTCGCCGTTTCACTTTATATCAAAGCGCTATTTTTTTTTCAAGTGCCATTGGCCCTTCATTTGAAGATATGCGGCAGCCGGGGCAACTAAAAATTTCAAAAACAGCTTGACCTGCGCCAATTTTTTTGTTAATATTATTTTTTTGAAACAAACAATTGTTTCGGTCAGTTTTGGGTATTCAATATCTTCACCAAGAAGCAAATACCGCTTTCATATAAAAAGATGTCAAAAAAATTTATGTCAATAAAAAATAAGAAAAAAGGAGCGTTGTAAGATGACAGAAGAAAAGAAAAATGCGATATCAACCGATTCGCTAATGACAGAAAAAAGAACCTTTTCCCCTTCTCCCGAGGTGATTAAACGGGCTCATATCAATGCCGAGTTGTACAAAAAAATGTATGAGCAGTCCGTTAATGATCCTGACCGGTTCTGGCTGGAACAGGCACAGACTCTGGAATGGTTCAAAAAACCGACCGTTGCCCGAAAGTATACCTGGGATACAAAATCACGTGTTATAAAACACACCTGGTTCGAAGACGGGGAATTGAACATTACGGTTAATTGCCTGGACAGGCATCTGAAAACCGCCAACCGGACCAAGCCCGCACTGGTCTGGCAGGGTGAACCCGAGAATGATACCCTGACCCTGACCTACGAAGAACTGCACCGGGAAGTCTGCAAATTCGCCAATGTCCTCAAATCCCATGGTGTAAAAAAAGGTGACCGGGTTTGTATTTACATGCCCATGATTCCCGAACTGGCAGTCGTGATGCTCTCCTGCGCCAGAATCGGAGCCATTCACTCCATCGTTTTCGGCGGATTCAGCGCTGATTCTCTGGCCGACCGAATCAATGACTCTGAATGCAAGGTCTTGATTACCGCCAATGTTTCCTTGCGGGCCAGCAAGCACATTCCCCTGAAGGGAATAGCCGATGAAGCCCTTGAAAATTCACCTTCAATCGAAAAAGTGGTGGTTTTCAAACGCAACGAGGAACCGGTGAACATGAAGGCCGGAAGGGATGTGTGGTATCATGATGAGATGGCCAAGGCCAGCGAGGTCTGTGAACCGGAGAAAATGAACGCCGAAGATGTTCTTTTCATTCTCTATACTTCCGGATCGACCGGCAAACCCAAGGGGGTTGTCCATACCATCGGAGGATACCTGCTCCATACCTCTCTCTCACACAAACATATCTTTGACATTCATGAAGATGATATTTACTGGTGTACGGCTGACATCGGCTGGGTAACCGGTCACAGTTATATCGTTTACGGGCCGCTGGCAAACGGCGCCACCAGCCTGATGTTCGAAGGCGTACCGACTTATCCCGACCCCGGCCGTTTCTGGCAGATCGTGGAGAAATACAAGGTAACCGTATTTTATACGGCTCCCACAGCCATCAGAGCCCTCATTCGCCAGGGTGACGAATGGCCCAATAAATATGACCTGTCCAGCCTGCGGGTTCTGGGAACGGTTGGAGAACCCATCAATCCCGAAGCCTGGATCTGGTACTACAAAAACATCGGCAAAGAAAAATGCCCGATTGTGGATACCTGGTGGCAGACCGAAACCGGAGGCGTTCTGATTACACCGCTTCCCGGCGCCCACACCCTGAAACCCGGATCCGCCATTCGCCCTTATTTTGGCGTTGAACCGGTGGTGCTCAGAGATGACGCTTCGGAATGCAACAAAAATGAAGGCGGAAAACTCTGCATCAAAAAACCCTGGCCGGGAATGATGAGAACCATGTGGGGTGACCACGAAAGATTCATCGATACCTATTTCACCATGTTCAACAACCTTTATTTTACCGGTGACGGTTGCCGGGTCGACAGCGATGGCGACTACTGGCTGATGGGCCGGGTGGATGACGTGGTCAATGTATCCGGACACCGAATCGGTACCGCGGAAGTCGAAAGCGCACTGGTCAGCCATGAGGCGGTGGCCGAAGCTGCTGTCGCTCCGATGCCCCATGATATCAAGGGACAGGGCCTCTATGCCTTTGTGACCCTGGTGGATAATGTCAAAGAGAGTGAAGAGCTCCGGAAACAGCTCATTCAGCACGTCCGGCATGAAATCGGACCGATTGCCGCTCCGGATAAACTTCAGTTCGCAACAGCCCTGCCCAAGACCCGTTCCGGAAAGATTATGAGAAGAATATTAAGAAAAATCGCTGAAAACGCCATTGACCAGATCGGTGACACAACCACCCTGGCTGATCCCCATGTGGTCGAACTGCTGGTGGAAGGCGCAAAAAAATTATAGGTTAGGAGATGAATTCATGACCGAAAAGAAAGTAATGAACCGCTGGCTGGTTGTCCTGGGAGCCGTTCTTATTCAACTCTGCCTGGGCGCCATCTATGCCTGGAGTGTTTTCACCGAACCGCTGGTAAAAGCCGGATGGACCAAAGCCCAGACCCAGGGTGTTTTCGCTGCCGGGTTGGCTACGTTTGCCATTATCATGGTGCTGGCCGGAAGAATCATGCCCAAACTGGGTCCCCGGATTGTGGCCATGGCCGGAGGAGTCGTGTTGGGATTGGGCTATATCCTCGGCGGCCTGATTGGAAAAACCGATTTTATCGGATTATTTGCCCTGATCGGTATCGTGGGCGGTGCCGGGATCGGACTGGCCTACGTGGTTCCCATTGCCGTGGGTATGCGCTGGTTCCCGGACAAAAAAGGATTGATCACCGGACTGGCGGTAGCCGGATTCGGTTTTGGCGCCCTGCTGTGGGTTAAACTCGCCGGATCATGGGGGCATTTGCTCGCTGTCCAGGGATTGAGCACAACATTCATCATTTACGGTATCATCTTTCTGGTGAGTGTGGTGATCGGCGGTATCTGGATGAAATATCCGCCCGAAGGCTGGAAACCCGAAGGCTGGACACCTCCTCAGGCATCTGACGCCAAAGCCACCGGACTGGTTAATTTTTCCAGTTCGGAAATGCTAAAAACCCCCCAGTATTACATGATTCTGTTGACCTTTGTATTCGGAGCCAGTGCCGGCCTGATGAGCATCGGCCTGATGAAGCTTTTTCCCATGACCGCCTTGATGGCAAAGGGCATGGGCCAGGCACAGGCGAGTGCCATAGCCGGTACAGCCATGGCGGTTTTTTATGCCCTGGCTAACGGTATCGGAAGAATCGCCTGGGGTGCAATCAGTGATAAGCTCGGACGAAAGAATTCCATTATCCTGATGATGGCTATTCAGGGAATCATCGTCATCCTGTTCCAGTGGATGGCCGGGACGCCAGCACTGCTTTATCTGGGTGCCACCCTGATCGGATTTAATTTCGGAGGTAACTTTGCCCTGTTTCCAACCATTACCGCCGATACCTTCGGAACCAAATTCGTCGGTCAGAATTACGGTTGGGTGTTCCTCGCTTATGGGATCGGCGGCATATTCGGCCCCATGCTCGGCGGCAGATTGGGCGACATGGGAAATTTCCCGCTGGCTTTCACCATCTGCGGCATCCTCTGTCTGATTGCTTCTGGCATCATTTCGATGGTTAAACCCCCGAAAAAAACAGCCAACGCATAACCTGAAACCAATAAACCGGGAGCAGCCCGGCATTGACTGCCGGGCTGCTCTTCTCAAGACCAGGATGAATGACAAAAACGCTGTTTTCGTGTATTCATCCCGTTTCGAAGAAATCGGATACCCCCCCGATTGCCCCTTTAATTCCCATCGGGCAGCCATGACCCGCAAGGCGATTACCTCGATGGGCCTGTTAAACGGAAGGGAACGGAGAGAAATATTACCCGTTCCGGCCACCCGGGCCGAATTGGAGAAGTTCCATACGTCCCGTTATCTGGATGCCATGTTGCAGGCCGAATTCGGGGACCTGCCGGCATCGTCATTTCTCATGGGCCTGGGATCTCCGGAGAATCCGGTTTTCAAGGGCATGACCGAACATGCCGCCTTGGCCTGCGGAGCATCGCTTACCGGCGCCATGATGATCCTGGCCGGGGAAGCCCGGATTGCGTTTAATCCCTCTGGCGGATTTCATCATGCCGGCCCGGAAAAAGCCTCCGGTTTCTGCTACCTGAATGATGTGGTGCTGGCCATCATGTCCATGACCGATGCCTCAAAACGGGTTTTGTTTCTGGACCTGGATGTTCATCACTGCGATGCCGTGCAGAATGCTTTTTTCGACCGCAGCGATGTGCTGACCGTATCCCTTCACGAAAGCGGAAAAACTCTGTTCCCCGGAACCGGTTTCGCAGAAGAAATCGGTATTGGAGCCGGTAAGGGATATTCGGTAAATATCCCCCTGCCCCAGGGAACCTATGACGAGGCATACGAACATGTTTTCCAGCAGGTGGTCGTGCCCATCGCCCGGAAATATGATCCGGATATTATCATATTAGAACTGGGTATGGATGCCCTTTCCAATGATCCACTGGCCCATCTGAACCTGACCAACAATGCCCATGCCGAGATCATCAGTTCGATTTTAAAAATGGAAAAGCCGATCCTGGCCACCGGAGGCGGCGGATACCATGTAAAAAACACGGTCCGGGGCTGGACCCTGGCCTGGGCCATTCTGTCCGGTGAGGAGGAACACAATTTAAATCTGGGAATGGGTGGGGTCATGCTTGAAAACATCGAATGGCCGGGGGGCCTGAGGGACCGGATCCTGCCGACTGACGTCAACCTGAAACGTTTTGTTGATGCTGAAATCAGCCGGGTAACCGAGAAAATAAAATCTGAAATTTTTCCCATTCATGGCATTGAATCATGAATTTCTTCAGCAGACAAACCCATAAAAGAAATTTAATATTCATCCAAAACAAGGAGGATTTATGAAAAAAACCATATTTTTGTTTTTCGTATGCATGTTGCTCTTACTGAATTTTCTGCACGCTGAAAGCGGGTTAACCGCGACGCCCTACGGATATGTGAAGCTGGACGCCATCTATGAAACCGGAAGGGCATCACATGGAAATTATATTCTCTGGGCCGTGGATCCCGGTGAAAGCGACGGACTATTTTATATGACCGCCAATGAAACCCGGTTGGGCCTGAAAATCGAAGGGTTGCATTTCGGCAAATTCAAAGGATACGGACAGGTCGAAATCGATTTCTACGGTGGCGGCGCTGAAAACAAGGCCTTAAACTTCATGCGTCACGCTTTCCTGGAGATTACCAACGGAAATTTTTTCATAAAAGCCGGTCAGAACTGGGACATCATCGCCCCACTGAATCCGGTCACCCTCAATTATACCGTGAACTGGGCCTGCGGAAACATCGGATACCGTCGCCCCCAACTGAGTCTGCGCAAAGATTTCGCCTTTAACAAGAATCTTTTCAGCATTCAGGCGGGAATTTTCCGCAACATCAGCCAGGATTATGATGGTGACGGCATTGACGACGGGATTGCTTCGGCTTCCCCGATTTATGAAGGCCGGATTTCAACCAAACTGAATTTCGGTCAATCGGCCCTCCAACTGGGGATATCCGGTCATTTCGGAAAAACAGGCGGCACAATCGATTACTCCACCCATTCAATCAATGTCGACCTCTCCTTCGACCTCTCCCCCCGGATAAAACTGATCGGAGAATATTTTAACGGCAAAAACCTGGGAATGTTTCTGGGCGGTATCGTTCAGGAAGTCAGCAACAATACCGAGATCAGAGCAAAAGGTTTCTTTGTCAACCTGATTGCCTCGATAACCGACAGCCTGCAGTTGAGCGTGGCCTACGGAATGGATGATCCCGATGACCGGGATCTCTCACCGGGAAACCGTTCCAAAAATAGCAGTTATTTCGCCAGTTTCCGCTATTCCCTTTCCCCCCAACTGAAGTTGGGTCTCGAATTTTCAAACTGGACAACCGACTATCTGGATCAGGAAACCCAAAAAACCTTCCGGATTCAACATTCCTGGATACTGTATTTCTGAGCCCAACCTGATATCGCTGGTTCGGGAAAATTGCCGGGAAAAATTTGATTAGTTTTGGTGAGTGTCGTAATATATCAAAAAATAAACAGGAGGAATCATGAAAAGAAATATTAAATTTTTCTGGGGATTGCTGGTCTGTTCGGCTCTGTTGTCGCTTTCCGGCTGCAATATTTTTGACGATATTTTCGGTTCCAAGGATTACGGTGCATATACCAGCATCACTTTTCAGATTCGGGCCACCTATGGCGGGGTCAATTCGGAAGGATTTCACAAATTTACCGTCAACAACCAGGTGCTTAACAATTCCCATTTCGTGTTCAACGTTTTGAGCGGTTGCAACGACACCTGTTCCGGCGCCGTTTACCAGGACACCCTGACCTTTACGGCCACCATCGATTCAAGCACCTGCACCGCCACCCAGCAATACATCGACTGGATATATTGGAAGTACAACAACAACTCGATCAACTGCAAATGCCTGACCACCTCCTATGAAGCCTCCGTAACCGGGTATACCTATGAAGACGGCAAGGATGATCCCGGAACACCCGTAATCAGCGGTCTGGAGCAGTTGGAAGCATTGAATAACTGCAGCGGCAATTTTTCCACGGACTGTGAAACCACGGTTACCCTGAGGTTCACCTCTTCCCACGCCGCGGAAAAAATCCAGGCCATCCCCTCGGCCGTTCAGGTGAAACAGTTCTGTTCGGACGGGAAAATCAAATAAATTGCCTGTCTTTCCCTGGTTGGATTCGGATGCCGGATCTCGTCGCCGGGTTTGGGCTGAATTCAGTTAATCGGAATTCTTGGAATCACATTCATCCTGTTTTTTCAGGAACTCCTGCAGACTCATTTTCTGCTTGTAGCACTCCTGCTTGATGTATTTCAAAATCGAAAGAAATGTTTCCGGCGGAATATATCCGGGGATAACGGTAACCGGGTTTCCCTGCCTGTCAAAAAAAGCAATCGAGGGAAAACCGGTGATACCGGCGGCCCGGGTGAAGTCGATATTGCTGTAGGTCTTGTTTTTGTAGCTCACCGACGCTTGCCGGTCTTCGGCCTGGATTCTGACGGTGACGAAATATTTTTCCAGATAGTCCTTGACATCTCTCTGGCTGAAGGTTTTTTCATCCATCACCTTGCACCAGTGGCACCAGTCGGTATAAAAATCCACCAGCATGGGTTTCCCTTCCTTGCCGGAGAGGGCGATTCCTTTATTGAAATCCAGCCAGCCGGCAATTCCAGGACCGGCTGCCCAAATCAGCAGCAGCGTCAATATCATCACTCTTTTCATGCTAAACTCCTTTGCCATGACACCGGTTTATTTCCATTCATATCCGAATAAAAAAAATCGGACCGTGCCAAATATGAAGTTAAATTTTAACATAATAAAATGTTTTCTGCAAGCAGCGGGGAGATATTGTACCGGATTTGACATATGTAACCACAGATGATATATAATTTTATCCTTGAAAAAAACCAGTGAGGTCAAACATGAAAAGCATGGATGAGTATCTTCCGATCGTGGGTGACGAGGTCATCGGGAATATTTTCAAAAAAGCCCATCGACTGATGAGCAAACACATCGTACACATCAATTCAACCGCCTATGGCGGCGGTGTGGCCGAAATCCTCAACAACCTGATCGTGCTGCTTAACGATACCGGCATCGACTCGGGCTGGCGGGTGCTGATCGGCCCCTCGGATTTTTTTGTGGTGACCAAAAAGTTTCATAATGCCCTTCAGGGCCAGTCCATCAACCTGACAGCGAATAAAAAAAACCTCTATCTGGAAACCAATGAAAGGTTCTCGCGATTCACCCATCTCGACCATGATTGCGTAATCATTCATGATCCCCAGCCTCTGCCGCTGATCAAATTCAATAAAAAAAGCCAGCCCTGGGTATGGCGATGTCATATCGACATCACCCATCCCAATCCCGATGTGTGGAATTATATCAAATCATTTATTCTCCGCTACGATATGATGATCATTTCCAGTGATAATTTCAGAAAGAAGGATCTGCCGCTGGAGCAAAAAATTATTCATCCGTCCATTGATCCCCTCTCCCATAAAAACATGGACCTTTCGGAAGAAACCATTTCCAGGACCTTTAAAAAATTCGACATCCCCCTGGACAAACCTTTTATTACCCAGGTATCCCGCTTTGATCCCTGGAAGGATCCGGAAGGCGTGCTCAAGGTATTTGAAATGGTCAGGGAAAAGGCGGACTGCCGACTCATTTTCTGTTACAACATGGCGCCTGATGATCCGGAAGGAATGAAAATCCATAATGAAATGGCCCGCAAAGCTGCCAAATATATAAAGAGCCGGGATGTCCTGTTCGTGCTGGGCGACAACCAGGTTCTGGTAAACGCCCTGCAGAGAAAATCAGCGGTCATTCTTCAGAAGTCCACCCGGGAAGGATTCGGGTTGACCGTATCCGAAGCTTCATGGAAAGGCGTTCCGGTGGTGGCCTCCCGTATCGGAGGAATTCCCGAACAGGTCCTTGACGGAGAAACCGGATTTTTGGTGGATCCAAAGGATTTTCCCGGTTGCGCCGAACGGATTGTCTCGCTGCTCAAAGACAAAAGGCTCAGAGAAGATATGGGGAAAAAAGGAAAGGAATTCATCCGAAAAAATTTTCTGATCACCCGCCATGTTTCCGATTACCTGGATCTGCTGATCGAACTGTTCAACCATGATTAGCATCAATTAGACCGGAGCTTGCCGAAAAGGATACGGAAAACCACCCGTTTCGCCGGATAATTTGACATTCAATTCCGATATGATATATTTTTTGGGGGTGGAATCAACTCATGGCCAACAAAAAAAACCAAAAGGCGCGGCTCTTTGTCATTTCCAACCGGCTGCCGGTGACCATCAAGAGAAAAAAGGAAGGCTTTGATATTCAGCAGAGCTCCGGTGGGCTGGCCACCGGACTGCGAACGCTGAAGACCGAACATCAACAGGTCATGGTCGGCTGGCCCGGTATCTGGCCGGTTAGCGAGAAGGAAAGGCGTCAAGTTAAGAACCTGCTGCAGGCCCAGCATTCTTATCCGATTTTTCTCTCGCCCGCAGAATTGGAAAAATACTATTACGGATTCACCAACAAAACCATCTGGCCGCTCTTTCATTATTTTTCGACCTATTGCTCATATGAAGAATCCGAGTGGCAGGCCTATAAAAAAGTCAACCAGAAATTCTTAAAGAAAATTGCGGAACTGGCCGCCCCCGATGACATGTTCTGGATTCATGATTATCACCTGATGCTGCTGCCCTCCCTCCTGAGAGAAAAATATCCCGACAGCGCAATCGGGTTTTTCCTGCATATACCTTTCCCATCCTCGGAAGTCTTCCGGTCTCTGCCCTGGAGAACAGAAGTGCTGGAAGGCCTGCTGGGATCGGATTTGATCGGTTTCCATACCTATGAATACGCCCGCCATTTTTTAAGCAGTGTGCTGAGGCTGCTTGGCCTGGAACATGAGTTCGGCGCGCTTTCGGTAAAGAACCGGGTGGTCCGGGTGGAAAACTTTCCCATGGGCATTGATTTCGGTAATTTTACCCGCTGCCTGGAAGAGGATTCGATCAAGCGAAACATTGCCCGGCTAAAAGAAGACATAAAACCGGAAAACAGAAAAATCATTCTCTCGGTGGACCGACTGGATTACTCCAAGGGAATTACCCAGCGGTTGCAAGGTTTCGAGCTCTTTTTGGAAAAAAATCCCCGCTGGCACAACCGCTTCGTCTATATCATGCTCAGCGTACCGTCGCGGACCAAGGTCATGCATTACTCGCTTCTGAAAGAGGAAGTCGAAGGACTGGTAGGGAAAATTAACGGACGTTTCGGAAGCCCCAGCTGGACCCCGATTCATTACCTGTACCGTTCCCTGCCTTTTAAGAAACTGCTGCCGCTTTACGCGGTTGCCGACATTGCCCTGGTCAGCCCGTTGCGGGATGGCATGAATCTTGTGGCAAAAGAATTTATTGCGGCGAAAAATGACAACCGGGGCGTATTGATTTTGAGTGAAACCGCCGGCGCGGCATCCGAACTGGGCGAAGCGTTACTCATCAACGTCAACAACAAAGGCAATGTATCGGCCACCCTGTCAAAAGCCCTGGAAATGGGAGAGGATGAACAGAAATCAAGAATGCGGCTCATGAGAAAGAGGCTTTACGAATACGACATATTCTACTGGACCGACAGCTTCATAAACAGGCTGGAGGAGGTCAAAAAAATACAGGCGAGGCACGAACACCGGAAATTGAATACCCCGTTA
>CAZOWT010000064.1:0-13882 GCA_964583345.1 uncultured Clostridia bacterium
TTTCATTTTATCTCCGTTAGCAACCTGCACTTCCTGTTTTTCCGCTAAAAATTTATATAAAAATCTATCGTCTACTGTATGTTTTCTTTATTTTCTTATGCAAAAAAAAAGTTTTAAAAACAGATGACTTAAATATAGCCGATATTGGCGGAAAAGTCAAGGGCCAGGAATTTCGGAAAATTAAATTGACGAACGCATGGTTTCGGATCGATGCATATAAAGCGGACTTTCATTCATATTTTTCGGCTTCTCTCTGGCAATCAATACAATATTTTGTAAACGGGAGAACCTGAAGCCTTTTCAGGGCAATTTCCTTGTGGCAATTGACGCATTTTCCGAATGTATTGCTTTCGATTCGCTTCAACGCTTCTTCCACTTCGATCATGTTGTGGTGGAGATTGGAGGAAACGGCAAAACCGGTCATCTTTTCTATCAATTCAGTGGCTTGGTCCAGTTCATCAACCGAGTTTCCGGTATCATTGTTCTCTTCGTTTGCTTCAATAACCTTTTGCAATTCTTCCTTTACCTGCATCAATTTCTTTTTGAACTTTTCAAGTTCTTTTTTTTCCATTTGCTTCTCCTCTTTTCCAGACGTCAAGAATACCAGAACGTTTTTATGTTTGGTAAATATAAAATGAGAAATTAAAAAAGTCAATACCTTTTTAAAAAAACTTGATTATTTCGGGGAATAATATAACCGCGGCCGGAATTTTTCAGTTGATAAAAATTTCCAGAGGCGGTATGTCATAGATATGGCTGCCTCTTGATTTTCCGTGGGTTGCAGCCAGGGGGATTTTTGTTTTTGCCGCCGGGAGATATCTGGCGTCCAGGGCTGCCAGGATTGCAGCCCCGGTTGGGGTGCAGAGTTCCTTTTGAATCGGGCCTTTCTTCCATTCGATGCCATGGGTTTCCAGAATAGTTCGGGTTGCCGGTGCGGGAACCTCAAAGGTACCGTGCGAGAAACGGATGGTGCCGGAGCCAGTTGAAACCGGGTTCAGCAGGATGGCCCTGGGTTCGATTTCCAGATTTTGAAGTGCGGCAACCGCCCCGATAATGTCTATTATAATATCCTGGGCTTCATGCAGGCATGTCATGTCATGATGGCTGTGGGGCCCGGGAGACTGCCGGGCATGGTGATCATTCACGATGATATGGTGCTCCCGGTGGGCTTTTTTTTCGGCATTCAGAAGAATCTGCAAAATTCTCAACCCGAAGCGGGAAAATTCCTTTTTGATGCCGAACTCGGAAAACAGTTCCTTCAAATAGATTTTTGCTTCTCCCTCATTGAGATGATGTCTTTCGGATGACAGCAAAATATTTATCCGGGTGGAGCCGTCCGGACTGATCATGATATCCGTCTCGGCTGTCCCCAGTTTATTGCCACCGGCCAGAATGACCTTTTTTATCAGACCTGAATCTGCTCCGGCCGAAACCAGAGCAGCCAGGAACATATCACCGGCGATACCGCCGGCAGGATCAATGAATAATTTCATTTCCTTTCCTTTTCCAGCGATTATTCAATGATGGTTTCGGAACGTTTGGATTCCTCAGACAGAATGGTAATTTTACTGGTTTTTAAATCCAGCATCAATTCATCTCCCTTGGTGGTTCCGCCGCCCGCACTTTTTATCTGGGCCGTCTTGCTGAATCGCATCAATTCCTTTTTAAACTCCCAATTCACTTTTTCGGCGCTTCCCTGGATTTTGTCCTGGGTGAACTGGATTTCCTTTTCGCCCTGGATCTGATCCAATTCATTGTTTTCATCAAACAGAATCTTGATGAGTTTGCCTTTCAGCATCCGGTCCTTGCTTTTGATTATTCCTTTGTCTTTGATGGTGATGGTTTTGTTTTCCGGATCAAATGTGAGGTTTTCGCCCATGATCGTGATTTCCTCCTCCTTATTCTTAAAAACCAGATGGGTATTGCCATTTGTACTGAGATTGTTTTCTCCCCGGATTTCCAGCTGGTCCGTATTCAGGATGGTTTCATTCTGTTGAAGGCGGGCATCATCCTTGTACACCACCCGGTTTTCCTTGTCGAAAATTTCTATTTTTTTGGCATTGACAAAAATTGAATCGGTGGAGAACAGGGCATTCTTCTTCTCAGGATTGATGATGGATTCAATGCCTTCGGCAGAGGTCAGGGTATTTTGCCGGGTATTGATGGTAAAATTTTTCGATAGGAACGTATTTTTATCTTTTTTTATGGTGGATTTTTCGCCCGTGAGTTGAATCTCATTTTTTTCCACAATATAGGCCATTTGATCTGAATTGCCATGATATTTGTCAATCCGGAACCGGCATTTTGTTGTCGCCTCTCCCCGGGATAGCTGGCCTTTTTTGAATTTCAAGACGATTTTATCGGCAGAAATTTCAAAATTGTTCTTCCCCTGATTCTTCACCTTTCCCGGAGGAAGAATTTTGATTTCAGAGATTTGGCCGGTTCCGAATTTATATTTTATGATGGTCAGACGGGAAGTGATTTCGGTCAGGTTATTTGGATCTTTTAGGAAAATGACAACATTTTTCCGGCAAACCGTTCTCTTCAGAGCACCTGTATTGGTATAACTGGTTTCCAGTACCTTTGATTTCACTTCCAAGGTCTCATTTTTTTCCCGGTTATCATTGAAAAAATAACTCTTGTTAAAGGATTTTACCTTTTTGAGTATTTTGAAATCTTTATCGAATAACTGCATTAACCGGTCGCTTTTAAGCAGTGATTTCTGGTCTTTGATTTCGGTATTTTCTTGGAAAATCAGCGTTTTTTTCCGGTCTATTATCCACAATTGATCTGTTTTATATGCTGTTTTTTGCCCGTTTTTGTCGTAGGTCCCTTCGGTGTCGAATAGTTTTATCAAATTGGTTTTCATGAAATATTCCAGGCCTTTACGGGCAATACCTTCCAAACCTTTTGCCTGATAATGAACGGGTTTTTCCGTAAATAATTGATACTTTGCCTTGATTCTGAAATTCTGGCTGGAAATCTGGATATCTTCCGACGTAATCCGGGCATTGTTTTCAATGAAAATGTTGCTGGTGTTATTTGAGACGTAACCGTTATCTGCAGAGATGAAGATATCCCGATCCAGATCTCCCTTTTTAAAGATGACGGCCTTGATATTCCTCATCAGGGTTTTATCTTCTTCCTGTTTCCTGGATTCGGAACAGGAGATTTCCAGGCTCTTCTGATTGTTTTTATTGAAGGCGACATATTTCATTTCGATGCCATCCGGTTCAAATTTATCCAGTGATTCGACTTCGGATCTGGGTGTGTATCCGGAAAAGATCATGACCATCAACAGCAGGAACAACAGAAAAACAGCGATCTGAATGGGAATTTTATATTTCATGGCAAATGCCTGAATTCTTTAGGCCCCCAGATGAATGGCCGTAAAACCGGGGATAGAAAACGGGAGAAAGATCCCTTCAAACCGGATGCATCTCTGAAACCGGAAGAGCTGATGGCGATATTGGCAATCATGATTCAGGATAGATTTTACTTTGTTTTGGCATGGTTGTCAATTTGAACGGGTGATGAAATGTCGGTAGTGTTTTCCGGAAAAAGTCAATCTATCCGGTATCGGCCGGTCCGTTTTTTCTGTTTTGCCGTGTCTTGATTTTGATGCCCATTTGGAGTAAAATACTCAATGATGAAAAAATACCTGGAAAGAAGAAGAGAAAAGAAAAGGCTAATCAAGGAACGAAGACAGGAAATAGGTATTTTTAGAGAATATTTCGAGCTTTTTTCCGAGGTGCTTATTTATGTATTCTTTGTCATGACTTTTCTTCTCCAATCCTTTGTCATCCCTACCGGTTCCATGGAGGACACGCTCTTGATCGGTGACCATCTGCTGGTCGATAAAGTTGCTTATTCACGGTCAAACGGAAAACTTGACAGCTTGTTTTTTCCCCAGGTTGAAATAAAAAGGGGAATGATCGTAACCTTCAAATCACCCCCGGAGATTGAAAAGGAATATGTCAAAAGGGTCATCGGCCTGCCCGGGGAAACCATCAAGATTGTCGATAAAAAAGTCTATATCGATGGAAAGCTCCTGGTTGAGCCCTATACATACTTCAAGGATAATGAAATATCGGACAGTTACCGGGATAACTTTCCGGGGTATAAAATCCCTTTGCATCAGTATTTTTGCATGGGGGACAACCGGGATAACAGTTTTGACTCACGATTCTGGGGCCCGGTTCCCCGGGATTTGATCATCGGGAAACCGTGGCGGATATACTGGTCCTATGAATCATCATCACAGGAATATCTGGGCACCGGCATAACCCATAAAATTAAGGATATTTTCAAAACCATTATCAATTTTTTTTCAAAAACCCGCTGGAAGCGGACCATAAAAAAAATAGAATAAGTTCCAAATATTGATTTTTTTTTTGTAAAAAGCTATGGTAATTTTGACTGATGAAAAATTTTTTCCAGACAATTTGCTGGTGTTGTAAACAACCAAGGAGATGATGAAATGGCGGTTCGGGCATTAATAACCGGTATTACCGGACAGGACGGATCCTATCTGGCTGATTTTTTACTCGAGAAAGGGTATGAGGTTTACGGAATGGTCCGGCGGTCCAGCATGGAGAAATTTGACCGGATCGAACACATCAAGAACCGGATTCAGATCATGCAGGCTGATTTACTGGATCAATATTCATTGATCAAACTGATGGCCGATATCAATCCGGATGAGGTGTACAACCTGGCTGCAATGAGTTTTGTGCCCACCTCCTGGAATCAGCCGGTTCTGACTGCCGAATTTACGGCTATCGGGGTCACCCGGGTGCTGGAAGCCATAAGGGCGGTCAATCCGAAAATTCGGTTTTATCAGGCATCTTCTTCAGAGATGTTTGGCAAGGTCAAATCAATTCCCCAAAATGAGGAGACTTCGTTCCATCCCAGAAGCCCGTATGGAGTCGCCAAGGTGTACGGACACTGGATCACCGTCAATTACCGTGAGAGTTACGATATCTTCGGGGTTTCCGGAATTCTTTTCAATCATGAGTCGCCCAGGAGGGGAATCGAATTTGTCACCCGGAAGGTATCCTACAATGCCGCGAAAATAAAACTAGGGCTTGAGAAAGAACTGAGAATGGGAAACCTGGATGCCAAGAGAGATTGGGGATATGCCGGAGATTATGTGCGGGCTATGTGGATGATGCTGCAGCAGGAAGTTCCGGAAGATTATGTGATTGCCACCGGAGAAACCCACTCGGTCAAAGAACTGGTCGAGATCGCCTTTTCTCACCTGGGCCTGGATTACCGGGATTTTGTGGTTATGGATGAACGGTTCAGAAGGCCGGCCGAAGTCGATCTCCTCATCGGAGATTTTTCCAAGGCAGAACGGAAAATGGGTTGGAAACCCCTGATGGCGTTCGAGAAGTTGATTAAGATGATGGTGGATGCGGACCTGGAATTGGTTAGAAAGGAAAATCATTTGTAACCATCATTAACACCTCTTCGAAATAAAATAATGAAGGAAAAAGGAGAAATATCATGAATATCAAAGATATCAAGCAGAAACATAAACTCCTGAAAGAATATAGCTACGAGCTTAAAAAATTGGAACGGGGGTATGCGAACCGGACACTCTATATCAACCTTTCCGATAACCTGGTAAAAGAAAAACCGGTAACCGAAACCATGAAAGAAAAATTCATCGGGGGAAAAGGCTTCGGCCTGCGGTTGCTCTGGGATGCCACCCGGCCGGATACCCGATGGGATGATGCTGATAATGAAATTATCATATCACCTGGCCCGGTTGCCGGTATTACCCAGTATTCGGGATCGGGAAAATCCCTGGTGGTGACCATATCTCCGACGACCAATCTGGTCATTGACAGCAATGTGGGCGGCTATTTCGGCCCCTACATGAAACTTTCCGGTTTCGATGCCCTGGAAATCCAGGGAAAAGCCGAACATGACGTGGTGGTTTTCATTGACGGGACAGCCGGACGGGTAAGAATCGAAGAGGCGCCCGAAGAATCGGTTGATACCCATATCCTCTGCGAGCAGCTTACGGAGATGTTTGCGGATAATGAAATGGATAAAAGAAATATTTCAGTGGTCTCTTCCGGGACCGCAGCCGAACACACGCTGATTGGCATGCTGAATTTCAGTTTTTATGATGTAAGGCGAAAAATCTGCCGGATAAAACAGGCCGGCCGGGGAGGCATTGGAACGGTATTCAGGAATAAAAGGATCAAGGCGCTGGTGGTTAAGATCAAGGGCATGGTGCCTGATATGAATCAGGTGGCGGATATGTCAATCATTCAGGAGCGGGGGAAACGCTTCAATAAGGAAATGAATGAACTGGATGATATCCAGAACCAGATGAGAAAAACAGGAACTGCCCATCTGGTGGAAATCATGGATGACTATGATCTCCTGCCTGTCCATAATTTCAAGTTTGGGAATCATCCCGATACCCATAAAGTGGATTCCAAAGTACTGATAAATAAATTCACCCAGGGAATGCCCGATGGATGCTGGCTGGGATGCATGATGTCCTGCTGCAAAACGGTCGATGATTTCCAGGTGAAAACCGGGCCATACAGCGGGCAGCGTGTCAGTGTCGAGGGGCCGGAATACGAATCGGCCGCCGGTCTGGGTCCGAACTGTGGAATCTTTGATGTGGATACCATTATCGAACTCAATTTTTATTGCGACACCTACGGAATCGATACCATTTCATTCGGGACATCAACCGCCTTTGCCATGGAATGTTATGAGAAAGGGATCATCAATGATGAGATTACCGGAGGGCTGAGGTTGAATTTTGGAAATGCCCAGGCCGTGCTTGAGATGGTTCATCAAATGGCCCGGGGGGAAGGATTCGGCGTGGTGGTGGGCCAGGGAGTCCGAAAAATGAAAGAAAGATTTGTCAGGGAATACCAGGCGGATGCCCGATTTTTAAATGATATCGGGATGGAGAATAAAGGTCTTGAGTATTCCCAGTATGTTTCCAAAGAGTCTCTGGCCCAACAGGGCGGATATGCCATGACCAACAAAGGACCCCAGCATGATGAAGCCTGGCTGATTTTTATGGACATGGTCAACAAACAGATTCCCACCTTCGAGGATAAGGCCGAAGCCCTGCATTATTTTCCCATGTTCCGGACCTGGTTCGGTTTGATGGGCCTGTGCAAATTGCCCTGGAATGATGTGGAACCGACCAACAACGCCGAGACCGACGAACCGGCAAAAGTTCCGGAGCATGTGGATAATTATATAACCATTTTTGGCGCGGTAACCGGTAAAAAAATTGACAAGCATGAACTTATCCGGCAGTCGGAAAGGGTGTATAATTTTCAGCGGATTTTCAACCTGAGGAGAGGATACGGAAAGCGGGAACATGATGCCCAGCCTTACCGGGCGGCCGGTCCGGTTACGGCAGAGGAATATGAATCCAGAAAGGAAAGGTACGATCAACAGATGAAGGAAAATATCGGAATCGATCCGGCCGGGAAAACCGTTGATGAGAAACTGAAAATTACCCGGGAATACAGGGAAGGCGTTTATGAAAAGCTTCTGGATGCGGTTTATTCACGCCGGGGATGGACCCGGAAAGGTATCCCGACTATCGAACATTTGAAAAAAATCAAAATGGACCTGCCGGAACTGATCGAAGTGGTTACCCCGCATTTGAAGTGAAACGCGTTTTATCTCCGATTTTGCCGTTGGGCTGGCGACGGTGAATTCATGGACCGACAGATTACCGTAAACCATCACCCCCTGGAATGGAAGGAAGATCTGACCGTGAACCAGGTACTGGAAATGATGAACTATACATTCAGGATGATAGTGGTCAAGGTGAATGGCGAACTGGTAAAAAGGGAAGATTTCCATACCCGAACCATCCCTCCCGGCGCACGGGTGGAGGTCATTCATTTGGTGGCCGGAGGTTGAAAATCCGGGATCCGATTATTAAGTGTTCGGAATCAGAACCCGGTGGTGTGGTTTATTTCAAATCAAGGTCTGATTTCAACAATCCATGGAGCTTTCTTCTTCTGCGGTCGAAATTGATCCTCTTCGCGACCGGATGTATACGGTTTGTCAATAATATGAATGTGGTCTGCGATTCGGGCTCCAGCCAGATTGAGGTTCCGGTAAAACCGCTGTGTCCGATGGCAGCGGAAGATATCCGTCGTCCGCCGGATGTCAGTATGGATGTGTTCAGTTTGAAACCCAGGGACCGGTGACTTTTTTCACCGGGCGTGAAATTATTCCAGAATAATTTTATGGATTCCGGTTTCAGGATGGTGGCGGTTTCCGGGTAAATTTCAAGTGATAACCTGAACAGGTCGGAAGCAGTGGAGAAAAGGCCGGAATTCCCGGCTGTTCCCCCCAGGTAATGCGAGTTGGCATCATGCGTTTCTCCCAGGATGATCTGCCGGCGCCACTCGAATTTCCGGGAGGCGGTTTTGTGGGTTTTCTCGGCCATTTTTTTCTCAATGCGGTTTCCTTTTTCTGTGGGGGCGGTTTTTATTTTCAGGTCGGGCGGAATCCGGAAAAAAGACCTTTTAAGCCCGGTTTTTGTCAGGATGATATTTTCGGCCAGCCCGGCAAAATCGGTGCCGCTTACTTTTTTGATGACATGGTAGAGCAATATGTATCCCGGACAGGAGTAATTAACCCTTTGCCCGGGCTTTGATTCCAGGTGAATGGTTTTGAATTGATCCAGATAATTGTTGCCGTATAGATAGAAGGGGTACCATGCCGGCAGTCCGGATGTATGGGTGAGCAGTTGCAGGATGGTCATGGAATGGGGAAATCCGGTGATTATAGATTTAACATCCGTGTTTAAGGCAATCTCTTTTTTTTCAATCAGATAAATCACCAGGAATGAGGTGATGAGCGGTTTGGTCAAGGAAGCGGTGTCGTAAAGGGTATCCTCTTCCAGAGGGGTTGTTTCCGGGATTAATGACCGGAAACCGTACCATCGCTTCAATATAATTCTATTCCCGCTGCCGACCAGCACCGATATTCCGGGAAAAATTTTATTGCCAATCAGGTTGCGGATATATTGTTCAAATTTCAATATGTTCGATGTGGTTTAAAATTTGAATGGCGACTTCCAAAGCCTGTTGTGCTTCTTTACCGGTAACACCTTGATTTTTTCCGGTCCGGCAGGATTTGTGAAAACTGGTCCACATTTTAAAAAGGGGTTCGACCGGTGGGATTTCAGGAATTTCTTCAACAATCTGTCCTCCCTTTATCCCGTATGTTTTTACCCGCTGTTTGGAATAGTCAATGGAAAAATAGTTGTTTTTTTGAAACACCCGCAATTTTCTGGTTTTCTTTTGCGAAACCCGGCTGGCTGTCATGTTGACTACCAGGCCGGAACGAAATTGAAGCCTTACGTTGGCGATATCGATTTTTTTCGAAATAATCGGAATCCCCGATGCATTTATGGTTTGGATTCCCGATTTGTCCCATTGGAGGATGAGGTCAAGATCATGGATCATGAGATCCAGAATAACATCCACATCCAGAGAGCGGGGAGAAAAAGAACCCAGTCGCTGGACTTCGATGAAAAGGGGATTCCTGATCATGGGTCCGATATATTCCACAGCCGGGTTGAACCGCTCGGGATGGCCGACAGCCAGGATTAGCCTGTTTTTATCAGCTATCCGGTTCAACTCCTCAGCCTGAGAAACGGTACTGGCGATGGGTTTTTCAACCAGGACATTCTTTTTTAAATTCAAGAAATATCTGGCGATTTCATGGTGGCTTTCCGTTGGGGTGGAAATCATGACCGCATCAACCAGATCAGCCATCTCCCGGTAATCGCCGAAGGTTTTAATGGGATAGGATGAACAGGCTGAATTCAGCTTCTCCGGGTCGATGTCAGCCGCGCAGGTCAGGTTGTATTGGGAAATGGAATTGACCACCCTTAGGTGGTTGGTCCCCATGGCTCCGGTCCCGATTACACCGATTCTGATCGTATTATTTTTTTTCACAGACATGCTTGCTTCCCAAACGTTTTTGACCTTTTTTACGGCCGGGACCGGAGCGGAGATGCATGCTCATCCCGCATCTTTCGGTTTCCTCGGGCAACCATCGACAGTTGATCCGAAAGTCTTAAACATTAAATTTGAAATTCTTAAAAATTCCCCTTTTGGTCTTGGCAATAAAATCGATAATAACCAAAGCTTCTTCGGAATTTTTGAAATCCTTCCTCAGTTTTTCTATTGCCTGGGTTGTATTCAGTCCTGATCTGAAAATCAGTTGGAAAATTTCCTTTGTGTTGTTGATAAAATCACGGCTTATGCCATTTCTCATCATGCCAATCGAGTTGGGCCCGTAAAAATTATACGATTCCCGGGATTGAGATACCTTGGCAAATGGCAAAATATCCTGGAGAACGACACTATATCCACCGATATAGGCATTCCTGCCGATCCGGACAAATTGATGGACCGAGGAAAATGCGCCGACCACAGCGGAATCTTCGACTTCCACATGTCCGGCGAGTGTGGCTCCGTTTATAAAGATGACATGGTCACCGACCTTGCAGTCATGGGCAATATGGGTGTAGGCCATCAGATAATTATGGTTCCCGATCAAGGTTTTTCCGCCTCCCTTCTGGGTTCCCCGGTTGATGGTGGTGAATTCCCTGATAATGTTGTTGTTACCGATCTCAACAACTGTATCTTCACCTTTGAATGTGATGTCCTGAGGTTCGGTTCCGATCGAACAGAATGGATAAATCAGGCAATTATTGCCAATTCGCGTGTTCTTGTCGATGACCACGTGATGCCTAATCACGCAATGGTCGCCGATGCTCACATCCTCACCGATGATTGAAAACGGTTCGATCCGCACATTGCGGCCGATCCTGGCTTTTTTACTGATAATGGCACCGGGAGAAATTGTATCGTTGCTCATTTGGCAAGCACGCACATCAGGGTGGCTTCGGCTGCCTTTTCTCCGTTCACAAAAGCTTTTCCTTCCATGACGGCATAATTTCCCCGGTCTCTGACCAGTTTCAATTCAAGGTCCAGCCGATCGCCCGGTATAACAAGTCTTTTAAATCTGGCTTTATCAATGCCGGTAAAATAGGCCATCCGCCTTTCTTTCGGGAACCTTCTCAGTATCAGCACCGCTCCCAGTTGGGCCATGGCTTCGATGATCAGCACCCCGGGGAAAACCGGAGACTGTGGAAAATGTCCTTCGAACAACTGTTCATTGACTGAAATATTCTTGTAGCCCTTGATGGATTCCGTTCCGTTGATCTCGGTCACCCGGTCCACCAGAAGAAATGGATATCGATGGGGCAGAATTTCTTTTATTTCATCGATGTTTAACGGTTGATTCATTATCAATTATTTATTTGCCGCCGTATTTCTTGTCATATTCGGCGATGACCTCATTGGTAACATCAATCGCGCTGTCATAATAGGCAATTCCAGAGGTCGTTAAATCGAGAATCAGGCTGAACCCTTTTTCTTTTCCGATTTTTTCAATGACCGGCATAATGTCCTGTCTGAGGGTGTTTAATTCATTGGCTGATTTTTGCTGCATCTCTCTCTGTGCATCTTCAATAAACCGCTTCAATTCGGTCCTTTTGTTCACCAGGTCCGAATTTTTCTTTTCCCTGGTTTGATCGTTCAATGCCGGTGATACCGAATCTTTTTCAAGTTTTTTGATTTCCTCTCGCAGGGCTTCTACCTGTTGCTGTTTTCCCTGGCCGAGTTTTTCCAGCTTGGCGGTTATTTCCTTTCCCTTTTTGGTTTCCTGAATCACCTTCTGGGCATTGATAACCCCGATTTTAATTTCTGAAAATGCAAACCAGCTGAAAGCCAGCATAACCATGACAAAAATTAATGTTTTTTTCATTTTTCCTCCTCGTGCGGTGATAAGCATTAAAACTTTCACTGTATGTCACGATAAAATAATTAAATTCAAAATCAATTATATATAATTTTTATGTTCAATAAAAGGACGGTCCCACTCCGAAACCGAAGTGGAAATTCGAATCATCCTCAGTCAAGGTTCTCGGATCATAGGCAAAGATTAGTCTGAAGGGCACGCCCATCATGGGAACATAAATTTTTAATTCCAATCCCAGGGATGTGTAAATATTCTTCAGATTGATGGCCCGCCCCGTATCATAAGCATTTCCCACATCATAGAAGAAAATAAAGGTAAATTGTTCGGAAAGGGGAATATGGTATTCAAAATTGAGAAATAAGGCCTTGTTGCCGCCGATGACATACCCTTCTGTATCCTTGGGACCGATGCGGTAAATGTCAAATCCCCTGATGTCCCTTTCTCCGCCGAGGAAATACTTCTCATAAAATGGCAGAACCCTGTCATCCCCGTTTTCATCAACGCCGAAAGGGGTTACGTACTCGTATACCGCGTGCATACCGAACACATGCCGTTTCCCCACCGGCATGAATTTGACAAATTCGAGTTTGAATTTGTGAAGGTAAATATCGCCGCCGAGCAGGCCGCCAGAATATCGGTAATTTAACAGATATTTGGTTCCTGAAGTGGGAAAAAGGGGAGAATCGACCGTAGAATAATAAATGGTGGGGGAGAAAGAATTGATGGTCCGCCTTCCTTCTGTATAGTAGTAATATGAATAGGGATTTGACCATTCAAGGTCTTCGTTGATATCGCTGATTTCAATGCGCTCGCTGCCCAGAAGCAGTGACGCGCCCAGGAATTTCCAGATGCGAAATGAACTGATGATATTGAAACCCTGCCCATCCTTGGTATACATATATGGATATTTATAGGTGGTTTTAAACAGATCGAGTCCCAGGCTGGCGGGAAGGCTGAACAGATAGGGCTCGGTAAAGGCCACCCGGTAGTTTTGGGCCCGGGTTCCGCTGGAGATGTTCAGGGTTAAACGTTCACCCAGTCCGAGAAAATTCTGGGTCGAATACCCCATGGCGATAAACCAGCCTTCGTAGCCGCTGTATCCGACATTGAAATTGATCATCTGGCGCTGCAGTTCTTTCACTTCGGCTTTAATATCAATTTTATAGGGATCCTGGGGATCCGGTTTTATTTCCGGCATTTTTTCAATGGTGACCAGTCCCAGCTGTTTCATCCGGCGGATCGAATCTTCCAGGGCATTCATATTTAATCGCCGGCCTTCCCGCAATAACCATTCCCGCCTGATCACATGATCCTTGGTGAAGGTATTTCCCACAAATTCCAGTTTACCCAGATAGCACACCTCGTCTTCGCTGATTCTGATGGTTAAATCAGCTATTTTTTTTACCGGATCCAGGTTTTCAACCGGGACAATCTGGCAGCGGATATATCCCAGGGAGCCATAAATCTTCTGCATTTGTTCGATCATGTCATTTCGCTTCTTCATGTTGTAGATGCTGCCTTTTTTAAGGGTTACCATATTTTTCAGGTGGGAAATTTTTATGACCTTGTTCCCTTCTATTTGAATATTTCCCACCCGGTATTGGGGGCCGAGTTCGACCGGTATGGCGATCCGGATCATTTTTTGAATCTTGCCGAAAACATTTGGCTTCCGGTAAAAAGACATGACCGGCGTACCCAGTTTGGCTTCCAGGTATCCCTTCTGTTGCAGCCTCAGTTTCAGATTTTCCAGGTCTTCGTTTATGGTTTCCTTATTATAGATATCCTTGCTGGCGATGGTTGATATCAATCCGTGGGGTTGATTTTTTTTCAATCCGCGTTTCAAATAGACGGATGATATGGAAGAATTTTTCAGGCCGGGGAAATCGACTGAACCGATTCGGGTTTTTGGCCCCTGGATAACATTAATGGTAATGGCAACCTGGTCGTTTTCAATGGCGGTTTCAATGTCAAATTTTCCCTCATTTTACCCCTTTTAACCGAGCAATTACTTAATGATACTTCCGGCCCGCTTTAT
>CAZOWT010000065.1:0-13720 GCA_964583345.1 uncultured Clostridia bacterium
ATTTTTCCTGCTGAAAAAAGAACTGCTGCCATCGCCCGACAGCCGCAAATTCGAAATTAAGGCCAGCACTATTCCCTCATACGGATTCGAGGAAACCAACCGTATCGCCCGACGAATCGAAAAAAAAATAAAAAACCTGGAGGGAGTCGATTTCATATTTACCGAGGCAGGGGCGGTTTCAAAATTTGCGGCCCGGAGCGAGGAATTTTCGGTAAACAGCATCCATCTGATTGTCAAATGCACCACCCCCAAAAAACGTCCGGATATCATGGCCCGAACCCGGGATATCCTGGCAACTGAAAAAATAAATTTGTTGAATTTCTCGGTTTATCTGGAAAAAAATACATTATCTCAGTACCTTTCCGTGGGAGAGGAAAATTTCCAGATCAAGGTGTTCTATGACAACATCGAATCCGGCAAGCAGGCTGCCAACCTGATCATGGAGCATATCAAAGATATGAAAGCCCTCAAAGACCTCGATGTGAATACGGCCGAGGGCAAACCCCTGTTTGTCGTTTCTTTCAAACAGGAACTGCTGAACAAACTCAATATCACCAAACAGCAGATTGCCAGTTTCGTCAACCAGGCCGTCCGCGGGGAAAATGCCGGTGTGTTGCGAAAGATTCAGAAAAATTATGACATCATTGTCCGGGTGCCGGTCAAGGGTATTATTGCCATAAACCGGCTGCTTTCTTTGCCCATTCCCATCAACGGCGAATCCTACTTTTTGAGAGACCTGATTGAATTCAAGGCAATACCGTCCATAAAAGAAATTAACCGGGAATCCCAGGAACGGTACTTTCTCATATCCGCTGATGTAAAAGCCGGACTGCTCGATAAAATCATCAAAAACACCGAGAAAAAACTTGAAAAAATTGATTTCCCGGTCAATACCCGCTATGTATTCGCCGGTGAGGAAGAGGAGAAGAGAAAAGCCTTTGACTCGCTCAACCAGGCTATTCTCCTGGCCATCATACTGGTCTACATGGTCATGGCAGCCAAATTTGAAAATATTGTCCAGCCCATTATTATCATGTTCACCGTGCCCATGGGAATTATCGGGGCCTTCCTGTTTTTGCTGCTCTCGGGCAATTCATTAAACATTATTTCCGGAATCGGTATCATGGTGCTGATCGGAATCGGGGTGAATGATGCCATCGTGAAGGTGGAATATTCCAACCAGTTGCGGAGCCAGGGAATCACGGTGAGAGATGCGGTGATGACCGCTTCCCGGGTCCGGCTGCAACCGATTTTAATGACCTCGTTCACCACCATCTTCGGATTGATTCCCATGGCCGTCATGACCCAGACCGGTTCCGAATTACAGCGGCCGCTGGCGCTGGTGGTGATCGGTGGATTGCTATTCACCACCTTTTTAACCCTGATTCTGATTCCGGTTTTTTATGAAGGCCTGGAAAATCTGAAATCGAAAAGGCAACTCAGAAAAAAATCAAAACTTCAGCAGGAAAAATGAGAAGGATAATCGACAGGCCCGTGCTGGCCATCATTTTTTTCTCCATCGTGATCCTGCTGGGATTCTACTCGCTGAAAAACACCCCCATTGAACTGGTCCCCGAAGAAGACCTCCCTTCTCTTGAGGTTATCTATGACTGGTGGGGCGCCTCCCCGGACAATATCCTGAAAAAGATCCTGATTCCGGCCGAAGAGGAAATCATGCAGATCAAGGGGGTGGAAAAGCTGAAAAGCCGGTCCACCCAGAACCGGGGAACCATCAAGGTTGAATTTACCCGGGATACCAAAATGAATTTCGCCGAAGTTATCCTACGCGAAAGGTTGAACCGGCTTCAGCAGGATCTCCCCATCCAGGTTCAGAAACCGGAAATCCAGAAAAACATCCCCGAAGAATTCAAGAAAGAACCTTTTTTCAAGGTTGGGGTATATGGCAAACACTCGATTTATGCCCTGAGGCGAATTGCCGAAAAAGAAATCTATCCCTATTTGAATTCCATATCCGGCATCGAATCGGTCATGATCTGGGGAGGGGTGGAACCGCAGATAAAAATTCAAACCAATCTGGATAAGCTCAAGCGATTCGGCATATCCCTGTTCGAAATCCAGCGGAAAATATCCCAGTACTTTTATTCGGTCCAATCAGCCACCCTGAAAAAACGGGCGGCTGAAATCACCATTTCATTATCCGAATCACCGGAGAAAATTCAGGACATCCAGAACATCGTGATTAAAAATTTCGGTGCCAAAGAGATGCGGTTGAAAGAAATAGCCGATGTTTATCTGGGTTATGAGGAACTGCGCTACGAGATGAGATACATGGGCATGCCGGTCATAGGCTTTATCATTTACAAAGAGCCCAACACCAGTTCTCTCCGGCTTTCCGAAAAAATCCGTGAAAAACTCCAATTTTTAACCAATAAACTGAACGGAAAAATCGAGTTTATCATCCAGCATGACGAAAGCAAGGAACTGGAAGACCGGCTGGTCCGGCTGCTGAAGATCGCTTTTCTCATCCTGGTCATCATCTTCGCCATTCTGATCATCATTATCCGGGATATCAAATCCACCATTCTCATTTTTTCTTCGGTTTTCTTCTCGGTTTTCACCACCTTCACGGTCATTTACCTGCTGAAAATTCCCCTGAATTTGCTCACCCTGTCCGGCCTGGCCCTGGGATTCGGACTTTTTGTCGACAATGCGGTGGTGGTGTTTGACAGCATTCTGCGCTTCCGGGAAAAAGGAATCGAAAAAAAGGAAGCAGCGGTCCGGGGAGCCAGAGCGGTCATACTGCCGGTGCTGTCTTCCACCCTGACCACCATTATCGTTTTCTTCTCCTTTGCGCTTTTCCAGGGGAGATTGAAACTATATTATCTCCCCCTGGCTTATGTGATTACCGTTTCATTGATTTCATCCATGGTGGTTTCGTTTGTTTTGATTCCCTCGCTCAGCGCCCGGATCGAACTCAGAATAAAAAACAAAGACCTGTTTTTCCGAAAGGGTAAATTCTTCCCCTTCATCCTGCGCTATCCCCTGGTGGTGCTCGGCCCGGTCATATTCCTGCTGCTTTTCTCCTACACGGTTTTTAAGAAAGAGGTCTCCTTCGGACGCTTCTTTTCCTGGTATTCAAAGGAAAAAATCGAGGTTCAATTGCGGTTCCCCTCCGGCGCCGAATTCGACGATGTAAAAAAAACCATTCAAAAATTCGAGGATGTGGCCCTGGCCAAATTCTATCCCAAGGAAATCACCACCCAGATATACAGCGGGTATTACCGTGGCGCCTATATGGTGATCACCTTTCCCGAGGAGATTGAATTCTCGGCATATCCCCTGCAGTTGAAACAGGAGCTGGTCGCCCTGGCCACCAACCTGGCCGGCATCGGGGTTTACGTGGGCGGATTCGATCCCGAACCCTATTACTACAACCCGGATACCGGTTCCTTTCTCCCCTATACCATTCAGGTGAAAGGCTACCATTATGAAAAACTGATGGATTTTTCCAAAGATGTCAAGAGAAGCATGCTGAACCACAGAAGGATAAAGGATGTGGACATCCAGACCGACATGGATTTCTGGTGGGGAGGGAAAGAAAAATATTTTGCCTTTAAGCTGGACCGGGAAAAACTCAGATCATACAATATCTCCCCCAGTTATCTCTTTTATCTGCTGGCATCGGTTCTGATGGAGCGATCCGGCACCCAGAAGATCAAATTCGATGACAAGGAATTATCGCTGGAAATCAAGTCCATGGACGTCGAAGACCTGGAATTGGATGACATCCTGAACATGAATCTGGAAACCCAAGACGGGGTGCCCTTTCGCATAAAAGATGTGGTTGATATCGAACTGTCCACCCAGAAAGGGGGCATTACCCGGGAGAATCAGGAATACGTCTCCATGCTCCGCTGGGATTACCTGGGCTCATCCAAAGCCGGCGACCGCTACCACAAAACCCTGTTTGAGAACCTGAAAGTTCCCACCGGATTCAACAAGAGCCTGGAGGAAAGAAAGTTTCAGATTACCGAAGAAGAGGTGGGGCAACTTTGGAGCGCCATCGCCCTGTCGGCGGTTTTGATTTACCTGCTGTTGGGGATCCTGTACGAAAATTTTTTCCAGCCGCTGCTGATCATGATATCGATTCCCCTGGCCCTCATCGGGGTATTTTTCGCCTTTGTCATCATGGATTATTCGTTCGATTCCACGGCCTACATCGGCTGCATCCTGCTGGGTGGCATCGTGGTCAATAACGCCATTCTGCTGATCGACAACATCAACCGCCATCTTGATGACTCAAAAAAAATAGTGGAGGCCATAGCCATCGGGGCCAAGGAAAGGATCCGGCCCATTTTCATAACCACCGCTACCACGGTACTGGGCATGCTGCCCATGATTATTTTTAAAAAAGCCGATGCCAGCGACATCTGGTCATCGCTGGCGCTGTGCACGGTCGGCGGTCTGACCACCTCCGCCTTTTTCATCCTGTTCGTCCTTCCGATCTTCTATTACCTCTTCTACAGACTCCAGCGTTTCATATTCAAATCCGCCCGATGATGCGGTCAGGCCTTGCACTGTAACAATGTTATTATACAAGACCTGCCCCTATCATTATTCCATTCCATAAATTTTCAATGTCACCCGTCAACAGTTGACATATTAAAGAAAAATCGTCTAAAATAATTGCGTGCATGTCCAAACCAATTTTAACCATCAGCGGTTTTGCCGGTCAAAAACCGTTTGACATAGAGGAGGATTGAACCATGGCCCATACCTACGAGGAACTGAAGCAAAAAACCGTAGCCGAACTCAGGGAGATCGCCAAGGATATTGATCATGAAGCGGTCAAAGGCTATACCCAGCTGAACAAGGAGCACCTGCTGGATGCCCTTTGCAAGGCGTTGAATATTGATATGCACGGGCACCACCAGGTGGTGGGGCTGGACAAAACCGCGGTAAAGGCAAAAATCCGGGGATTGAAGAAAAAGAGAATCCAGGCCCTTTCAGAGCACGATTCCAAGCAACTGAAAACCGTCCGGCGACAGATTCACCGCCTGAAACGAAAGATGCGGCGGGCAATTGTGTAAACGCCGGTCACCGGCTATTGACCCGACCAACATGGCTGGAAAATGAGACGGAAAGTCACCCGGAAGCAGCCCGGTTCACGGATGTGCCTGGTTTGCGGGAAAAAAAACCCATTGGGATTGAAAGCCGAATTTTACGAACTGGACAACAACGAACTGATTGCCTTATTTACCCCCCTGGTTGAGCACCAGGGTTATCCCGGACGGCTTCACGGCGGGATTGCGGCATCCATTCTGGATGAAACCATCGGGCGGGCGATTATGATAAAGTATAATGAAGCCATATGGGGAGTTACCGCCGATTTTAGTATCCGCTATAAAAAACCCATCCCCCTTGACCGGGAATTGCGGGTCATCGGGAGGATTACCCGGGAATCCAGCCGGCTGTTCGAAGGCACCGGTGAGATTCTGTTGCCCGATGGTGATATCGCAGCCACCGGATCCGGGAAATATATCAAACTCGCTATCGAAAAAATTGCTGATTTTAACATTACCGAACAGGACTGGGAGGTCATCCATTCGGAAACCGACCCGAAGGAATTTGATTTTTAACGGTAAAATTATCGAATAACTCTATCTCAGAAAACAATAATTCGGCCTTCTTTTATGCTATTTTCGAAAAAAAAGTTAAATAAAAAATTATTTTTTGATTGTATCTATAATGGATTTGGTGTATAATTTTTTTAATAAAGCGGCAAACAGGAGGAACAACATGCCACAGTACAATCCTTTTGAAACTGCTCAGGCTCAATTCGACAAAGTTGCAGAAATGTTAAATCTGGATATCCCGACTCGAAAGCTTCTGCGCAATCCCATGCGGGAATTTCATTTTAGTATTCCGGTAGTTATGGATAACGGTGAAGTCGATGTATTTAGAGGATTCAGGGTCTTGCACAACGATGCCAGAGGACCCGGGAAAGGTGGCATTCGTTTTCACCCCCAGGAAACCATCGACACAGTCCGGGCATTATCGATGTGGATGACCTGGAAGTGCGCCGTGGTGGATATTCCGCTCGGGGGAGGAAAGGGTGGTGTGATTTGCGACCCACATAACCTCAGTCAGCGGGAACAGGAACGCCTGTGCCGGGGATGGGTCCGCCAGATGGCCAAGAATGTTGGCCCGCTTTCCGATGTCCCTGCTCCGGATGTCATGACCAGTGCCCAGCACATGCTCTGGATGCTCGATGAGTATGAAACCATTCATGGAAATAAATATCCCGGATTTATTACCGGAAAACCCATCGGGATGGGTGGCTCGCTAGGCAGAACAGAAGCCACTGGGTATGGTGTGGTTTTTACCATTCGCGAAGCATTGAAAAACCGGGGGATCCGGCCAGAGGATACAACAGCCAGCGTCCAGGGTTTCGGAAATGTTGCCCAGTATGCCATTCAACTGTATACCCAGATTGGAGGCAAAGTGATCGCCGTCTCCTGCTGGGATCAGAATGACAAAAAAGCGTACACCTATAGAAAAAAAGAAGGCATCAGACTGGAAGAACTTCAACCGATTACAGACAACTTCGGCGGCATCGATAAATCCAAAGCTCAAAATCTCGGTTATGATGTCCTCACCGGAGAGGCCTGGATTGAACAAGATGTAGATATCCTAATCCCGGCTGCCATGGAAAATGAAATTAATCAGGATAGCATTAAAAGAGTAAAACCCAGAGTGAAAATCATTGCCGAAGGGGCAAATGGTCCGACCACCCTGGAAGCGGATAAAATCATTCAGCAAAGGGGTATTTTTCTGATTCCTGACTTCCTGGCCAATGCCGGCGGCGTTACCTGCAGCTATTTTGAACAGGTTCAATGCAACATGAATTATTACTGGGAAAAGGATGACGTATTGGGCCGTCTGGATAACAAAATGACGGCAGCCTTTATTGCCGTAAACGAACTGGCTGAGAAAAAGAAATTATATATGAGAGATGCCGCTTATGTGATTGCTATTGACCGGGTGGCCTCAGCTTGCAAGAACCGGGGTTGGGTTTAAAAATTTTATGTGAAATGATTTTTGCTTGCTCTGTCCTGAAATAGCCTGCCACACCGGTAATTTTTTGATATCATTACGAGCGGAGTGATGGCAAACGAAAAAAAAACGCCCGCAAAAAAAAGTATTACAGCTTTTAAACGGGATATACCCTTTCATGAAAATGGCTTTACAGCCATCGGTCGGGGAGAACTGGGAGGAAAAGCAAACGGTCTGGCGGAAATAAAAACACAGTTGGAGTCTATCTCTTCAGAAATTACCCAGTCTGAAATGAAAATCAGCATACCACCACTCACCGTCATCACCACCTCATTCTTCTCGAAATTCATGGAAATGAATAACTTATACGATATCGTCAATGATGATATCAGTGATGAAAACCTGGCCCATTATTTCCAACAGGCTGACCTTCCGGCGGATCTGATCGGAGATCTTCGATCCCTTATCAGTCAAATCAATACGCCGCTGGCAGTCAGATCATCCAGCCTGCTTGAAGACCGGCTCGATTCTCCATTTGCCGGAATCTATCAGACAAAAATGATACCCAACAACCAGACCGACACCTCAAGTCGCTTTTTAAAACTAATAGAAGCCATCAAATTCATTTACGCATCCACATTTTTCCAAGGAGCACGCAATTACATGAAAGCCACTGGCAACCGCATAGAATCGGAAGAAATGGCTGTTATTATTCAGGAAGTTGTCGGAAAAAAGCATTACCACAGGTTCTATCCAAATCTTTCCGGTGTCGCCCGTTCATATAATTTCTATCCCATCGGCGATGCCAGACCTGAAGAAGGGATTGTCAGCCTGGCCCTTGGTCTGGGTAAAACCATTGTTGACGGTGGAATTTCCTGGTCATACTCTCCACAGTATCCGACCGTCAATCCCCCCTTCAATTCCATCAATGATCTATTGGATCAAACCCAGAAGGAATTCTGGTGCGTCAATATGGGGAAACCTCCTGCATATGATCCGATCAAAGAGACTGAGTACTTAATCCAGGCAAATTTAATGGACGCGGAATATGACAACACACTGAAATATATTGCCTCTACCTATGATAACCAATCAGACCGCATCAATCCGGGAATCAACAGCAAGGGACCGCGGATTATTAATTTTGCGCCTCTGCTCGAACTGGATCAGTTCAACCTGAATGGCATCGTAAAAACAATCATGCAAACCTGCGAAACCTATTTCGGAAATCCGGTTGAAATAGAATTTGCGGTGACCTTCCCTTCACTGACTTCAGAATCAGCCTATTTCGGTATGCTACAAGTCAGGCCTATTCATGTTTCCCATGAAACTGTTGTCATCGAATCCGACGAAAGCGGTAGCAGGTGCCTGGTGACTTCAACAAATGTACTGGGAAATGGAACTCTTTCTTCTATCCATGATGTAGTTTACCTGAAACCCGAAAAATTTGATTTCAAATATTCACGGATAATCGCACAGGATCTGGAAAAAATCAATCGTCTGCTGATCGATAACAACCAACCATACCTGCTGGTGGTCTTCGGCAGACTGGGTAGTTCGGACTCCTGGCTGGGCATTCCGGTTGAATGGGGTCAGATTTCAGGTGCGAAAACTATTGTCGAAGCCAAGCTGTCGCATATTCATGTGGATCTAAGCCAGGGTTCTCATTTTTTTCACAATATTTCAAACCTGAAAATATTTTATTTTTCCCCGAATCTGGATGAAACAAAATCTTTTGACTGGAACTGGCTGAATGCTCAAAAAATTGTCCTGGAGACGGATTTCGTTAAACATGTTCACCTGACTTCACCACTTTTGGTAAAAGTGGATGGAAGAAAAAAAACAGGAGTGATTTTGAAATGAATTCTAAAACCAACCAGGATAACTACCGAATCAAGGATTTCCAGGAACGGGTGAAAGAACTTAATTGTCTCTATCTCATAGAAGAACAACTGAAAGACAATGAAGCGGATTTGCATCAAACCCTTCAAAATATCATATCCATCATCCCGGAAGGATGGCAGTACCCGGAACTATGCAGAGTTCAAATTGAGCTTAAGGAAAAAACCGTCCAATCGCCTGATTTCCTAAGAACAGATTGGATTCAAACATCTGACATAAAGATCCCGGAAAAGAAATATGGGACAATCAATATTTCATACCTTAAGGAACCTCCTAAAAAGGCCCCTCCGTTTTTTTTAAAAGAAGAAAAAAAACTGCTTAATACCATAGCGGATAGGATAGCCCAGTTTATCTGGTCAAAAGAACTAAAACATATGATCGGCCAATGGAAGAAAAACGATATAAAAAAAAGCAGCGAAAGCGACAACGAATGGAAACCTATTATTGAACTTTTAAAAAAATCGGAGAAGAACCTTTATATTTATATTGCCCAGAAAATGCTTCACTACCTGGTTTGGAACGGAGTAGAAAGCGCAAAACAATTGCTCGAACAGATCGGAATAGACCATGCGCTTGAGGGAGAGGGAGATATCGGCGACATGAACAGACCCCAGCAAAAAGACCCGCTGGATAAAATATTGGCTATCAGCGATGATGTATTCAATATTGCCACCACCCATCTAAATAAAGATCTTATTATGTCCAGTATCCAGAAATGGATTGCCGAAGACCGCTCAAGATTCCTGGTTCGTGCCATTGATGATGTGAAATCCTCATTGTCGGATATTATAGATGCTCTTTTCCGTTACCAGCATCTTGATTCCGAAGGTGTAAAGCTATCGCCAGCCATTGATAAAGGTCTGCGGGTGTCTTTGATTCGCCGTTTTTTTTATGATCAGTTGGAATTTATCAACATTACCAAAAGGTATGTTGAAGTAAAAGATTATTATGATATCGTTCAAAAAATTGTTTTCCCCGCAGGCAGTCACGGGAGGCTAGGTGGCAAAAGCGCCGGCCTGTTCCTGGCAAAAAAAATTATCGAAAAAGAAGAGCAGTTCAAAAACCTCACGGATACCATCAGGGTTCCCAAAACCTGGTATGTCAGCACCGATGGCATTATTAGCTTTCTTAGATATAATAATCTTGAAAATATCTATGAACAAAAATATAAAGAAACCGATGAAATCCACTTTGATTACCCGAATATAATCCAGATCTTTAAAAACTCATATTTCCCCCCGGAAATGGTTAAGGGTCTTTCGTTGGCACTGGATGACCTGGGTGACAAACCCATTATCGTGCGCAGTTCAAGCCTGCTTGAAGACCGCCTGGGATCGGCGTTTTCCGGAAAATACAAAAGCCTGTTTCTGGCCAATCAGGGAAG
The DNA here is from genome assembly GCA_964583345.1 of uncultured Clostridia bacterium. Lineage (GTDB taxonomy): Bacteria > Acidobacteriota > Aminicenantia > UBA2199 > UBA2199 > CAZOWT01. Next base: position 10,304 of record CAZOWT010000065.1, read on the forward strand.
CAAGCAGCATCGTTTGGATGCCCTACTTGATGCTGTATCCGAAGTTTACGCCTCCATCTTTGCCCCTGACCCCATTGAATACCGAAAAGAGAGAGGGCTTTTGGATTTCCATGAAGAAATGGGCATTCTGCTTCAGGAAGTGGTGGGGAAACGGGTAGGACAATATTTCTTCCCCAGTTTCGCCGGAGTGGCTTTCAGCAACAATGAATTCCGCTGGTCCACTCGAATCCAGAGAGAAGATGGCCTGGTCCGATTGGTCCCGGGGCTCGGCACACGGGCCGTTGACCGGGTGGTAAATGATTACCCGGTACTCATTTCGCCGGGCAAACCCGACCTCAGGATAAACCTGACTCCTGAAGAAATTCTGCATTATTCGACCAAAATGATCGACGTGATCAATCTGGAAAGCAATCGATTCGAAACCATAGAAATTAGGCAATTGCTGAGTGATCTGGGTAATGATATTCCCGGTATTGAAAATCTGGTTTCTGTCTTTCATGACAATCTCATCTCCTCGCCTACTTCTTTGCTGGGCATAAATTTTGAAAAAGATAAATTGCTGGTCACTTTTGACGGTCTATTAAAAAGGACGCCTTTTTTCAAACTGATGAAAACCATTCTCACTCTTTTAAAAGAGAAATTAAACACTCCGGTTGACATAGAATTTGCTCACGACGGAGCGAACCTCTATCTTCTGCAATGCCGGCCCCAGAGTTTTTCAAAAGAAATTTTACCCTCTCCGATTCCCAAGGATATTCCGGATGAAAAAATTATTTTCTCCGCAAACCGCTATGTTTCAAACGGATTCATTCCCGATATCACCCACATCGTTTACATCAATCCTGAAACATACCAGCAGATTTCAGACCTTTCCGAGTTGAAAATAATCGGAAGAATAGTTGGTCGTCTGAATAAGCTGCTACCCAAACGTCAGTTTATCCTTATGGGTCCCGGACGCTGGGGAAGCCGTGGTGATGTCAAGCTGGGTGTGAATGTGTCATATTCGGATATCAATAACACAGCTATTTTGGTTGAAATTGCCAGAAAGAAAGGCAACTATATCCCGGAATTGTCATTCGGTACCCATTTCTTCCAGGATCTGGTCGAAGCATCCATTCGTTACCTGCCACTGTATCCGGATGACAACCAAGTAAAATTTAACGAACGTTTTTTCCTATCTTCGAAAAATATCCTCAGCCAGATTCTTCCCGAATATTCGGTCTATGAGTATATTGTTCATGTTATTGATATTCCTCAATCCAATAATGGAATGATCCTTCGGATACTGATGAATGCCGATCTGGAGGAAGCGGTGGGGATTTTATCCGAACCCACAACCAGTAGAACTCCCTTCAGTTCCGAGAAACAGCCAATCGAACATACACAAGATGATTTCTGGCGCTGGAGGCTGTATATGGTAAAAAAAATCGCCTGTCATCTCGACGCTCATAAATTTGGTGTTAAAGGTTTTTATGTATTCGGCAGTACAAAAAATGCTACGGCCGGACCAGGCAGTGACATAGACATCCTGATTCATTTCTGCGGAAGTGAAGAACAAAAAAAGAAACTGATCTTCTGGTTGGATGGATGGAGCTTAACCCTGGCAGAACAAAACTACCTGAAAACCGGCTATAAATCTGATGGGCTGTTGGATATTCATTTTGTATCCGACAAGGATATTGTCAATAAAAACAGCTATGCAGCCAAAATCGGGGCGGTTACAGATGCAGCCCTCCCCCTGCCCATGAAAGAATAAACTGTTCCCTGAGCGATATCGATTTCATTGCAGCAGCCGGGTGGCTTTTTCAGGATGCTCCGGATCAAATCGAACCAGGGCAAGTTCTTTTCCATCATGGGCTGCCGTAAATGCATAGGTTAGACCGATCCGATCCGACCAGGAACCGGTGATTCGGGGCGATTCATGGACATGGCCATGCAGGGTAATCAATGGCTGCCGCTCTTGGATAAACCGTTTGATGGCAATACTCCCCACATGAACATCCAGGGAAACATGATCGATTTTCTTGTTGTCCAGTGCAGCCCGGTCCAGGTTGGTTTTATACGGGGGGCTGTGAAAAAGGAAAATGGCATTTTTCATGGAATCATTCCCGGACAATTTTTCCAGATCTTCCCGGATAGTATGGTATAATTTTTCCGATTCACTGACCGGATGGGAAAAAATCCCTTCCTCAATGGGAATACAACCCGGATCCGTATAACGGGACACATCATATCGCTCCCAGTCTTTTAGCTTGAACGGAGTCGGTGGAACATAGGCATATCCATAAATCCGGTAAAGACCGAATTCCAAACGGCGCTGATGGCAATAATGCCATATTCCTCTATTGTCCGCATCTATTACTGCGGCTTCTTCAAAACGGCCATCGTCATTCCCCAAAATAATGAAAATAGCGGGATAATGGCTGCCGAGTTTTTTTTTTAATTCTTCCAGGCGTCGGACCAGAAAATCAACTACAAAATCACCATGACCAGAATCCGGGAATGCATGGGTATACAAAAAGGATGGGAAAATATCGCCTCCTATAAAAACAGCTGCCGGTTTTTCCATCTCAATGGAAACAAAAAGTTTTTCATAACGGCTGATATTACCATGCAGATCACTGATAAAAAAGCAATTCATTTTATTATCATAGGGTTTTCTATATATGATGTCAACAATATATATTCCATACACGGTTGATATTCGGGGATATTTGTGTTACCTTTGTAATGTTCGTGTCACCATGAAAAAACAATTGAGGTCCGTCATCCGGACGCTATGGATTTTCATACTAATCATTTCAATCTCCGGCTGCCGCACCCCTTCCCCTCCGGAATCCGGTCAAAAAATTCTGAGAATCGGAACCGTCCACCGGGCCGCATCGACAAATATCCTTTTTGACAACGCCCTGGCCCTTTTTTCGGTAATCTCGCATCCCCCCCTGCTCAGGCTGAATCGAAACGGCCGGATATCGGGACTGCTGGCCGAAAATTTCGGTTTTTCGGACGATTACACAACCTGGACCTTCAGCATAAAAAAAAACCGGTTCTGGAGCGACGGAAAACCGGTGTCATCGGCCGATGTCAGGTTCACCCTCCGGTATAAAAGCAAGCATATTCCCAGCCGCAGGTGGTTGCGGATGGCCATAAAAAAAATCGAAACCCCGGGTCCGCATAAAATCCGGATTACATTCAACCGTCCCTATACCCGTTTTGATATCGAAATGACCTCCATCCGGATATTTCCCCGGCATATCTGGAAGAATGTCAGTGATCCCCAGGATATCGGAACCCGAAAATCCTATATCGGTTGCGGGCCATTTGTTATCCGGGACGTCGAGCTGTTTTCCGGAACGGTCCACTTTGCCCGGAACCGCTACTGGAAGGGCAGGCCCCCCTGGTTGAACGGATACGAAG
>CAZOWT010000066.1:0-13663 GCA_964583345.1 uncultured Clostridia bacterium
CAAAACCGGATCATAGCGGGCTTACCGCCATGATCGGCTAAATGGCATCTATATGATTGAGACCACAAACCAAAAAAAAGAACAGTTCCGCCTGGCAGGCACTCCCCTTTTGGGGGAAAAGCAACCCTGCTGTTAAACTGCCCGCTCATGCCAATAAATGCAGAGCAATAATGTTTCCAAAATTGGGAATGAGAGTGGAAACCCGCTTCGGATAAGCCTGTTCAATTTTTTGAAGGCCGTCATTTTCAGGCATAGGTGTATTGATTTGATACAATTGATTTTCATCGAATCCCCAAAGATTGGATGGCCTTGTATTGTCCCGATACAGCTTACCTGTATCGTGATGATACACTTGGGTCAATTAAAGATTTCGGGGGTATCCCGGTCTGCTGGCTTTAATCCCGGGACTGAAAAAGAATATGAAAAAATCGGCCTGATAAAAAAATCCGGGAAGTCGTTATTGCGATTCCCGGATAATTTCCCCGTTCTTCAAAACCACCAGATATTCGGGAACTGATTGGTTTTCCCGGTACAGGGCAATTTCCACAGGAATCTTTTTTAATTTCAGGGAAACTTTCATGCCGGCAAAACGGGCAATCTTCCGGAAATCCTTTCGGTCCAGCGCGTCGTAAATCAGTTTTACCCGGTTTTCTTCCGGAATCACCACCACATCAATCACCCCTTCGGTTCGCTTCAGATAGTCCAGGGCCGATTCCATAAACGCCTTCTTGTCCCCGGGTTCACCGCCCCGGATCAATAAAAAAAGGAATAAGGCAAACAGCATCACCAGGCCGATTGCCACCGCGACAATCATCTTGTTGGATTTCTCCGGATTGATCTTGCGGAGTATTTTTTTCTTTTTTTTCCCCATTTTAAAAGAATTCTATCATGGCACCATGATATTATTAAAAATTTCGGTGACGATGTCATCGGTGGTCATTTCCTCGGCTTCCGCCTCATAAGACAGAATGATGCGGTGCCGGAGGACATCCATTCCAATGGTTTTCACATCTTCGGGGGTGACATATCCCCTGCGCTTGATAAACGCGTGGGCTTTGGCGGTTTCGGTCAGATAAATGGATGCCCGGGGCGAGGCACCGAATTGAATCAGGTTCTCCAACTTTTCCAGTCCAGCTTCTCCCGGAAACCGGGTGGCAAAAACCAGGTTAAGGATGTAATCCTTGATCCGCTCATCCATATAAACCATCCGGTAGGAGCGGTTGAGCCGGAAAATATCTTCCCGGGAACAAATCTTTTCCGGAACCAGCAAATCATCGCCGGTTAACCGATTCACGATATCTTTTTCTTCCTCTTTCGAGGGATAGGTGATTTTAACCTTCAGCAGAAAACGGTCTATCTGGGCCTCGGGAAGGGGATAGGTCCCCTCCTGCTCTATCGGGTTCTGGGTGGCCATCACCAGAAAGGGTTTCTCGATTTCATGGCTTTTTTCCCCGATGGTAACCTGCAGTTCCTGCATGGCCTCAAGCAGTGCGCTCTGGACCTTGGCCGGGGCCCGGTTGATTTCATCAGCCAGCAGCAGGTTCGTGAATATGGGTCCCTTTCGGGTATAAAAATCAGCATTTTTGGGATTGAAAACCAGCGTTCCGGTCAAATCAGCGGGGAGCAAATCCGGTGTGAATTGAATTCTGCTGAAATTTAAATCCAGAACCTTTGACATGGTTTTTATCGAGAGTGTTTTGGCCAGTCCGGGGACACCTTCCAGAAGAATATGGCCGGATGTGATCAGGGCGATAATCATTCGTTCCAGCAGGGCCCGCTGGCCCACAATCACTTTCCCCATTTCGGACAGGATTTTCCCCACAATCTCGCTCTCTTCCTTCACCTTTTCGTTAATGAAAGTGATGTCTTCATTCATGTCAGTCTCCTCTCAAATGGTGCTGCCTGAAATCAATCCCCTTGATCTCGACAACCTTTGTCATTTCATACAACCTGCTTCGGATCCGATCCCCGATTCTCTGGGTCAGCGATTCATTCCCATCCGCAGGGGTATCATAGAAGTTGGTGGCGCAAACCGTGATTTTTTTGTTGTTGTACCTTTTGTTGATCATGAAATAGATGTTGTCATATACCCAGGGACTCACCTTTGATGCCCCGATCTCGTCGAAAAGAAGCAGATCAACCGCTACCAGTCTGGTCATTAAATTATTGATGGCATTGAAATCCCGGCTGGAATGGTCCTCGCCCGTCTTCATTTCCCGGACCAGGTCATTCCAGTCTATATAATAGACATCGGCATTTTTTTTCTGGATGAGTTCAGTGCCGATACAACAGAGAAGGCTGGTTTTCCCCAGCCCGATAGCCCCCTGCAGGAGAAGTCCCTCATCAACCGCGGGATAATCTTTTATGAATTTTTTTATGACCTCTTTTACCCTTTTTTGCGAGGGATTCCGGGGATCGGGCTGGAATGTCCAATCCAGTTCGGAGCCGAGGAATTTAATGGGGATATTGGCTTTTTCACCCCGGGTGATTACCCAGTCGCGTTTTTGGCAGTCACAGCGGCTGGCGAATTCCTCGCCATCCCGGATCCGGATCACCCACCCGGTATTGTTACATTTTTTACACAAATCAGCGCTCAATTCAATACCCCGTATATGCCTTTTTTCATCAGTTTTCTCTTCAATTTCGAAAGGGCCTTCATCTCGATTCTGCGGACGCCTTCCGGACTCATTTTCATGATCTTGGCAATCTCTCTCAGTTTCATCGGATCTTCTTTATTGAAACCGAACCGCATTTTTATTACCCGGGCCTCTTTATCCGTCAATTCCTCAATATCTTCCCGGATGATATCATTCATGGAGATCCCCAGCATGATTTTCTGGGGGTCATCGGCAGAATCATCCGGCAAGAAGGTGGACAGGTTGGGATACCGCCCTTCCGCCACCCCTTTATCCAGGGAAATAATCTCATCGGGTACCGAAAGCATCACCTTTACTTTTTTCTCCGGGATATTTAAATCTTCGGCCAGTTCGCTTTCATTCGGTTTGCGGTTTAATTTTTTAGTCAGTTTAAAATAGACTTTTTTAAAATTCAGATAATCATTGTAAAAAATATCGGGAAAGGAAATAATATTCTGGTTCTTGGATAAATATCGCCGGATTTCACTCCTCACCCACCATAGCGCATAGGTGTAAAAACGGTTATCCCTCCGGACATCAAATCGTTTCAATGCTTCAATCAATCCCTTGTTTCCTTCATTGATCAGGTCCAGCAGATTATCTCCCTTGAAATAATACTTCAAAGCCTCTTTGACCACCAATTTCTGGTTGGCAATAATGATTTTTTTGAAAGCGTCTTCATCCCCCGCCTTGGCCTTTTTAATGAGTTCCTTTTCTTCCTCCGGACTCAGGATGGATATATTTTTTACCTTTTGAAAATACAAATTCAACGAGTTCAGTGAATCTTTATTGCTGCTTCTTTTCATCTCTGAAAATAATGACATTTGAGGGTGAGAATTTTACGATAGAATTCTTTTTTTCTTCGAAAATATTTTCCTTGCCGGCAAATTCTTTTTTCAATTCCTCGACAAATTTGGCGAATTCCTCCTGCATGGATTCCATCTTTTCCTTCATGTTCAAAATAATCTCAATCCCTGCCAGATTGACTCCCATTTCTCTGGAAAGGTTGAGAATCAGTTCCAATTTTTTCAAGTCAGCTTCCCGGTAGACCCGGGTATTCCCCTTGGTACGGCTGGGAATCAGCAAACCTTCCCGTTCATACAACCTCAGGGTCTGGGGATGAATATTGTATTTTGAGGCAACTGCCGAAATCAAATAGGTCTTTTCTTTCATTCGCCAAATCCTTTTCGGGGATTGTAGGGAGCGATGGTTTCTATTTTTTTGAGCAAATCGCGGACTTCGATATCCTTTATGGAAGGGGGGACAATTTTAATCTCAACAATCATATCACCCTTGCTTTTTGTTTTCGGGTTGATAATACCCTTGCCTTTCAATCTCAATTTTCTGCCGGAATCTATAGAAGGAGGTATCCTGAGAACGGTTTCATCCTCCAAGGTGGGAACCTTGACCTTGGCGCCCAGCGCGGATTCAGAGAAAGTGATCGGCAGGGTGATTTCCAAGTTTGAGCCTTCCCGCTTAAAAAATTTGTGGGGCGTTACATTGATGGTTATGATTAAATCTCCGGCCGGCCCCCCGAACAGTCCGGCATTCCCCTTTTCCTTTATTCTTACCCGGGACTGGTTATCCACCCCGGCTGGAATTTTAACCTTAATTTTGGTCACCTTGTCCTGCCGACCATCACCTCCGCATGACCGGCAGGAATTGCCGGCGAGGAATCCCGTCCCGTTGCAATTGGGACAACCGGTAGCAAATTTCATAAATCCGGTCTGTTTTTGAATTCGACCGCTTCCATTGCAGACAGGGCAAGTGGTTTTGGCAGAACCGGGTTGGGTACCCTTTCCCTTGCAATTGGAACAGGCCTCCTTCCGGACAATTTGAATTGGAGTTTCGATCCCCCTGGCAGCATCGATAAAACTCAAGTTCATCGAATAGTGAAGGTCCTCTCCCCTTTGGGGACGGTTTTTCTGGGATCTGGTCCGGGTTTTAAAGTCACCGGCACCTCCGAATATGGTTTCAAATATATCGCCAAAGGAATGTGGCCCGGATGAAGTAAAATCAAATCCTTCAAAATTTGAATGTTTCCGGGGATCCCGGAATCCCCCGCCGACCGTGCCGAAAGTATCATACTGTTTTCTTTTTTTGGGATCCTTTAGAACTTCATAGGCTTCGGTCATCTCCTTGAATTGTTTTTCAGCATTTTTATCTCCCGGGTTGAGATCCGGATGGTATTTCCGAGCCATTTTGCGGTAGGCTTTCTTGATCTCGGTAAGGGATGCGTTTCGGCTGATCCCCAGGAGCTGGTAGAAATCTTTCATGGAAAAATTTTACTTCACTGACTGCGAAAAATCAAGACCAAACATTTTATCCGGAAGGCGGCCATTCCGGATGGTAAAATGATTTGTTCAGCTTATTTTTCACCGTTTTCATCTGATTCTTCCCCTTCGCTTTCATCACTCCCGATTTGGTATGCCTTGATTTTTTCGGTAATATCACCGGGATGATTTTTTACCACCAGTTTCTCTCCATTGGTCAGGATGATCGTGGTTTCGGGATAGGCTTCTATTGATTTAATCATATCTACATTCAACAATATTTCAACCCCGTCAGCCCTGATTAATCTTATCATCTCCGAACTCCTTAGCTCTCACCTGAGTGCCGGTCATTTCAACAAAAAAACAGCCTAATCATTCTTCAGGAAAAAGACTTCTGATAGTTTTTCATAATTGATAAATTCATCAATCTTTTCCAGCGCATCGAGAGCCGCATTCTGTTCAGCCTGTCTTTTGCTCTTGCCAGTACCCCTTCCGATTTCAACATTTTCCATATAAATTGCAGCGGTGAACACCATGTGAGGCGATTTGCCGGATTCATCCAGAATTTCATAGACCGGCAATAAATTTTTATGTTTCTGCACAATTTCCTGCAGTTCCGACTTATAGTCGTTTATTTTTACATCTTTCTCCGTCAGGTTCTGCAGAAAATCTTTAAAGAAGGGGACGATAACAGATGATGCAATCCGGAAGCTGGAATCAACATAAATTGCCCCGACTACCGCTTCCAACAGCGAAGATATAATCTTTTTATTTTTCCTCCCCCCATTCTTCTCCTCTCCCTTCCCCAGCAACACATACCCATTCAAATCGATTGATTTTGCGATCTCATAAAGAAAACTGGTGGAAACAAGATGGGCTTTCAGTTTGGATAGGTCTCCCTCATTTGATTTCTTCAGCTTTTTAAACAACAGGTCGGTTACGACCAGATTGATTACGGAATCTCCCAGAAACTCCAGTTTTTCATTATTGATCAGATCCTTGCTTATTCCTTCATTATACGATTTGTGGATCAGGGCATTCCTCAGGTATTCCTTGTTCCGAAAATGATAATTTAACTTCCTTTCCAGTTCTTCGATCATTTCACTTTAAGAATGATAAAGGTTAAATCATCGCTGTTGACATTCGATGCTGAAAATTCAATGCTGAAATCCAGGATTTTCTGTTTGATGGACCCGGCATCCAACTGATGGTTTTCCTCGAGCAGTTTTTTTAGATTTTCAACACCCAGCATCTCATCCGACTCGTTCATAATTTCCGACAGGCCATCGGAAAAAAGGAACAAAATATCACCGGGTCGATACCTCACTTCAATCTCTTTGATATTTTTCCGGGAAAAATTAGGCAGGCCGATGGCATTGCCCTCAGGGTTCAAGGTAAAACATTTTTTCTTCTTCCCGTCGAAATATATGGCCGGTGTATGCCCGGCCCGGCACAGAACGAACTTTTTTTTCGGAATGATAAATTGGGCAATATTAATGGTGACAAATGTTGATTTGTCAAACGAATGACTCAGGCTGTTATGGCATTCGGTTATTAAATCGGCCGGAGAGATCTCATTCTTCTGCAGGTAATTGACGATGCCCTTCAATTCGGCCATGTAAAAAGCAGCCGATGTGCCCTTGCCGGAAACATCCGCCACCAGTATGTACAGGTAACGGGATTCCCCGTAAAAATAGTCGAAATAATCCCCGGCAATCTCTTCTGCCGGGATATTGACCGCAGCGATCTGAAATTCAGCCGTTTCCAGGTTTTCTTCGGGGAGCAATTTTAACTGGATACTGCGGGCAATTCTCAATTCCTCCTCCAATCTCTGCTTTTCCTTCTCTTCTATCAGCAACCGTTTAATGCCGGACGCCATTTCATTAAAGGATTCAGCCAGATACTGGAGTTGGTCGCCTGATTTGATTTTTATTCTGAAGGAAAAATCCCCTTTCCTGATTTTTTGGGTACCCCGGGTGAGCAGGTTAATGGATTTGGTAATCACCCGGATAATTCTGAATCCAATAAAAAATGAAATCACGATAAATGTGGCAAAAAGTCCGATCAGAAAATAAAGAAATTTTTGGATGTTGATCTGTACCGAATGGGTATCAACCCCCTTGATCTTCAGGAATATTTTATCATAATCGATCAACAACCAATAAATATGTTCCTTTTCAGGCATATCCTCTGAAGCGTGGTTATCAAAATCAATGAATTTGAATTTATACGGCCATGGCAAAAAAAGGGTTTCCTTTTCTCCGGCAGCCATCCTGGTGATTTCATCGGTCTGCGGCCCGGCGCCAAGAGACCGCTCATATTCAACAAACTTTATTTTGAAATCACTGATGGTGGACAACTGATCCAGGAAATCCTGGTCAACCTTTGAAGAAATGAGTATGGCATAATTCCCCCGTTTTTTCAGTACGCCCAGATAAAAAATATTGTTAACCTTGAAGTATCCGGAAAATTGATTTGCATCCATTCTTTTAAAATCGAATTTATCCGGATAAGAAAAAAAAGGACGGTAAACCCTCTCATCTTCTTTAACCAATATCAGCACCAGATTCTTTGGCTTCAATCTGGTCAATTGTTCTGCCCGGAAAGCCATCTCATCGGCATTGTTCAGTATCAAAAATCGTTCCGCGCTGCTCTCAAGCTGGGCGACCTGCCGTTTGATCAAATTATCAACAATAATCACCCCGTACTGGGCAATGATAATGTAAACCACAAACAAAAAGAAAATAGAGATGAGAACAATGGGAGTAATAACAAAAAACAATCCCGAAAAAATAAACCGGTTTCTGGTCTTCCATAATATTTTTCTTTTTAGAAAAAGCAAAATGCGGATGAAGAGAACCCCCGCAAAAATCCATAAAAAAAAAGTAAAAAGGGATCTGAAAAAAACATAGGACAGAACAATAAGAACAAACAGTGACACAATAAACAGATCTATCTTCTTCCGCAGGTTCAACATTTTTTATATTATATTATTAATTCGCACAAAAGACAATATTGTCCGAAGCGGCCGGGATCTTCCACGTTTATGGTAAAAAAAAGGGGGACAGGTAACCCTGCCCCCCTTTTATCAACCCAACTACCGAAGTTAATTGACAGCCTGCTGCCGGTCATAGGCGGAGATATCGAGAAAACCATGACCCGAAAGGTTAAACAGAATAATCTTTTCCCGTCCTTCCTCTTTCAATTTTAAAGCCTCTTCAATAACCGCGGCAATTGCATGGGCAGATTCCGGAGCCGGAAGTATGCCCTCGGTTTTCAAGAATATTTTTCCGGATTCAAAAACCTTATCCTGCTTAAAACTCACACTTTCAATATATCCCTGATTGACCAGGTGACTGATCAGCGGGGCCATTCCGTGATAACGGAGTCCGCCGGCATGAATCGGCGGCGGAATGAAGTCCATACCCAGGCTGTACATATATAAAAGCGGGGTAAGGCCGGCGCTGTCTCCATGATCATACTGAAGTTTTCCCTGCGTCAAGGTCGGGCATAACTCCGGCTCGACGGCAATAAAACGGATGTTTTTCCCCCGGGTTAAAACTTTTCCCATAAAAGGGAAACCCAGTCCGGCGAAATTTGACCCGCCTCCCACACAGCCGATAATGATATCCGGTTCAAAACCAAACTCCACCATTTGTTTCTCTGCTTCCAGTCCGATAACGGTTTGATGCATCAGGACGCTGTCCAGGACTGAACCCAGAGAATATTTTATCTCGGGATTTTTCAGGCAAACCTCCACCGCCTCGGCAATCGCAATCCCCAGACTGCCCGGGTGATCGCTGTCAGAAACCAGAAATTTCTTGCCCGACTCGGTTCTGTCGCTGGGACTTTCGTAGACCGAAGCCCCGAACAAATCCATCAAAACACGGCGTCCGGGCTTCTGACGGCAACTGATGCGAACCATAAACACCTGAAGGTCCAGACCAAACTGCGAACAGGCGCAGGACAGGGCCGAACCCCATTGGCCGGCTCCGGTCTCGGTACTCAGCGATTTTATGCCATCATTTTTCGCCAGGTAAGCCTGTACGATTGCCGTATTGCTCTTGTGGCTTCCGGTGGGTCCGGTTCCCTCATATTTATAAAATATGTGGGCCGGCGTATCGAGATATTTCTTCAAACCGGATGCATAGATGAGCGGGGACGGCCGATATTGCATAAAGGCTTCTCTGACCGGCCGGGGAATGGGAATAAACCTTTCCATGGCGATTTCATGTTCAATCAAACTCTTCGGGAAAATTGCTTCCAGTTCTGAAGGGTGAAGAGGTTCGCGGGTCAGGGGATTGAGGGGGGGATTGGGCAATCCATTCAAATCACTTTTTATGTTGTAAAAACTATCCGGCAGATAGGATAAATCTCTGCTATCGAATTTTTTCATGTTTCCTCCTTGAATTTTTTATTGATGGCCGGAAATCAGATACCATGGAGTATCATTTTTCCCGGGTATTGAAAAAAAATATGGGGGTATAGTTTTATCGGGCGGAGAAATCCGCCCACCAGATCCAATTGTAAAAATAGGCATCTATCGATCGACCGAAAATAACAGATCCTATTTTTAAATCCATGAGTGGTTGTATACACCAAATCCGGTTTCCTGTCAATCCAAATTTTCAAATCCGTCAATATTTTGTTTCCGGTAAAACCGGAGAAAATTGTCTTTCTTCGAATGTTCGGGTATAATTTTATCTTTTAATCAAGGAGGAAAAATGAATCCCATTGAGGAATCCATCTTCAGAGAGTACGATATACGTGGACTTGTCGATTCCCAGCTCCAGGATGACGTGGTGGAAAGAATCGCCTCGGCTTTTGCCACCGTGTTTTTGCGGGAGCAAAAAAAAAAGATTGCCGTGGGTATGGATGGGAGGCCCAGTTCAAAAAGAATAAAAGATATAGTTGTCTCCACCCTGGCCCGGTACGGCCTAAACATATTGGATATCGGACTGGTGCCCACGCCGGTGCTGTACTATGCGGTTTTCCAATTGAATCTGGGCGGGGGAATCATCATCACGGCTTCACACAATCCCCCCGAATACAATGGATTCAAAGCGCTGGTGGGGAAAGAGGCCCAATCCGGCGCTCAGATCAGAGAAATCTACGATATTGCCAGCAGTCAGAACTTTCCGGCTCAAAAATACGGGTCGGTAGAGTCATTGGATATCATTTCCGATTATTTGCAGACCATTCTCCGGGACATCCGCCTGGAAAAGAAGATAAAGGTTGTGGTTGATGGCGGAAACGGAACCGGCGGGATAACCGCTCTTCCCCTGTACCGGAAACTGAATGCCGATGTGATCGACCTGTTCTGCGAGGTCGACGGATCATTCCCCAACCACCATCCTGACCCCACAAAAGAGGCCAACCTCCGGGATCTCATCGAAAAAGTGAAGCAAACCGGCGCAGATATAGGGATTGCCTTTGACGGTGATGCGGACAGAATCGGAGTGGTCGATCCGAACGGTACCATTATCTGGGGCGACCAGTTGATGATTATCTTTGCCCGGGATATTCTGGCCAAGAATCCGGGTCGGAAAATCATTTCAGAGGTCAAGGCATCGGAAGTCCTGTATGAGGAAATCAGGAAATACGGCGGTATTCCCATCATGTGGAAAACCGGACATTCCCTGATCAAAAAAAAAATATTCCAGGAAAATGCCATATTCGCCGGAGAAATGAGCGGCCACATTTTTTTCAATGACCGGTGGTTTGGTTTTGATGATGCGGTATATGCCGGGGCGAGATTACTGGAAATTCTTTCCCAGTCGAAAAAATCATTGACTGAAATTATTCAGGATATTCCCCGGGCAATCAACACCCCTGAAATCAGAGTCGATACCACGGAAGAGGCAAAGTTCGAAATTGTGAGGCAGATCACGGATTATTTTAAAAAAAACCATCATGTGATTGAAATCGACGGCGCCAGAATAAAATTTCTTCATGGCTGGGCACTGGTCAGGGCTTCAAACACCCAGCCATCCCTGGTTCTCCGTTACGAGGCGGACAGCGAAACCCATCTGAATGAAATTCAAGAAAAACTGCAACCCATATTGAAATCCATCAAGGAAAAAGTCGAGGCTAAAAAATAAAAGTTACGAAAATCACAGTTTCTTCAAATCCGGGTCAGGCAGCCAGAGTTCGGTAAACAGCGCCCCGGCCGTGACCAGAATTGAAAAACCGAACAAACTCCATAACCCACGCCGAACCATATCCCCCACCGGAAAAGAACCGGAGAAATCGATAAAAGTTGATACCACGGCGTATGATATCCCCATTAATATTCCGCAAACGAGCGCGGAAATGATGCGGCCGGACCATCTGGCGCCACCGCTTCCCAGGGTGACAGCTACGCCACTGAGAAACGGCACCAGGATAACCAGCCACCAGGAATCCTTCAATCCCGGCGGAATACCGGTAACCCTCAGGAACCATAAATCTCCCAGACCGAGCAGCAGGGCACCGAAAAGGGCAATCATCACTGTGTGCCAGTACCTCGGGCTCAGATGCGCCCTCATTTGAGTTCTTTTTCGCAGTCGGCGTCGTATGGTCAGCGGCCAGTTATAAAACAAATTAAAAACCCAGTGCTCCAGCAGAGCGCCTTTTTCCCCGAAGACCGGGATGTGGTGCACGGCTTCGGTTGACCAGTATCCGGCCATGAATCTGGCCAGGGCAGGATAACGATAGGTCATCTGAATGGGAAAGGCCAGGTAGCCGATATATTTAAAAAAACTTAAGAAAATAGCAATGTTGTAATCCTTGAAATTTCTTTCCCGGACAACCAGGAACAAAACATAGAGGCCGCGAACCATAGACCCGGGTGAAATCGGCGTGATTTGAAACAAAACCAGAATGGCGGCCACCGCTGCCAGGGCCTGAGGAGTGGATAATTCCGGATGCAGGTTTACATAAATCCAGCTGACCGTAATTGAAACAATCTGGGTAACGGGCAGGGTACAGATATGAACCGCCAGGCTCTTCAGGTATTTTTGGATAAAAGGTTCCTTCAATTGGGACTGTATCATCCGGGCGTCATCATGGCTGAGAATCTGCCTTTCCCTGCCTTCGGCAAGCATCTCCATCAGCCACTGTTCCCGCAATTCTTCATTGAAATATAATTTTAGCGGGCGGACAAAAATAGTGAACAAACGTTCCCTGAAATATTTTGCATCGGAGAAAAAGCGGTGCAATCCGGCCGGAAATATCGACAACAACGTATGAACCAGACATTTCCCCACCGAGTCTGCAATCCGCAAAGTTTTGGCCGGGGAAAGCCTGCCATCCTGTTGCCAGCGAATCCCTTTTTCCAGACATTTCCCCTTTATTGCTCTGGCAAAATACGAGGGTAATGTGATCAAATGATGATAGTGTTTCCGCCACTCATGATGACCCCACCATTTTCGCAACGGTCGTCCCAGGAACGGAATTACGCCCAATAAATAAAAAAACAGCGTTCGCAAATTACTCCTCTCGAGTTTTCCTTTGAACCGTTCGTCGATCAGGTTCCGGATTCTCCAGCCGTTTCTTGAACTGTTAAAAATGGTGCGCCAGAGTTTTCTGCTGCCCAGAAGTCGAAAACCGTGACCGGTAATATGAGGAACAGAATTTCTATAAATATTCTCATGCTTTTTTAAATCATTCAGCAGGTTCTCCATTCCCCGAAAAACTGACGGGTGGTTTTTCAAATAACACTCCAGTTTATTAAGGTTACCCCGATCAAACTGAACCATCCTGCCCCTGAAGAGTCCTTTTAATATCAGTTTAAAATCCACCGGGCTCATGGGCAGAAAGGGAAGCAACACCAGGCCGGCCCGGAAATCGACGGCGACCAGACCTTCTTGCGGATGCGGTTCCGTATCCGACTTTTTCAGGCAATTGGGCTGGCTCTTGCATGTCCACCATTCATATTGCCGGGCAAACTCGTCCGCGCCCAGGTCGTGAAGCAAGCGGACAAAATCAGCCATAAATTTTCTTTTAGAACGATATTCGGGGGAACCCAGTTTGTCAGCAGCAACCGTTTTCCCGGACAAAAATCGTTTGAGCATGTCCAGGTTTTCATCCACTTCCAGTCTCCAGTTCCGGCCGTCAACCCAATCACTGATTTCCCCACAACTTCCCAGACGGTAATCGATAAAAAGCGCTTGAACATCATTGACCGAGTTCCGGCCACCGAAACGGTCCCCGGCTGCCCGCCGGATAAATTTCTGCCAGATTGCACCGGCCCGCACCGCGTCGGAATTAACCTGATATGGAAAGGGCCCCTGGAATCCAATCCGGTAAAGCAGGTTTCGAAAGATTCTCCTCAAACCGGAGGGGGGAACAAATATCTTAATGGCATATACCCGATTCACGGCCAGTGATCCGACCGGACCGGATCCGGGTGACATTTCCATCAACCTGACCCGATAAACCTGGCCGGCAAACCCGCCACCGGCAAATCCTTCCACCCTGAGCCTGACAGATGCCCGGTTCTGATTTTCCACAGCGGTTATTTTATAGGTCAATTCCTGTCCGGTTTCATAACGGAACTCCCGCAGGGGACGAAACAATCCCAGTTCCAGGAAGCGGCGCCTCAATTCACTTCCGATTTCCATGCTATTTTTTTCTGACATGCTTCAGGTTTTTAAACCATGCAACCCGTTTCATTAATAGAGCAAAAAATTTTCAATTTTTTCCCGATATTCGGATATTTCCGCCTCAATAACCGGCCGGATTTCAGCAAAATTCAAATTTTTTTCCAGCGAT
>CAZOWT010000067.1:0-10624 GCA_964583345.1 uncultured Clostridia bacterium
GCTTTTTCGGGTGAGACCGGGTACGGTTTTCCGCACCTGCACCTTGAGATCAGGGATAAGAACAATCAGGCTATAAATCCGTTTAAACTGGTCAAGTTTCCCTCCCGCGATTCCCGTTTTCCGGTGATAAGGACATTGATTCTCAGAAACAAATCCCAGGCGTTGATTAACGGGAAATTGGGTGAATGCCTGATTCCATTTAACAGAGTCAGCCCATCGCTATATCGGTTGCAAACGCCGGTGGTTACATACGGAGAATTTGACCTGATTTTAAATACCCGTGATATTTCGGATTCGGGGAAATTTGTGGCCCCCTATGAAATTTCATTTTTTATCGATGGCGTCAAGCTGTATGGCCTGAGATTTGATCGGTTCACCTGGGAGGATAACAACCAATTGGGCTTTGTTTATGATATGGAGTATTCCAATCCGGGAAATTTTTTCTTTAATATTTTTTCCCAGACCGGTTTTGCCCTGGAGAGGGGAAAAACTGATATGGACGATGTTTTTGATGGACTGGCGCCGGGAGATCATGAATGCAAGGTCCAGGTGTCGGATAATTTCGGCAACGTTTCGACCGGACTTTTTTCCCTTTGCAAGGTTGAAAAGCCGGTTGTGGAATTTTCCGATATTTTTTGTGAACCGAAAAGATTGACCCTGAATGTCTTGAACCTCTCGGCGGCCATGGCTGATAAAATCCTGATTCGGCTTCTGGATGAATACCATCACCTGTTGTATACCGGAGAACTCAATCAAACCATGGTCAAGGAGAATGGTAAACTGGTTCTGGAAGGTGTCAGCAGCGATAGGGTACGGAACATGGAATTTTCCTTTGTGAGGCACGGAATTGAATATGACATCAAAAAGGTCGCGCTGAATGAGGACGATCCGGTTCTTTCCCCGGATATTCATTTCCGGGCTTTCGCCAATCGGGATCTCATATTTATCAAAATAGATAAAAATGACTCCCCCCCGGCAGGCTTGGCCCTGGAGGTGATTCAGGGCGGGATGCTTCATTCGGTTTCTGCGGTTGACGGGAAGGATTTTACGTTTTTCTGTTTTCGGCCGTCCGGGATTGAAAATGATATCCAACTCAAATTTATTGATAAAAAAAACCGGCCGCTTTGGCCCGATGAACCCAAAAAATTGCAAATCATTCATCTGCTCATGGGAATCGAACAACGCTTTGTTGACGGGGAATTTACCGCTTCATTCGCATCCGGGACGGTACGAGAGCCGAAAGTCCTGGTGTTTGAAACCAGAAATTTTAACTCGCCTTTTCCGGTTGAATCCAGGCAGATTTCCCTGGCTCCCTATCATTTTCCTTTCCTGGATGCTGTGGTATACAGCTTTAAAAAAGACCTGCCTGACCCCCAGCAGGTCGGAATATTCAGATATAATTACGGCCGGAAGCGTTGGAGATATGTTTCAACGTCCTATGATCCAGAAAAGCGCCGGTTTGAATCCCGGTTGATTTCCTCGGGAACCTTTGCCCTGATGCGGGATGTTTTTCCACCGGTAATCAGCATGGCCAAACCCGGGTCGGTATTTAGAACCCGTATCGGGAAAATAACCGTCATCATTACCGACCAGGGGAAGGGAGTCGATGATAACAGTCTGGAAGTTTGGGTCAACCGGAATAAAATCCCGGATTGCGAGTATGATCCGGATTGGCGTCAGGTTCAGATCCGGGATCTCGGTTTCCTGAAAACCGGTGAAAACCTGCTGCGGGTGGATGTAAAAGATTTTGGCGGCAACCGGAGTTCACGGACATTTCGCTTGTTTTTAAAATAATTCGCGGGCTGATTTGATTTTTTTTTCAAGCGGTTGATAATCGGGAATCTGCGGCGGTTTGACAGAAATCCGGTTTTTTTATATGATGAAATTCACCATGAAGTCAAGAAAGTTTTTAATCATTATGCTGTTCTTTTTATTCAGTTTTCATACCCTGATTCCCGGAGCCGGGACCAATGAAGCAAAAGAGGATCCGGAAAGTCAGGAAAAAGCCGCCAAAAGGTCCGAAGCGGGGCAACAGGAGAAGCAAGACCCTTTTTTCAAGGCCTTGATTAAAGATGAAGCCGAAATCCTGACTTCACCGCTCAGGATGAGTGCAACCAATGTGCTGTTATGGGGAGGAGTGTCCCTGATTACTGGAATTTTGATAGCCAATGATGAGGCCATTTACCAGAACTTCAAAGATTACCAGAACCGGCACGAATGGGTGGATAAGGTCAGTCCGGTGGTCACCCAGCTGGGGGACGGATTCGCGAATCTGGGCATTGCCGGCGGTTTCTATCTGGGCGGGCTCATCTTCAGGGATGGCAAAGCAAAAGATACCGCCAGGTTGCTGCTCATGACGTTTATCCATACCGGATTTGTGGTTCAACTGGGAAAGCATCTGTCCGGAAGGCAGAGGCCTTCCTATGGAAACGGAACGGATCACTGGTATGGCCCTTCCGGTTTCTTCAAGCGGTATACCGAGGATATCTCAAAATATGATGCATTTCCTTCCGGTCATACCATTACCGCCTGGGGAACGGCGACCGTGATCGCAGAAATGTACAAAGACACGGTTGTGGTTCCGATTCTGTGCTATTCACTGGCGACCATGGTCGGGTTATCCCGGGTTACCGAGGATACACACTGGCTCTCGGATGTGTTTCTGGGGGCTGCGCTCGGTTATGCAATCGGAAAATTCGTGACCAGGAAACGGCGCTGGAAATGGCTGGTGTTGCCGCTTGCGGATTCACAACAGATGGCACTGAGTATAATGGTCGAACTATAGAAGGAATTTAATATGGAGAAATTAAAAGCCCTTATTTTCCTGGTTTTGTTTTGTCTGGCGGCCATGACTTTCGCCTCGGTGTTTGATCATGATGAGGATTCCTTTTTTTTCAGCAGTTATCTCCAGAATACCCTTCCGGGTGGATTTTTCTACACCACATTCCTTGAGAATTATGCGCCCGATACCACATTCCTCATCGAGGAGAACAACGGGTTCGCCTTCCTGGATAATCCGAAAGTTTATTTTGAGGGCGACTCCTATATTCAGTTTAATTGGTATTTGGATGATTTCAGGATAAATTCCAATCTGGATGAGGGCTCACCGGCCTTTTCCCTGCCATTTTCCTCTTCGCGGGGTTTTCTCCTGCAGGGGGAATCGCCTCTATCGGTTTCCAATGGTTTTCATTTCCTGACCCGGGAACCGGAGCAATCCCATTCAACCCTGATGCTTTCTTCCGTTTATTCCGATCTGGGCGGATATTCACCCTGGGCATCCTTCTTTACCACCAATCCCGCTTCCGAACGGGATGACCATCTTTATTCGGAAAGGAGAAAGATCCTGTCCAATTTTTTTGTCGATAGCGGTTTCTGTAAAAATTTCGGGAAATCATCGCTGATGGTGGCGTTTAATTATTATGATATCCATCGACAGTTCAATGATTTCAATGAATTTAACCAGACTTTCGAAGAATCCTTAAAAGCACTGACCCTTTATTCCCGGTATCAAAAAAAAATGAATCAGGGCCTCATGGAAATCGTTGCCGTGGCCAATTACCAGAGCCGCGGCAATCTGGATGCCGAACTGGGTCGTTACCCCCAGGAAACATTTGAAAAAGAAAAATACAGCTTTTTCGGCGGATTTCGCCTGCAAAAGAAAGCTTTTAATATCATGATGTCGTTTTTAAACGAGCATGAAAATCTGGATTCCGCTACCCCTGATTTTTTCAAGGACCTGAAGGACAATGACGGGGAAGGATTCCTGTCTTTCGGTAAAATGGGAGTTTTTTCCGCCAATGCCCTGAATATTGAAATGGATGTTCCGCTGAAGCTTTCATTCATCTCCGAAAACCTGGAAATGAAACCTTATTTTGATTTCAGTTATACGGCCTTGAGCGGGGATGAGCAGACACACAGCCATAATGCCATTTTTTATGACGGTCAGCCATACCTGGTTTTTTTGTGGGAACCCGGTAATTCCTATGATCATTCAAACTTGGCTTCCAATATGGGAATTTCGTTGTCAATGGAAATTTCCCGGGATATTTCGCTAACCGCCAAATTGTGGTTGAATCACAGCAGCCTGAGTTTCGATTCCGAAGCCAATAACCTCAGTTTTTGGACTCCCGCTTTCGATGCCGGATTAATCCTATTCAAAAATAAAAATCCCCGGATTTTTATCGCCTACGGCCGGATACCCTATGACCTGAGAGAAAATGTCAACATGTTCCTGGAAACTGGCCGCCCTTCCGCCTCCATTTATTACTGGGAGGACTTGAATCATGATTTAAATTACCAGGCCGGTGAAGAGGGTCCGGTATACGGCTATAGCGGCGGACAATTTCATTACCTGGATGAAAACATATCCCGCCCCTGCAAGAATCGTTTTTTACTCGATATATCTACCCGGCTCTCCAGGAATTGGAACCTGAATATAAAGGGAATTTATAAAAAAATTACCGATAATTTCTGGGTCAGATTCGACCGGGAATACGGATTTTTCGATTCCCGTGAAGGATATGATCTTTACTTCTATGACCGCCCTTTTCAGCACTACATTCTGGGGAATCAGGATTTTGATGATGACCCGTTTTACGCCCAGTTGCTTCTGAATCTCCAGGGGGGAGTCAAGGGCAGATGGTTTTTTTCTTTTTCCTTCATGGCTCATATCGGAATGGGGACAACGGCGTTTGGAAACGGAGCGGGTACAAATGACATCGGTGTTATCGATGAATCCCAGGCCGATCCAAATTCCTGGATTAACGGGTACGGTCGTCTTGACGGGGACCGGGCGTTTGTGGGAAAGGTTTTTTTTGGTTTTTACATATTGAAAAATCTATTTGCCGGCATATCCCTGAAATACCGGGACGGGAATCCATTTGCTTTTATCAGTTCCGACTATGATAACGGTCAATGGGTATTTTATTACCGGACCATAAAAGCTGAGGATTCCCGGGGGGTAAAAGGGGGCCCCCGAGAAGATTATCTCTCTGACATCAGTATTCAATTTAATTATCAATTCCAGCTGTTCAATAAAGATGCCTGCCTGAATCTGGCATTCTTTAATATTCTGGATGTAGGCTATGAGTTGTCGGAATACGTGTTTTCCGGAGGCAGCCGGGATGCCATGGAACTGGCCATTCCCAGAAGCCTGCGACTGGGAATTGTCATTCATTTGTAAGCCCGGATGGCCTTTGGCCACATTAATAAAAATCGGGAATAAAAACAGATTATCGAGTCGTGAACATTGAATCATGAGATCATGATGCTGATGACTCGGATCAAAATTAACGCAAGCATAAAAAAAGGGGACGCGGTGTGGCGTCCCCTTTTTTTATGGTTGGTTTAATGGGGTGTTATTCTTCGAGTGCCGCTTTTCCTGAGGCGGTCTTGATCAGAATTACCGGTTTTCCGCTTTTGCGGGTAAATGATTTTTTGAGGTATTTCTGCCCGTAATTATAGATGGCTTCTTCCTTGTCAAATTTGAAGGGTGATTCAATCCGTCCGTCATCTTCCTTGGCGGTAAATTCGAAATAACCGAAAATCGGGTTTCCGCCATAATCCAGGACTGCATCACCGGATGCTGTGGCCAAGGTCAGGTTGAATTCGGAACTCCTGGCCAGTTTGACATGAACTTCACCGGATGCGGTTTTGAATTCACTGTTTCCGTTGATGACGATATCCTTGACCTGGACATCACCGCTGGCTGTTTTTATGGAAAAAGTGCCTGACGAATCTTTTAATTCGATATCACTGGAAGCACCCTTGATCGATATGTCTTTTCCTTTCAATTCTTTTGCATCGATGTCCCCGCTGGCGGTGCGAATATCAATGATTCCCTCAATATTTTCGATGTCAAAATCTCCGCTGGCGGTTTTTACCTCGAAATTTCCCAGAATGTTCCGGGCATCCATATCACCACTGGCGCTTCTGATCGAACAGTTACCGCTGATATTTTCTATCTCGAAGTCGCCCGATGCCGTACTGGCGGATAAATCTGCTTTCAGGCCATCGGCTGAAAAGTCTCCGGAAGCGGATTTGAATTTTATCCGGGTGGTTTCGGGTACAACCAGTTTCCATACGGATGACCCGGAGCAGGAACCGGAAAAATGTTCCTCAAGTACCAGGGTCGAGCCCTCTTCCCTGAATTCGGGGTTGAAACAGCCGGGTGAATAATCATAAACTAACTGAACCTTGATCTCGCTGCTTTTTTCAGTTCTTATGATGCAGTCCCCGCTGACGGTATGGATATCAACCGTGTCCATTTTTTTAAATGTCTTGCTGATCTCTTTTTTTTCCGCCTGGACCGAATTCACCATAAACAGCAGCAAAAAAATGATCATCAACAATCGTAAAACCGAATTTGTTTTCATGTTGTTCTCCTTTATTATTTAATTTTTTTCAAGACAATATTTCCATTGATGGTTTTGATTTTTACCAGATTTCTGCCATCCTTTGTCTTTCCCTTGCCAATGATTTTGGCACCCTGGAAGCCATGGCTGTTTTCCCATTCTTTGGTTTCTTGAACATCAAGTTCGAAATCGCTGGTTATTTTATAATTTTTCCAGCTTCCTTTGGTGGTTGACAGCTGGATATCGATATTCATCGACAGGCCGGCGGGGATTTCCAGGGTAATGTCGCCGCCCATGGATGTCAGTTGAATATCTCTTTTTCCTTTATCCGGATTACCGATCATGGTGACATCTATATTTCCGCCCATGGTGGTTGCCTTAACCCATCCGTCTATTTCGTCTATTCTGATGTCGCCGCCCATGGTTTTTGCCTCGACGAATTTTTTGGCATGTTTGATGTGGATTCTTCCGCCCATGGTATGGACGTCAGCCCCTTCAAAGGCTTCATCCACGTTGATGGAACCTCCCATGGTGGTTATTTTAACCACCTTTCCGGTGGATTCTCCCTTCCTGGTTTTGACATTGTTATAAACCACATTTCCGCCCATGGAGGAACCTTTGATATCCCCGACCACGTTTTCCAGCAGAACCCGGCCGCCCATGGTTTTTAGCGAGCCGTCGATGTCGGATTCTTTCAAACTGATGTTACCGCCCATGGTGACCATGTCAATATGACCTTTGAGATGGCTCAGGCAGAGGGATCCACCCATTGTTTTTCCTTCTATGTCACCCTGGATGTGATCGAGTGAAATCTCTCCGCCCATGGTTTTGAGTTTCATATCGAAACGAAAGGGGAGATAGATTTCCAGCTTCGGACTTCGGTACTTATCATTCTCCAGCGGATCAAATTTGGATTCGATGCTGACCACGTTTCCGCTTTGCTTCATTTCAATTGGGAAACTCTTTTCATCTCCATTACGAAAAATAACATTGACCTGAAGAATTTTCTTTTCCCAGCCGGTAATGGTTATGGAACCGCCGGTTTTCAAATTGACATCAAGCTTCTGGCCCTCACTGACCGTAAATTCCTTTTGCAGGTTGGCGGAGATGACCGGAAACGAGATAAGAATTAAAATCGCCATGAATAAGGTTGCTTTCTTCATGTTGACCTCCTTGAATGATGATTGTTCATTTTTTGCATCCGCCACTATATTAACCTGTAAATCGGTCTGAATCGCCTGTTATTGCAATTTAGAACCCCGAAAGGGTACGAAATTGCAATTCCGAACCCACTGCGACTAATGGTTCGTTTCAGAAATGTTACTAGCGGGGACTGAAAAAATGGAAAAACCGCAAATGCCGCTGATTATGATTGAAAATATTTTTGCTTGAATTCCGAAGGGGTCATGCCGGTGAATTTCTTGAATGCGGTATTAAAAACCGATTTTGAATAGAATCCGACATCATAGGCGATTTCGAGAATGCTTTTTTCTTTTTCAGCGGGATTCAGCAGTTTTGCCTTGGCCTCTTCGATGCGGTAACTGTTGATAAAATCATTGTAGCTCTGTTTCAGTTTCTCATTGACAATCTGGGATATATGATTGGGGTGGGTCATTATTTTTTCTGACAATTTTTTCATGGTCAGGTCGGGTTTCAGGTAAATTTTTTCTTCTTCCATGACGGTTAACAGTTTTTGCAGGATTTCGTCGGCGCGGTCTTCGGTCAGAGCTGATGTCCGGTATTTCGTTATTCTTTGATCCGGTTTCTTTTTCTGGAGCCGCCATATTAAAAAACCGGCGATAAAAAACAGTAATATGAGAACGCGGGGAATATACACCAGCAGATTTTCTTTAAAATCGGAACGGATCTGGAATGAAAAACGTGCTCCCTGTTCATTCCAATTTCCCAGATGATCACAGGCTTTCACCTGGAAAGAGTACACTCCGGAATTCAGGTTGAAATAAAGCGCAGTCCGTTTCTGGCCGTAGTCCAATGTGGCCCATTTGTCTTCAAAACCTTCCAGACGGTAGCGGAATTTAATATTTTTAGGGGCGCTGAAATCCAGGGCGGTGAAATAAAACTCGAACATCTGTTTCCCGGAAGAAATACTGGGATTTTTTTTATGGATGAAGGATTCGTTATCGATGATGAGGTCTTCGATAACGACCGGAATCGGATTTTTTTTTACCGGAAGATTGCGGGGTTTGATGATGGCCATCCCTTTTATAGTGGGAATCCAGATGTCACCTTCTTTGGTTGACATGGATGACGGCTGGATTCCTCCCACACATTCGCTGCTGTTCATGCCATCAGATTCATCGAAAATGGCTGATGTAATATAATCGGTTTCTTTTTCCAGATAACTTTTAATCGAATCGAATGAAATTCGGAAAATTCCGGTAAAGGAACTGAACCACAGGTAATGCTCAGAATTCCGGCTGGTCTCGGTAATCGAAAAGATATAGTTGTTATAGAGTCCTTCTTCCCTGGTGAAATGGGTCAGGTTTCCTTCTTCGATCCTGAGCAGGCCCAGGCCATTGGTGCCGGCCCAGATGACGCCGGGTTCAGACATGGATTCATGAAGGACCAGCACATCAAAAGCAGATGCATTTCCCCGGAAATCAATGGATTTGACCTGTCCTTCTTTAATCGTGAACAGACCTGTCTGTGTGCCAATCCAGAGTATTCCCGACCGGTCTTCCAGAAATGTCCGAATATTGTTTCCCCTCAATTCTTCCTGGGTGTGGATGGTATCATTGATGTACCGGTTCAAACCGCCTGTGGTTCCGATCCACAATATTCCGGAACTGTCCTGGTGTATTGCGGTTACCGAGTCGGAAAGCAGGTTCTGTTTCATGGAATAGGAATGGATTCCGTTCTGGCCGATAAGATTCAACCCGCCCGACTCTGTTCCCACCCAGAGATTGCCGGATTTTGTCTGGAATAAAGCGGAAATTTGGTTGCTTAACAAGCCATTGCCGGTTGAATAGGGGATTAAAATTTTACCTTCTTGATATTTACATAAACCATGGTGACGGGTGCCAATCCAGTAAAATCCCTGGAGATCCTGCAAGATTGAGGTGACGGTGTTTTCTGGAAGCCCGTTCTGCATGCTGATATCAGAGATGATTCGGGGTTTCAACCGGATAATGCCGCCGGTATAAGTTCCGATCCAGATGTTGTTCTCATTGTCCCCGGTAATGTCATGGATAAAATTGTCGGTGAGTCCGTTGGTTGTGGAAAAGTGGTTGATAATCCGGTCCCTCAGAAGGTATACGCCATTTCCATAAGTTCCGATCCAGAGGATACCGTTTTTATCTTTAAACAGGGCGGTAACCGGTATATTGTCCAAAATCTTTGCC
Source organism: uncultured Clostridia bacterium (assembly GCA_964583345.1). GTDB lineage: Bacteria > Acidobacteriota > Aminicenantia > UBA2199 > UBA2199 > CAZOWT01. The sequence continues at coordinate 9,716 of CAZOWT010000067.1, forward strand.
TCGGGAATAGTGGAGGTGTTTTTTTCATTCCGAATCAATCTCAATCCTTTTTCGGTTCCGATCCAGAGCCCATCCGAACGGTCAGCCCAGAGACAGTGGGCGGGAATGTCAAGAATTTTTTTAAAAGATTGCTTCAGGTTGGGCAGTTCGCTTTTTTTAAATAAAATTCCGTTTCCCGATGCAATCCATAGGTTTTGCCGGTTATCCTCCTCAATGGAATTTACCGGATTATTGCCGAATTTATCAGATTCGATGATGGCATTGATCCTGCCGTTATTGATCAAATCAAGTCCCCTGTCTGTGCCCACCCAGATCGCACCCGCGCGATCCTGAAAAACAGATTTAATATGGTTGCTGGACAATCCATCTTTGGTTTGGAAATTTGTCCAGTGATTCTTGTCAAGGCAGGATAATCCGCCTCCGCCTGTTCCGATCCATAACCGGTTGTCTGTATCCTCCAATAAGCAGACAATCCGGTTGTTTTTCAGGGATGGTGTGTTCCACTGATTGTAGATCGGAAACAGCAGCCCGTCAAAACGGACCAATCCGAGCTGTGTGCCGAGCCAGAGGTAGCTGTCATGGGTTTGCCGGATCGATAGAATGGAATTCTGGGGCAGGCCATCCTCAATCATCCATGCTTTGATCAGGTATTCCGGATTGCTGGCTCCATCCATCGAACCCCGAAAACATATGAATATGGTCGTGAATATGATTAACAAATAAATTTTAATTCCGGAAATGATTATTTTCCTTTTGTTCATTCTCGGATTGAATTTCAGGGTTTCATATTTCATCGGCCGGTTTATATTTTAGGTTTTTTCCATTCATTTTGCAAGTACCGGTCAATATCTCCCTTATTTAAATGAACGGGGAATTGTTATTTTTTTTTCAATTTGCCAGGAATATGTC
>CAZOWT010000067.1:10634-11516 GCA_964583345.1 uncultured Clostridia bacterium
TGATAAACTTGGCATTTTATTTGCTTTTGTGATATAAATTTTAGAGGGCTTTTTCAGATGAACCAAACGATTCTGTTCTCGGCCTGGATAAAAAGGACCGGTTCCGGAAAAAGATTTCGAAACCCATCACAACCATATCCCGGAGGTGTTTGATGATTAAATTAAAGAAAATCACGGTGGTTAAATTCCTGGCTCTTTTGCTGGTCATTCTGTTCATTCAGGGTGACCTGTCCGTGTTTTGTGCGAATGAAAGTTACCAGGATCGATTTCTTCAGGCCCGGGCAGAGTACGTCTCGGGAAGATTCACGGCAGCGATTGACATCCTGGAACGCATACACCGTATCGGGCTGTTGAAGGGCGACCTGGGGGAAACGGACAAGGAGTTTTTATCCCGGGTTCATCTGCTTCTCGGCGCGGCATATGAACAGAATGATAACGTCACCGAGGCCAGAGACAACTATGAGTTGGCAAAAAAATATGCGGCCAGTCCGGTGGTTGAAGGGATTGATTTTGAGGGTCTTGTCGAATATCAGCGTATTATTCTCAACAAGGATATACCGCCCCGGATCGTTTCGAAAAATGTCATTGAAAAAAGTGCGGTGAAGAAAAGGAAAAAATTTCCCTGGCTGCTGGTGGCCGGAGGGTCGATTGCCTTGGCCGTAATTCTGGTCCTGATATTGAAAAAGAAAAATGGCGGTAGTGGCATTGACCCGAATTATGATACCCAGACGCTTGGTTTTGAATGGGTGAGTATTCCCGCCGGCCAGTTTCAGATGGGGGATAATTTCAATGAGGGCCTGGAAAATGAGTGGCCGGTGCATACCGTCACCCTGGATGAATACCGGATTTCGAAGTATGAGGTCACTTTTGCGCAGTATGATG
>CAZOWT010000067.1:11526-13410 GCA_964583345.1 uncultured Clostridia bacterium
GTCAAGACACCAACCGGGTGTTGCCCGATGACAAGGGCTGGGGAAGAGATAACATGCCGGTGTTTTATGTAACCTGGTATGATGCCGAGGCTTTCTGTAACTGGTTGTCGGAAAAAACCGGGAAAAATATTCATTTACCCACGGAAGCCCAGTGGGAAAAAGCTGCCCGTGGAACCGACCAGAGGCGGTATCCCTGGGGGAATTCGATGCCGGATTGCGAGTTGACGAATTTTACCGGATGCGCCGGACAGACGCTTCCGGTGGGTACCCATCCCCAGGGTGGTTCTTTCTATGGCGTTCACGACATGGCCGGCAACGTGAGCGAGTTTGTAAATGACTGGTACGCAGGCAACTATTATTCCACCTCACCCGCTGACAATCCCCAGGGTCCGGAAGAGGGCGTATTAAAAGTTCATCGGGGCGCCAGCTGGATCAACTCGGCCTATTCTCTGAGGTCTTCAAGCCGTTTCGCCCATGATCCGCTTGAAAAGGCCAGTTACATTGGATTCCGAATTTGCTGGGAGGTTAATCAGTAACTTCGTTTTTCAGGAACCATCAAAATATCGGATTAGGAGGAAAAAATGAATTATACCCTTTTCGCCATTGCCTGGTACATCATCATGCGTGGTCTTCAGGTTTTGTTTGCCGAACACCTGGAAAAAAAGTGGTTCAGGACCTTGATTAAAATTGTTACGGTCGTGATGTTGTATGCGGCACTGGCCAGCATTATCGTCTGGTATAAAGAAATCCAGTTACTCGGGTTTGATCCCAGCAAATAGGTCATTTGCTCTCGAATGAAGGGCTACCGAAGGGCCGATCGTTCAGGGCCGGGCAGATGCCGGTTCACGATAATGGTTTGGGTGATTAATCTGAAGACGAGCCCACCGTCTTTTCCGTTCCGATTAATATTTCGATCCGGTTTTCCGGATGAAAAATTTCCCGTTTGAAGGCATTGAATTTCTCGGTGGACAGGCGGTCGATTTTGAGGGGCATTTTTTCGACATATTGATATCCCGGACCCAGCAATTCAAATAAAGCAAGCATAAGCACATGTTTTTCGGCTGATTCGTTTAAACGGTAAAAATCCGCTAGGGCATGGTTTTTATGCATATTGAGGTCCTCAGGAGAAAAATCTTCTTCGGCCAGGTTCAGGAGTATCGCATTCAATTTTTCCCGAGCATCTTTTTTTTTATTCTGTTCGGTCTTCAGGTAAACCATGAGTATCCCGGCCTCCTTCAACTGAATGGCTTCGGCATTGACCAGGTAAGCCAGTTTTTCTGTTTCCCTTAATCGCCACAATTCCGATCCCAAGCCCTTGCCTATGAGGTTTTCCAGTAAAAAAGTCTTATCGAAATTTTCCGGATTTAATTGGGGCGTGCCATAAGCAAAGGAGATCAGCGCCTGTTTTCTTTCTCTGGTGATATAGAAATCTTTTTTCATTGGTTTCAATATTTTTTGCCGGTTAAAAACAATGCGTTCGCCTACAGGAATTCTGGAAATGGTACTTGAAAGAATGGCAGCCATTTCTGATTTTTCCAGGTTTGAGGCGATGGCGATGATCATGTTGTTCCGGCAAAAATATGAAGAATAAAAGTCTTTTATTTCTTTTCGGCCGATCCGTTTGATCGATTCCGGATTACCGTATACCGATCCGCCGTATCCGGCTGAGGCAAAAAAAGTACCGAGTGCGGTGAGTTTCATCAGGTTGGTTGCCTGGTCACTTTCGGTTTTCTGAAGATGAATGACCTGCTGCCTGATCCGATTGATGCGCAGGCTTGAAAACAGGGGACTGGTGAATGTGTCGCAAAAAATTTCCAGGGTTTCCTTCAAAAAGGGAGTAAGGCACCTGATGGAGATTAGGCTGTAATCGTTCTCAACCCGGAA
>CAZOWT010000067.1:13420-13660 GCA_964583345.1 uncultured Clostridia bacterium
TCAAAATGCGAACCCATTTCGACCATTTTTTTCTGTTTGAAGGCATCATGAACCTCGACCGAAAGCCTGGTGGCCAGGTAGGCCACTCCGCTCCGGTTTGGAGGTTCCGATTGTTTGCCACCCCGAATCAGCAGATGAATGATGGAAATATCCGAGTATGGATTTTTTTCAAAAATGATCGCCGGCCCGTTTACCATAGGGATTTCCTCGACCTGGGAAAGGATCGGTGAGGAGAAAATA
>CAZOWT010000068.1:0-13585 GCA_964583345.1 uncultured Clostridia bacterium
AGAAGATACAGATCGATCAACCATGCCGTGTTAACATCAATTCACTTGAAGGCAAGAAATTTTCCGGTACCGTTTATTCCAAGAATCTGGCTGCCGATCCCGTATCCAAGACATTCAAGGTCGAGATAAAAATTGATAATCCTGAAATTCTGATAAAGGCCGGTGTTTTCGCCGAAGTAATGATTGAAATATTTCGCCAGTCCAATGTCATGACCCTGCCATTGTCAGCCCTTATCGACGATCAGAGGGTCGTGGTTTATGACAATGGCCTGGCGAAGAATATTGAGGTTAAAGTCGGGGAAAGGAATGAGAATGAATGCATTGTCCTGGATGGTCTTTCAATAGGCCAGCTGGTGGTAGTAGAGGGAAATTACGACCTGAAAGATGGTTCTCCCATTACCATTGAAGGAGCCATTCAATGAAGATTGTAGATTTTTCCCTAAGGAAACGGGTCACCGTTTCCATGGTGGTGGTGGTCATTGTGATTCTGGGATTTATTTCCTTCAATCGATTGGGATTGGATATGTTCCCGGACCTGGAACTGCCCTATGTGTCGGTCATCACCTCATATTCGGGTGTGGCGTCCGAAGATATCGAGCAGACCGTCACCCGGCCTCTTGAACAGTGGATATCCACCGTGTCAAATGTCAAAGAGATAAAATCGATATCCCAGGAGGGAATTTCCGTTATCATGGTGGAGTTTGAATCCGGAACCAACCTGGACTTTGCCGCCCAGGATATCCGGGACAAACTCGGTGTCTATATTAGTTACCTGCCCGAGGGAGTCAGCGATCCCCTGGTGATGAAATTCAATTTCACCGATATGCCGATCATGATGTACGGCGTTACAGGCGGTAAACGCAACCTGAGGGATCTGAAAGAGTACGTGGACAACGAGGTAGCAACCCGACTGGAAAGGTTGGATGGTGTGGCTTCGGCCATGGTCTGGTCGCCCGAGGAAGCAGAGGTGCTGATCAATGTCGATAAAGGAAAGCTGGAGTCCCGGGGACTGTCGATTTCCCAGGTTGAAGGTGCGGTGCAGGCATCAAATATCAATCTTCCCTCCGGCTATCTTGAGGAGGAACACAAGGAATATTTGATCCGCACCATCGGGGAATTCAAAACAGTGGAAGAGATAAATGATATTGTGGTGGGAATCGGCAGGACTGGTGAACCCATATTTTTAAAGGATATCGCCCAGGTGAAGGAAGCGAACAAGGAACTCAGAAGCCTGGTCCGGATCAACGGAACCAAGGGAATTATGTTGATCATCACCAAGAGTTCGGGAGCCAATACGGTTTTGGTGGCCCGGGAAGTCAAAAAAGCTCTGGATCAAATAAAGCCCACGCTTGACGCTGACCTGAATTTCAGTATCGCCATGGATTTTTCCCGCATCATTGAAATTATGTCGGTGAAAAGCGCCAACAATATTCTGGTCGGCGGACTGCTGGCCATGCTGCTCATTTTTTTGTTCCTGCGAAACCTGAGACCGACGCTGGCCATTGGTATTGCCATCCCGCTTTCTATTGTGGCGACCTTCATTGCCCTGGATCTGGCCAACTATACCCTGAACCTGATAACTCTGGGAGGATTGGCTTTGGGGGTGGGCATGCTGGTGGACAATGCCATTGTGGTGATCGAAAGTATTTATCGGAATCTGGAAGAGGGAAAGTCCAGCTTCGAAGCGGCCCGGGTGGGGACCTCGGAAGTCGGAACCGCCATTATCGCTTCCACCCTGACCACCATTGCCGTCTTTTTCCCCATGATTTTTGCGTCGGGTGTCGCCGGGAAATTGTCCCAGGGCATGGCGCTTACAGTGGCGTTCGCTCTGCTTTCATCTCTTTTTGTGGCCCTGACCATCATACCCATGCTGGCCTCCTGGCTGTTTAAAGTCAAGAAAAATGCCAAGAAGAACACGCTGTCCCTGGGGGTTGAAAAATTTAATAAATTCCGAAAATTTTATGAAAAATACTTGCAAATGGCATTGAAGAAGCGGAAATTGGTTCTGTTTTCGGTGATCGGCCTTTTTGTTTTATCTATCATCCTGGCATTTTTCTTGGGTGCCGAATTCATGCCCGATACCGATCGGTCCATGATTGTTTTGAAGCTCAAGATGCCGGTGGGCACCAATATCGCTGAAACCAACCGGATTATCAAGTATCTGGAAGACCAATCCATAAAGGACAAGAATGCCATTTCAACCATGGTCAATGTGGGGATCAGCGAACAGAACGCCCAGGATACGGCCAGCGGCTTCAGTCCCGCCGGTTCTTACGAGGCTGTGATGTGGGCCTACCTGATTACCAGCAGCAAGCGAAATATTTCCGACAAGCAAATCCTGGAATCATGGCGGCAGTATTTTCCCGACCTGAAGGAAGGTAAAATTCAATTCATAGACGTGGCCAGTTCCATGATGGGTAACAGCGGGTCCAGCCCTATTGAATTCAGTTTCTTCGGCAGGGATCTTGATACTTTGGAGGAGCTCTCCAACCGGGTGAAGGATAACATTTCCCAAATCGAGGGAATACGGGATGTGGAAATCTCGCTGCAGAAGAGAAAACCGGAAATCCTGCTGAAGATTAAAAAGGAGGAAGCATCAAAATTGGGATTGACTCCCTATGATATATCCAGGCAGGTTCAGACCTTTACCATCGGAACCGTGGTTTCCCGGATGATGCTGCAAGGCGAGGAACGTGATATCCGGGTCCGCTTGGAAAAGAAGGACCGTAATAATGTGGAAGCGTTGAAAATGCTGCCCATTTTTACTCCCGCCGGGAGCAAGGTTTACCTTTCCCAGGTGGTTGATTTCAAGACCGAACTGGGTGCCGTGAAAATAGACCGTGAAAACCAGGTTCGTAAAGTCAGTGTGACGGCCAACTATATCGGCCGGGATTTGAGCGGGATTATCAAGGAGATCGTAGAAAAAAGCCGTTCGGTAATCGACAACCTGCCCGAGGGTTATTTCTATGAAATGGGCGGCCAGTACAAGGATATGATGGAATCGTTCAAAACCATGTTCCTGGCACTGTTGCTATCCATCATTCTGGTCTATGCGGTCATGGCTTCCCAGTTTGAGAATTTGAAATATCCCTTCATAATCATGTTCACCATGCCTCTGGCTTTTATTGGGGTGGTGATTTTGATGGCGCTGACCGGCAAAAATATCAGCCTTTCTGCTATCATGGGTTTTATCATGCTGGGCGGAATCGTGGTAAACAATGGAATCGTTATGGTGGACTACATCAACCAGCTGATTGCCCGCGGCATTGAGAAATATGACGCGGTGGTTCAGGGCGCGGTAGTGAGATTAAGACCCATTCTGATTACTGCCCTGACAACCATTTTCGGTATGTTGCCCATGGCCTTTTCAGCCAGCGAAGGAGCGGAAATGCGATCCCCGATGGCGATCGCCCTGATCGGAGGATTGTTTGCGTCGACATTCCTGACCCTGTTCATCGTTCCCATACTGTATACCTACTTCTCCAAAATCAAAGTAAAGGCGTAAACCGGTTTTGCAAAGCGGAAAAATTTAAGAAACACGGAGGGCGGTGGCAGATAGTGCCGGATCCCCCGGTCCGGAGAGGGGTAAACGACCATGTGGTTGTTCTATTCGGTGTTGACAGCTCTGTTTGAAAGCATAAAAGATGTGGTTTGCAAAAAGAGCCTGGTCAACCTGGATGAATACCTGGTTGCCTGGAGCCTCCGTTTTTTCCCCCTGCCTTTCCTACTGGCGGTATTTTGTTTTGTTCCTATGCCCGCAATCGGAAAGGCGTTTTGGCCGGCCCTGGCTGTGGGCGGGATACTAAATGTTCTGGCCACTGTTTTGTACATGAAGGCTCTCAAGTACGGGGAGCTTTCCGTTTCGGTTCCCATGATAACCTTCACACCCGTTTTTCTGCTGACTACCTCACCGTTTATCCTGGGGGAATTTCCCAATATTGGGGGCTTGTTGGGTATTGGTCTTATTGTCGCTGGTTCTTATATGATTAATTTACGGCAGAAAAAATTCGGATTATGGGAACCCTTTAAACTACTGCTCCGGGAGAAAGGTCCGCGCACCATGTTGATTGTGGCTTTTATATGGAGCATAACCTCCAATATCGATAAAATTGGTGTGCAACATGCTTCGGTATTGATATGGGTGCTGGCCATCCATGTGTTCGGTTCGGTTTTTCTACTGCCGGTAATCCTGTACAGGAGGAGCCAGCATCCGGTATTATTTTTCCGCCGCCATTTGAAAAATCTGATTTTTCTTGGTGGAATCGTATCGCTGCGATCTGTTTTTCAGATGCTGGCCATTTCGATGACCCTGGTGGTATATGTGATTTCAGTAAAACGAACCAGCATCATTTTTGCCATATTATTCGGATACTATGTTTTCAAAGAATCCGGAATACGGGAAAGAATGACCGGGGCCATTTTTATGGTGGCCGGGGTGTTTTTTATCGCTTTTTCCTGACAGATAAAGGCATTTGACATATACGATGGAAAATTGTAACATGTGTCTCTTTGCGGGATCATAACATGAAGCGATTTTTATGGCAGGCCATGCTGATTATAGGGTTAAGTGCGTTTGTCAGCCTTTTGTATAACCTGGTCAGTAGAAATGCCCTGCCGATTTTCCGATCATATAATCCGGGAGAAATCACCCCGGATTCTACCTTCTTGGTCAGGGACGAGCCGTTTATCAGCGAAATCGATACTGATATGCTCATCAGTCTGATGGAGAGCAAACAGGTTATTCTTCTTGATGCCCGTGATGAGAAAGCGTTTTCAGAGGGTCATATCCCCACTGCCATCAACCTGCCGCTCTCCGGTTTTGAAAAGAGTTATGGGCAATTGGCGGAAAACCTGCAAAAGAGTCAGTTTATCGTCACTTATTCCGGAACTTCATCCGGCGATGACTCCTATAAACTGGCCATTCGGCTTCACAACCATGGCCTTCTGGATGTTTTTGTATACCCGGGTGGATTCGAAGCCTGGCGGGATCATGGGAAAGAAATAATTGGACCGGATTACAAATGAATTCAATGTCGCAAAAAATAGCAGATGGTCTGGGTTCGGATGCAATCCAGATGATTTGCCGGTTGATCCTGGGAGGGTTATTCATCTTTGCCAGTATCGATAAAATTGTCAATCCCCGGGATTTTGCCAGGATCATCCATGACTACCGTTTGATACCGGATATGTTCGTATTTGGGCTTGCCGCTTTGCTTCCCTGGTTTGAAATGATATGCGGCCTGCTGCTGGTTTCAGGATTGCTGATTCGCACTCCGGCAATATTGCTGACCCTTCTTCTGGCGCTGTTTCTTGTGGTTTTGAGTATCAGCGCCATTCGGGGATTGGATATCGACTGCGGATGTTTCACCACTTCCGCCCAGACAACCGGTAATCTATTGTCGGATATCATTCGGGATATCTCATTTCTCGTCCCCGGTATTCTGATTATATTTTTTAACCGAAAAAGGTAGAAGGGACCGATCAAATCGCTTTTTTTTGGTTGGGCCGTCCATAGAAGATCCGAAAAAATATTTTTGACAGCATAAAGATCATGATGGATAAAAAAATAATGGTGGCGCCGGATGGGATGTTTAATTGATAGGATAGAAACAGGCCGATTATGGAGGTTGCCAGACCGAATCCGATGGACAGCAGGATAATGGTACCGAATTTTTTAGTAAAAATACTGGCTGTTGCCTGCGGGATGGTCAGCAGGGCAATCACCAGGATGATTCCAACGATACGGATACTGATCACAATGGTGAATGCAATCAGGCTGATGAGCAGATAATTGAGGAATGACACCGGAATATCCAGAATCCGGGCATAATCCTGATCAAAAGCCAGGTACAGTATTTCACGGAAAAAAAGAAAAAATACAATCCCGATAATCACTGTCAAACCGAACATTATCAGCAGATCCAGATGGGATACGGTCAGGATATTTCCGAAAAGATAAACCATCAGGTTGGATGCATATCCAGGAGTGATGAACACGAAAATAATTCCGATGGCCATCCCGAATGACCACAGCATTCCGATCATGGAATCCATTCTCATTTCCAGTTTCTCGGATAGGGTCTGGATACCCATGGCGGCGATCAAAGAGAAAACCGCTGCACCGATCAGCGGATGAATGCCCAGGAAATATCCGATTCCGACACCGCCAAATGAAGCATGGCTGATGCCGCCGCTGATGAATACGATACGACGGGTAACGATATAGGTCCCGATAAACCCGCAGGCAATAGAGGCCAGTATTGCCGCAATCAACGCATTGACAAAAAACTGGTACTGGAATAATTCAATCATTGGCAGGCGAGTGGGACCGCAATACCCGGTGGGGAATATCGCCATGGGTGATCAGGTCGATCGGGCAGCGGTATTTGTCCAGCAATTCCTGGGTAATCTCATTGGAATCATGATAGAAGAGGGTGTCGCTGAGGCAGGCGATGCTTTTTACATAAGAGGAGATCATTCCCAAATCATGGGAAACCATGATGATGGCGATTTGCCGGTTCAATTCCCTGAGGATTTCATACAGGCTTTTTTCAAAATGCTTATCAACAAACGTAACCGGTTCATCCAGAATCAGAAGGCGGGGCCAGGAAACCAGGGCCCTGGCCAGAAATGCCCGCTGCATCTGGCCTCCGGAAAGTTCTCCGATGGCCTTGTTTTTAAAATCGATAATTCCCATCAATTCCATCATTTCGCCGGCTTTTTTCAAATCTTTTGCGGAGAACCGCTTGAATATGCCTTTTACCGGCATCAATCCCGACAGCACCACGTCTTCTACGTTTATGGGAAATTGTTTATCAAACATACTGACCTGCGGTAGGTAACCGATATTCCCGGTTTTCCCCGGTTTTTCCGGAAAATAATAATTTATTTTACCGGAGAGAGGGGGCAGGAGCCCCAGCAGTACCTTGAGGAGAGTGGTTTTCCCGCTGCCATTGGGACCAATAAGTCCCAGGAAATCTTTTTCATAGATTTCCAGATTGATGTTTTTAAAAACCGGGTTTCCGTTATAGCTGGCGCTGACGGATTTCATTTCCAGAAGTTTTTTCCCCCTGGTTCGGTAATCATGTTCAGCTCTTTTTTTCATGCCTTTCTGTTCCCGGTTCATTGCAGCAATCCGTTTATTTTTACAGCAATATTTTTTAGATTATTGACCCAGTCGAGTGCCAGCGGATCCAATAGAATCACTTCTCCGTTTAGGGCCCTGCCGATTGTTTCGGCGCTGTGGGTATCAAATTGGCTCTGGACAATGATGGAATGAATTCCCTCATGGCGGGCCTCATCGATGATTTGTTTCAGATTCGAAGGCGCGGGGTCTTTTCCTTCCTTTTCAATGGAAATCTGGATGAGATCATAGTCGCGGGCAAAATAAGTCCAGGCCGGATGAAAAACCATGAACTTCCTTTTCTTTTTGTTTGAAAAAATCCGACGGATTTCACTGTCCAGCCTGTCAATATCGGATAAAAAAAGATGATAATTGGCCTGGTAGAATGCCTGATTTTCCGGATCGGCCTTCTCCAGGGTTCCGGAAATATGCCCGGCAATGACGGCGACTGCTTTCGGGGATAACCATATATGGGGGTCAATCCCGGTTTCGTTTCCGGACGATTTGTGTCCATTTTTACCCGAACCATGAATCAAAGCCACATCCCTTGACGTATCGACGATAGTCATCGCCGGATTTAGCTGCTTCAGGTTTCCCATCCAGGCCAGTTCGAATCCGATATACCCGATGCGAAAGTATATCAAAGCCCGGCTTAGGTTTTGCAGTTGAAGCGGGGTGGGTTCATAAACGGCCGGGTTATGCCCGGGGGGAACCATGACATCAATATTCCATTTGTCACCGGCGATCCGCTGGACAAAATATTTCTGAGGTAAAATACTGACCGCAATTCGGGATCTTTTATCGATTTGCCGGATGCCGGATGGAAAGCAGAATAACGGAAAAATCAGCAGCAGAGCCAGAAAATACAATGGTTTCATGGATTCTTCCTCTTTCGGGCACACTCCTTGCATAATCCCAGAAATTGCAGGAAGTGGTCATGAATCTCGAATTCGTACTCGTTCTCAATGCTTTTTTCAATCGACCGGGCCGGGCAATGGTCGAACCGGTCAATCCGGTTACACTGCCTGCAGACCAGAAAATGCCGGTGGGGTTTGTCAATGGCATAGTAACATGAGGCCAGGTTGAAAAAACGGATTTTCACCAGCTGGTTGTTTTTTTCAAAAAAATCGAGTGCCCGGTAAACAGTTGAGATATCGGGCTTTGAGGATAAACTGGCATGAATGCTCTTGGCCATCAGCGGAGTAGGGGAACATTCGATGATTTCCAGTATGTGTTTTCTCAGTTCGGTTACCGCTTGTCTCATTTCGGATGCCTTCCTTTGTTAACGCAATTCATTTGCGTATTACTAAATACCATATTTTGATTGTTGCTGTCAACTTTTTACCGGCAGGCTGAGACTAACTGATTGCGACTGGCAAAATTGCGGGCCTTTATGCCCCTTTGTTGCTTTTTATTTGGATTCATATTATATTGAATTCAAATCAATAGGTGAAGCATTGAGCACAATGATCATGAATCGGGGGTGGAAACAGTGAGTGCGGATAAAAATAAAACAGTAGTTCTGCCGGAGCATCTCGATATCCATAGTGTTATCTCCCTGTTTGATGATTTGAAGATGGAGACGGTGAGCGGCGGGTTGAAGCTGGATTTTTCCCGGGTCATTAACATCGATTCCTTCGGGCTTTCATATTTGAACCACCTCAGGAAAAAACAAAAGGATATTCTTTTTATCAATGTCAGCCAAACAATCGAACGCCTGCTGAAAACCCTGTCCGGAGACCGGGGGGATTTTAAAATTGAGGATGAAGTCAGCCGACAGAGTACCATCAGGGAATATGCCCGGATGAAATTCGAAAATTTAAAATCGGGTTTATTAAAATACCTTTCCCTGCTGTCAGACGAGATAAATTATACCGCTCGGTTTATCTTCCGCAAGCGGGGAATCTTTCCCGGGGAGATAAGCCACCAGCTTTTTTACATGGGATATGATTCCTTCCCCATTGTATGTCTGATTTCATTTCTTATCGGCGTAACCATCTCGATTACCTCGCTGGGACAGTTGCGACAGGTCGGAGCGGATATCTACCTGGCTAATCTGGTGGGTTTCGGAATGATCAGGGAGCTGGTTCCCCTGCTGACCGGCATCATCCTGGCCGGTAAAATCGGGGCATCAATCACGGCTGAGATATCGAGCATGGTGGTGCTTGAGGAGGTAAATGCACTCAAAACCATGGCCATCATTCCCGAGCAGTACCTGATGGTTCCCCGGCTGATCGCCGTAACCCTGGCGATTCCGCTTCTGGTAGGAATGGCCGATCTGGTGGGAATTACCGGGGGAGCCTTGGTATCTAATTTTTATTCGGATATCCCGCCAAATATTTTTTTCAAACAGGTTTTCGAAATCGTGAGTCTTGGTGATTTCATGGTCGGTCTTTTAAAAACCATATTTTTTGGCTGGGTGGTGGTTGTCAGTGCCGCCTACAAGGGATTTACGGTGGGAAAAGGTCCGGAAGGCGTGGGAATTGCGACAACCCAGTCGGTGGTGCTGTCCATTTCATCCATCATCATTCTGGATTGCATTTTCGCCCTGATTTTGTACTGAACATGGAAGAGGTCATCCGGGTAAAAAATTTGACCGTCGGATATAACGGCATTCCGGTGGTGAACAAAATGGATTTCGGAATAAACCGTGGTGAGATAACCGTCATCATCGGGCCCAGCGGATGCGGGAAAACCACGGTTTTAAAGACGATTATCGGGCTGATTCCGGCGCTTTCGGGTGATATCTTCCTGTTCGGACATCAGGCTGATTTTTTTTCTGAAAAGTGGATGAACGCCATGTATCAGCGGATCGGCGTTCTGTATCAGGGGGGCGCCCTGTTGAATTCACTGGATATCTATGACAATGTTTCCCTGCCCATAAAAATGCATTATCCCGGTCTCCAGAAAGAGATTGAAATGGAAATGGTTCAGCTCAAGCTGTCTCAGGTGGATCTACGGAACGTATGGAACAAATTTCCATCCGAACTTTCCGAAGGAATGAAAAAACGAACGGCCCTGGCCCGGGCCATGATGCTGGATCCTGAAGTGATATTTTGTGATGAGCCCTCTGCCGGACTCGATCCCATCACCGCCGCCGGGCTGGATGAACTGATCCTGAATCTGAAAAATTTGCTGGGAATAACCTTTGTGATTGTAACCCACGAACTGCGTTCGATTGAAAGGATTGCGGATAAAGTCATTGTCATCAACCAGGGCCGGATGGCTTTTACCGGTGGCATGAATGAATTATCTGTTTTGAACGATCCGTTTATCGATCGTTTTTTTTTAAAGGATATAAAAAATGCTTAGAAGAGAACAAAAATTCAGACTGCGCGTGTTTCTCCTCATCTCGCTTTTAATCCTGGTTTTTATTCTGGGCCTGTTTATTTATCCCGGATTGGTGAAAGAGAAAGATCATTACTTCATTAATTTCAGGCAGATGTCGATCAGCGGGCTGGAACAAGGAGCAGAGGTAAAGTATCAGGGTGTGGATATCGGGAGTGTGGACAAGATCAGGGTCAATCCGAAAGATTTAAGTTCGATTCTGGTTTTTGTGGAAATCGAAAAAGGCTTTCCGGTAAAAAAAGACATGAGAGCCCGGCTGTCCTATACCGGCATTACCGGCCTGAAATTTATCGAACTGTCCGGCGGAGAAAATAAATCCGAAAACCTGGAACCCCATGGTGAGATTCCTCCTGAAAAGGGATTGGGGGAGAAGGCGGAGGATATTGTCTACAATATCGATACGGCGGTAAAGGGGATTAATGAATTCCTCAGCCGGGAAAATCTGAAAAAGATTTCCCTGTTTCTAGGGAACATCGAGAAGTCGACAAAGGACATTTCAGCCGTTATTGAAAAAAAGAGTAAAACCCTGGAAAATTCGATAGAGCAATTCGATAATGCCACCGGTCAAATCAGCCAGCTGGCTACCAATTTGAATGAGAGCCTGGAAAAATCCGAGTTGGAAAAAATTGCCCAGAATACTCTCCAGGCGGTGGAAAA
Source organism: uncultured Clostridia bacterium (assembly GCA_964583345.1). Lineage (GTDB taxonomy): Bacteria > Acidobacteriota > Aminicenantia > UBA2199 > UBA2199 > CAZOWT01. The sequence goes on from CAZOWT010000068.1 coordinate 11,129, forward strand.
CCTGAACCGGAGATTTTCTGATCAGGAGTTCGGACAGGTTATCCGTGAAACCCGGGATTTCATCAAATCTCTCAATATATCGCTGAGGAAACTGGATTCAATTATTGTAAGCCAGCAGGAATCGCTGAAAGAGAGTCTCTCCAGGCTGGGTGAAATCATTGACAATTTATCGATATTTTCACGAAGCCTGGTCGAGGATCCCACCATATTGATCAGAAAAAAGGATTCAAAAAGGAGGGGGAAATGAAGAAGATCGTTATTCCGGTTCTTCTGGTCATGATCATGTCCGGATGTTTCGGTTCCCAGGCCGCCAGACGGTATTATCAGGTTCAGATGCTGATCCCCCCGAATGTTAATACACAGTCGATAAATCGGGTGATATATATTGATACGGTTTATACCGAAAACCTCTATGATGATTTCCGGGTGATCTACCGGGTTTCCCCCTATCAATTAAATTATTATCCTTATGATTTCTGGGTGAAAAGGCCCGGTGTGATGCTCCAAAATTCCCTGGTGGAATTCTTCCGTCAGTCCGGGATTTTTACCCGGGTAATCGATAAACTCTCCGATTCCGAACCTGACCTGATATTAAAATCAAGACTTTATGTAATCGAGGAGGATGAAAGCGGCGATCCATGGTTTGGTCGGCTTTCCATGGATATTGAAATCTGCGATTTCAAGGTTCCCGAAACCGTGTTGGTGTTTCACCGGTTTGATCGAAAAATGCCTTTTCCTTCCAGAAATGTGAATCAACTCCCCGGAGTCGTCTCGGAAATACTCAGGGGAGAAATGGACATCGTCATCGGGAAGCTGGCTGTTCAGCTGAAACAATAGGCATCAACCTGACCGCCATTTGCTTCCCTGAGACACAAACCACTGGTTTAGAGCGGGAAAATTGACCAGTAAAAAAATTTTCCCGTCCCGGCAGCGAACCCGGAAAGTGTAAATTCTTTCATTTCCCGGTTGAACGTCTTCCAGGGTTCTGCCCAATATTTCCTGGATTTCATGGATTTTCCCCCGGTAATAAAATCTGACCGGCCTTTCGTTCAGACAGTATCCGGAATAGGCCAGAACCGTGATTTTTGCCAATTTTACTTTCAAGTGATATTTTTCTTCCGGGGCCATCGGGGGAGTGTTTGGTTACGCCTATTCGAGTCCCTTGATGGTCTCGCAGAATTCAGACCAGTACATTGCCGGCCAGCTTTCGGCCGAAAGGGCCCCGTTTGCCCGGGTGATCATGGAAACTTTGGCTGCGGTTTCATTGCTGCCGGCCTGGTAGATATCCATGAAATCATAGGGCCCCAGCAGGGCGTAGTGCGCCACCCATTTTACATCCGGGCAAAGTTTATCCACCTTTTTTTTCCATGCTTTTCCGATTGCTTCCCGCCTCTGGATGTCACTGGAGATCTCCGGGGTTAATTTTGTCATCAAGATATATAAGGCCATGCTTTCCTCCTCTTATGTAATTAATATTAACTGCTCTTTCGGGTTTATTCAATATAAATTTGTAAATAATCGAAGCCTTCATATATAATATGATTTCATTCGGTTCAGAACCAAAACGGTAAAAAGGAGAATGAGATGTCAGAAGACAGTCAGGCTAAAATTTGGTTGCAGCAGATCCGGGCCCCGTTTTTAATACTGGCCGTGGTTCTGGTTTTGATCGGAATTGCCGTTGCCCGGCATGATGGTTATTTTCAATGGGTTCATGCAATTCTGCTGATGGTCGGAGTGGTATTGACCCACATATCGGTCAATCTGTTTAATGAACTGTCCGATTACCGAACCGGAATAGACCGCCATACCTTCAGGACACCTTTTAGTGGTGGCAGCGGAATGATGCAGGCCGGTAAAACTTCTCCGGGTGCGGTGGCTTTTGCCGCATATTCAAGCATGGCTGTTTCGGCGGCCATCGGGCTGTATTTCTTTGCCCTGCGCGGTTGGCTGATCCTGGTTTTCATGATATTCGGGGCTGTTGCCATTCGCTTCTATACACCGGTTCTGGCCAGATGGCTGCTCGGTGAATTGTTTTCCGGGCTGACCCTGGGCAGTTTTGTGGTTATGGGAACCTATTATGCTCTCAGCGGAAGATTGGGAATTGATATCATTTTATTGTCGATTCCTCCCGGAATACTCACATCAATGCTGTTGTTTCTGAATGAATTCCCCGATGCGGAAGCGGACAGGAAGGGCGGGCGGTATCATCTGGTTATCCATCTCGGAAAAAAAAAGAGTTCGACACTATATGCGGTGAGTATGGTCTGTGTATATGCCATGATTGCAGGTGTGGCCCTACTGAAATCTGTCCCGGATACCATACTGATTGCGCTGTTGACCGTTCCGCTGGCTGTGGCATCCGTACTTACAGCGAAAAAGTATCATGACGATTATCGGAAATTGATTCCGGCGCTGGGCATGAATATTTTCCTTAACAATGCCGCAATCGACGTTTAC
>CAZOWT010000069.1:0-13466 GCA_964583345.1 uncultured Clostridia bacterium
CTGGAGATTAAACAACCCGTACGGAACACTGGTTCCGTCCTCCAGAGCAACCAAAACCCCCTTGCCCTTCCGGCTCATGAGACCCTTAAACGGTTCATACCCCTTGAAACAGTGATTCAGAATGCCGGTTCCACGGGTGAGGGTTAGAAATTCACTGTTGATGCCGATCAGTCCCCTGGCGGGAATAGAATATTCCAGTCGTGAATATCCGTTCCGACTGGAAGATATATTGATCAACTCGCCCCGTCGCTCACCGAACATTTTTATGACGGCGCCGGCATGCTCCTTTGCCACATCGATGGTGGCCCACTCAATGGGTTCACACTTTTTGCCGTTGATGGTTTTAAAGATCACTTCCGGTTTGGATACCTGGAACTCATATCCCTCCCGGCTCATGTTTTCAATCAGGATGGATAATTGAAGGGTTCCCCGCCCCTTGACGACAAAGGCCTTCTGGGATTCGGTCTCTTCGATTTTGATGCTGACATTCGACAGCAGTTCTTTGAAAAGGCGGTCCCGGATATGATGGGAGGTGACATATTTCCCCTCGTTTCCGGCAAAGGGGGAATCGTTGACCAGGAATGTCATCACCAGGGTTGGTTCATCAATGGAAATCGTCGGGAGGCTCACCGGGTGATCTTTATGGGTGACGGTTTCACCCACATCGATGGTATCGATACCGGCAATGGAAACGATGTCTCCGGTGGATGCCTGGGAGATACTCTTTTTGTTCAAACCCTCATAGGTGAAAACACCGGTAATTTTAAACGGCTGTTTCTCTCCATTGCGTTTAATCAAAAGGATCTCCTCTCCCCTCCGGATGGTTCCGTTGTGAATCCTTCCGGTACCCATTTTCCCTAGGTAATTGTCATAGCTTATGGCGGATGTAAAAAACTGGAGGGGACTGTTTACGTCTCCTTCAGGTTCTTTTACGTGCTGGATGATGGTCTCAAAGAGTGGAATCAGATCCGTATTGGAATCCTCCATATCATACCGGGCAATCCCATCCCTGGCGGAGGTGTATAAAACCGGAAAATCCAGCTGTTTTTCATTGGCGTCCAGTTCCACAAAGAGGTCAAAAATCGCGTCAAGCACTTCATAGGGTCTGGCATTGGGCCTATCGATCTTGTTGATCACCACGATGGGATTCAGGTTTTCCTCGAGTGATTTTTTCAGAACGTACTTGGTCTGGGGCATGGGACCCTCAAAGGCATCCACCACCAGCAGGACCGAGTCCACCATTTTGAGGATCCGCTGGACCTCTCCGCCGAAGTCAACGTGCCCCGGGGTGTCCACGATATTTATCTTAAAATCCCGGTAAAAAAAAGCGGCATTCTTGGAGAAGATGGTGATGCCCTTCTCCCGCTCCAGATCATCGGAATCCATCACCCGTTCAACGATATTCTGGTTGGTTCTGAACACGCCCGCCTGTTTCAATACCCCGTCTATCAGGGTGGTTTTCCCGTGATCAACATGGGCGATAATGGCAATATTCTTAATTTTTATCATAAAATTCACCTGTATGCATGCATGAAATGGATACTATTTCTCTCCGGAATTCTCAGATTTGATCAACGGATTTGATTTAGTGCGTCACGCAATTTTCTATTATACCACAATTCTGGCTTCCGGAACAGGCCCCCGCACTCTATGATTCATAAATGTTAATTTAACCTGGTTGTTCCTATGGCATGGAAACAGGCCATTGACATGATTGTCAACTTCCGAATATGAAAGAGATTGCCCGTTTTTTTCCCGTATCTTTAGAAAATGACAATATCAATAGTGTTCTATCCACCAATAAAATGGTATTAATTGTATTTTGATGAATTTTACGAAACGTTTTGTCAAAGGAGCGGATTCTTTCGAGCTCTCAGCTCCTTATTGGCCATCGGCTTTGAATCCGTCGTGAAAAGCGACCGTACCTTGAGGATTATGTCCATCGAAGGAGAGAGCGAAAAAGACTTCCGGGGGCACCCCCTCGTGCACGAGTCCTGGTAAGTTCCTGAAGCCAAATCTCTTGTAATAATCCGGATGACCCACTAGACAGCAGCCTTTAGCATTCAGGTCTCTCAGCCGGGACAACCCTTCCTGTATCAAAGCTTTGCCAATTCCCTTCCGCTGATACTCCGGCAACACCGAGACAGGTCCAAGTCCATACCAGTTCCCTGTTCCGTCCGAGATCGTTACCGGGGAGAAAGCGATATGACCGATGACATGGCCATCCAATTCCGCAATCAGTGAGAGTGTGAGGGCTCTGGCTGCACGCAGGGCTTCTATGATGAACTGTTCCGTATGGTTACTGATTTCCAACGTCTTGAATGCGGCAATTGTGACTTCGGTTATCGTTTCGATGTCGGCTGCGGTTTCCTTTCTCATAATTAAATCTTCGCCCTCCTTTCTGCCAACTATTCATAAATATGAACATGTATTTTATTAAAAGAACAAAAAAATTTCAATGTTCTATATTTATCCCCAAAAAGAGTTTAAATAAGGCCATTGTCAAAGCCCAAATAACAAAAAATGCCAGTTGCCATGCAATGAGATATGCTTTCGATATTCAGTTACTCGAAGTCGTATAAAATATTAGAACCATTCAGGAATTGCACTCGTCCATACCTGTCCCTTTGTCACCAAACCCTCTTCAGCAAGTCATTTTTGTTTTGATGACTTCACTCCCCTATGATCTGCCCGTGTTTTTGACCGTTAGCGGACAGCCATTGTCCGAATCCGGACATTTCCACCCATGCTGTTCCATAAAAACATCCGGTTTTCCAGGCGATCGACTTGGCATGGAATATGCTTACATAGAGGGTCAAGGTAACTTGATGTGGGAGGTAAGCAATGATACCAAAAGCACTCATGGCGGCATCAACCAAACCCATCATCCTGACCATCCTGAAGGGCGGCGAGGATTACGGCTACAACATCATCCAGCGGGTCAAAGAGATGTCGGGAGGGACTCTGGAATGGTCTGACGGCATGCTATACCCGGTCCTGCAGCGCCTGGAGAAGGAGAGCCTGATCACATCGCGCTGGATCGTATCCGAGGAAGGACGCCATCGCAAATATTACAAGATCACCGCTGCGGGCCGCGAAGCGCTCACGGTGGAAATGGCCCATTGGCAGAATATGATCAAGGCCCTGAACCTGATCTGGAAACCGCTGCCCGGATTGGAGTGATCCCATGTTCGACTTGAAAAAAGCCGTTGGAGAATGGAAGCGTTCGCTACGTAAGTTCGAATCGCTCGAGAACGGCGCCATCGCCGAGCTCGAATCGCACCTGCTCGATGAGTTTGACAAATTAAAAGCAAGCGGGCTCGCCGATGAAGAGGCGTTCGCCCAGGCTTCCGCAACTGTGGGACAGCCCGAAGACATCGGCGGCGAGTATTTCAAGGGCAGCCGCCGGTTGCCTCTGGCAACCCCATCCTGGAAGAGACCGCGATTCTTCCCGGCGCTCCTGCTTAACTACCTGAAAGTGGCGCTGCGTGCATATCGCCGCAACGCGGGGTATACCTTGATCAACATCCTGGGACTGGCTATCGGCATGGCCTGCTCCCTGTTGATTGTTCTTTGGGTCCAAGATGAATTGGGTTATGACCGGTTTCATCAAAACGGAAAGGATATATACCGGGTCATCGCTGTCGGCAAGAATGGTAATGATTTCAGTTCCCCGGCTCCGTTCGCCCCGGCTGTAGCCGCAGAAATCCCCGAAGTGGTGGCAACCGTGCGGATCCACAAAATTCCCCGCATCGTGTTTCAACATGAAAAACAGGTTTTCTACGAGGAAAACGGAATTACAGCCGACCCGTCACTGTTCAGGATATTCAGTTTCCCTCTGCTTCAGGGCGACATCGACAGCGCTTTCGCCGCTCCCGACGCCATCATCCTCTCCGCCAGTATGGCCAGAAAATACTTCAGGGACGAGGACCCGATGGGCAAGACACTGCTGGTAGAAGGCCAGATTCCCTTGAAAGTGGCGGGTATCATGGCAGATATTCCCCGGCGTTCCCACTTTCGTTTCGATTATGTCATTCCCTTTAAATTCGTCGAGGCGCACGACTTCTGGGGCCTGGGATGGGGCGACTTCAACTTCATGACCTATATACAAACCAGGCCGCAGCGAAACGAGGCGGAGCTCATACGTAAACTGAACCAGGTCGCGCTGACACACAAGTGCCCGACTCACGTCTATAAGGTGGCGTCCTTTTCCATCCAGAAACTCCAGGATATATATCTCAATTCCATCGGTCCTTACGATATCCCCCTGGGCAGCAAGACCCAGGTCTACCTGTTCTCCCTGATCGCCTTGTTCATCGCGTTGATCGCTGCCATAAATTTCATCAACCTGTCAACCGCCCGCGCGGAAAAACGAACCCATGAAATCGGCATGCGCAAGGCCATCGGGGCCGATCGCCGTCAAATCATCGCTCAGTTTTTCGGCGAGTCGCTGGTGATCACCATTTTATCTCTGCCCATTGCCCTTCTCCTGGCCAGTATCGCCATGCCCTATTTCAATGAACTTACTGGAAAGGAATTTTCCATGATGGTTTTCTCCCCCCACCTTCTGGTCAGCGTGGCGGGTATCACCTGCTTTATCGGCTTGTTGGCCGGCGCCTTCCCGGCCCTGTATCTTTCCGCTATCCAGCCGGTTCATGCCATCCGGGAATCCATGCCATTCCCTTTGTTTGCCAAGAGCCGCTTTGCAGCCTGGGTGAAGCGTGGGACCCTGCGCCGGATTCTGGTAACGTCACAATTCATCATCTCCATTACGCTGATCCTGGCGACACTTGTTGTGGGGAGCCAGTTGCGCCTGATCCGGGAAAAAAGCTGGCGGCTGGATAAGGACCTGATTGTAACCGTCCCGATAAAGGAAAATATCGCCAGCAAATACGACCTGTTGCGAAGCGAACTGCTTAAGGATCCGGCCATCACCCATGTCGCCGCCAAGGATTGCCTGCCGACAGCCATGAAAAACATTACGTCCGGAGTGAACTGGGATGGAAAAACGGAAGACCAGGAAACAATCATGATGGGAGAGAGCCGCATCGATGCCAATTATTTTTCGACAATGGGTATGGAAATGGTCGTTGGCCGGGATTTTTCCAGTAATTTTCCAGGTGACAAGAATGAAGCCTATATCCTGAACGAACAGGCCGTCAGCATAGCCGGTCTCGTGGATCCGGTGGGAAAAACCTTTTCCCTTTATGGAATGCGGGGAACCATCGTCGGCATCGTTAAAAATACTGTTTTTCAGACCCTCCGCCAGGAGTTGCAACCCCAGGTCTTCCATCTGTTTAACGATTTTAATGAAGAAAGCCCAAATGGAACGGTTCTGATCCGGCTCAAGAGCGGCCAGACCGGTATGCCGTTGTCCCCGGTCATCGACCATATCCGGAGGGTGTGGAATGGCATCAATATCAATACGCCTTTTGAGTACCAATTTCTTGACCAGCAAATCGAAGCCCAGTACGGGAACGAGCAGCGGTTGGAAAAATTGTTCGCCACATTTGCCATGCTGGCCGTTTTTATATCCTGCATGGGTCTCATTGGCCTGGTCTCATTCGTGGCCGAGCAGCGCACCAAGGAGATTGGGATTCGCAAGGTGTTGGGGGCCTCTGTCCCCGGGATCATGGTCCTGCTGACCGGTGGATTTGTCAAGCAGGTGGTCCTGGCCAATGTATTGGCCTGGCCAATCGCCTATTATTTGCTTGGCAAATGGCTGCAGGGATTCATCACCCGCATTTCGATGGGGCCCGGCCTGTTCCTTTTCTCCGGAACACTGGTCCTTCTGGTGGCACTCCTGACAGGCGGTTTTCAGGCGGTCAAGGCGGCGCGGATGAATCCGACGAAATCACTGCACTGCAAGTGAAGCGGGCAGGGTAAAAAACTAAAATATATAATCGAAAGGAGAGCCAAACAATGAAAACAAAAATTCGAAGGATACTGATGGTGACGACCGCATTCTTTTTACTTTTTGGTGTTGCCCTCATGCAGGTGAATCTTGGAGCAGAAGTCATTGTCAACGATGATTTCCTATATCAACCCAATGCTGCTGATTTTCAAGGCACATGGCGGGCAACAGCAACTGGTGGAAGGAAAATCATTTTGTCAGGTGTATTAAACACGAATATTGAAATAGGTGGCTTGCCCGCAAAGGACCTGCGTAAAATTGCCCGTTACTCGAAAAAAGGATTCGAGATCCGGCGCGACGCGGGCACATTCTATTTCGATGGCTGTATCTCTAATTCGGGAAACGGCTCGGGAAGGTTTTACTTTCGTCCGGATACGGCATACGCAGACAAAATTAAAAACCTTTTATCTCCAGGCTCAAGCAAGGACAGCGTCACTCCAGATTCTTCCTTATTCTATTGTGCCGTTCATAATTTATCGGTTGACTATGCCAAAAGAATAAGGGATGCAGGATATAATAAAATCTCCATGCATGATCTAATGGTCCTTTGCAGTACGGGAGTCGATCCGGAATATATAAAGACAATGGCCGATATCGGATATAAGGATTTATCGCCTAATGATTTTATCCTGCTGACCATTCAAAAAGTTCCCACGGACTTTATCAAATATGTCATCGGAACCAGTGACAATCTTCCCACGGCTCGCGAATTGACGCTCATATGGATGTATGGCGATAAGGTTTCCGATTTTAAGCACCATAAAACTAAATGAAAACCAGGAAACCTTCAGGTGCTGTCGCTGAAACTGTTTATTTTTGTTATTCCGCTCTTCATAATCGAGGTGGCCGTGGCCGGTGTCATCATCAATAAAGTGGCGATAAAATAAGGTATCTTGACCTTCAAACCAGCCAATATTCTATTTAATTACCGTCTATCTTTTCTGAACCGAAACAACTATTTTTTATCTGAGGGAGAATTGGGCCTGGACTCACTCGGATTCTCCCATGAATTCGGAAAGATCGATCCGATCCAAATAACGATGGTCCCCCATCAGGTGTTCGATAAAATAGAGCCACACCCGGTTTTTGATGTAGGGCCAGTGTGGACTGGCGTCGTGCCCGCCTCCCGGAACCAGGATGAAATCAAAGCGCTTGTTCAGTTTCATCAGTATGTCAGCCAAGCGCATGGAATTTGCCGGATGGACGATGGTATCGGCCTCGCCCTGGATCAACAGCAGCCGACCTTTAAGATTACGGGCGATTTCCAGGTTTGAGGGGACTTTAACCGATTCCAGTTTGATATCGCCGTTTTCATCCCGGGCCTCCCTCATCCCCTGAAAACTGTCTCCCCACCACCGGTACATTAGCCCTGGATCTTGGATGCCTGAACGCGATACCCCGACCTTAAAAAATTCCGGATACAGCAGCATGGCCGTAACGGTCATGAATCCTCCACTCGATCCACCCCAGATTCCGATCCGTTCCAGATCCATTGAGGGATGTTTCCCGGCCAGTTTTTTAATCACCGCTTTTTTGTCATCGATGCCAAAATCCCGCAGATTTCCCCGGTATTGCTCGCTGTATTCCAACGATCTTACCTGGGATCCGCCCCGGTTGCCGAACATCAGGACAATGAATCCATACTGGGCCAGGTGGGCATTCTCAAGCCGGCCGAAAAATTGCCAGGGGACGAATTCATCCTGTGGCCCCGGATAGACAAACGTGATCACCGGATAGAGCTTATCGGGCTTCCAGTCAAACGGCTTCCACATGATACCCCAGATATCACTGCGATCATCAGCGGCCTTTTCCCTAAAAACCGAGGGCATCTTCCATCCGGACTGAATTAAACCCGATGTATCGGCTGACTCGAGATCCATAATCTTTTTGCCGTCCATATCCTTTAGAATTGACCTGGGCGCCATTTCCGGACTTGAAAAATTATCAATGAAGCAGGAATTGTCTGGCGCCAGATCAATCCGATGATCGGCTTCTTCCAGGGTAAGGCGCAATAATGTGTCGTCATCGATTCCGGCTTTGTACAGATGAATATAATAAGGATTGCCGTCTCCGTTGTCCCCGTTTGCCAGGAAAAGAAAGGTTCGTTCATTCGGATCCACGTGAAGAATTTGTATGGCATTAAACCGTCCTCTGGTAATCTGTTTTTTAAGATGCCCCTGGGTATCATAGAGGAAATAATTACCGTATCCATCCCGCCTTGACCACCAGATCAGACCCTGATGAGCTGTCAATTCAACGACAGGCTGGGTCAGGATCATGCCGGCATTGCGCTCCCTGATGAGAACCTTTGTTTCTCCGGTTTCAGGATTTACAGAAACCAGATCACACTTCAATTGGTCTTTGCTTTTGCGGGTCATGTACATACGTGAAGAATCAAGGCTCCAGGTAAAATCCATATACTCCTGATAGGGCCGGTTTTCAGCCTTGATCCGGATCATTTTTTCCAACTGGTGATTGTAAACCCAGACTTCGTATTTTCGAAGCGGTTCACCGGGAAGGGAAACCTTGTATGAGATGATACCAGGTCGGGGTTGGGTCAGTGAGTTCATTACCTGCATATGTTGAAGGGACCTGGCATCCGTGCGCAGGGAAACAAACCTTTGAGAATCCGGTGACCAGAGAACAAATGCCTCCACCGGGAGATCCGGATTTTGTTTTTCCGCATCAACATAATCGTAATCGGAGAGCTCGAAACCGTAATAAATGGCGCCATCACCGGTCAATTGAATTTCGCTCTTGTTCCCGCCTGATTCCCTGATCCAGAGATTGTGGTTGCGGGCATAGGCCGCCAGGCTGCCATCAGGGGAACAGGAATCGGTTGAGAGCGGTTCCATTTCTTTTCCCGGATTTAATTCTTCTTTTAATTGTCTGACAGCAAGATAGTATTTAAAAATCCGGTTTTCCATTGAAAATCGGACCATTTTTGCGGATTCATCGAATGTGACGCCGGAAATAGGTAAATTCTGGCAGTCAACCGGTTTTTTGGTTATTCTGCTCAATTCTTGAGCAAGATGATTACGATCGAACAGGGGAATTTTGGATCTTATTACGGGATCGACCTGAATAAATTTGGTCTCTTTAAGGGTTTTGAACCGGTACCAGAAGCGCTGGCTGCCGGATATCCAATCAGGGGATATGGTCGTATCTTTCAGTATTTCCCGCATTTTATTTTCAGTAAACTGCCGGGCCAGGTTAAAATTGGCTTCCCGGACCTTTTGCAGATTTGATTTGGATTCCAATGGAACCGAAATCCATGAAAGGATAATAATGATCACTATCGCAACCAGTATTGTTTTCCGGGTCATGGTATAGCCTCCTTATAGAACCCACCAAAAATGGCAATCATGAAAGCAGGGTATGGTATTCGTGAAATAAAAAAATATCCATGATAATTTATTCGGTTGTCACCTCGGTCTGGACATTGAAAAATTGATAATCCTTATAGGAATAAACAGTCTTGCTCCGGTCCCAGCCCTTTTTGCCCCTGAGCCTCGAAATAATCGGTCCTCCCTGGTAGTTTTCAACTACCGTTACTTCAGATGGGAAGCGAATCCCGTTTTTCAGATTACCGAACTCAATTTCTGCACTAAGGTTCAGTTTTGCTTTTAATTTTCTGGCTATCGCTTCCAGTTGAGCGAAACCCCTTATCGACCTTGGATTCACCTTAATTTTCCGGATAGAGAAATCCCTGGGGTCTATCCAGAGGGTTCCGAATAGAAACTCATTCTGTATCGAGTTCATGGGGGTTGCTTCGATGACGATCATTGAAATCCCTTTGATCTTTTCTCTGCCTTTAAACTCATATCGGTACTGATTCTGAAATTCTTTTGATAACAGCAAAATAGGAGCCAGAACGATCTTTTTTGAGAAAAAAGTACCCATTTTCGATTCGATTTCCAGGGCAGCAGAGCTGTCTTTTCCCCTATTTAACGGCAAACGTTGTTCGGTAATCTTGCCATTCTGTTTGATGAGCTGGTAATCATAAAGATATTGTTTCACCATACGGCTCTTACTTCGAGTTTGCTGATCCATTCCCTCCCTGGCCACATAACGGTCTCCATAGTCTCTTTCCGGTGCAGTCCGATAGTTGGTTACCAATTCTTCAAAAATTTCCACCACCTTTTCTTTGCAAATGAAATGAAAGGCGGAATTCTGTAATTTTTCGCAATATCCCGCAACATTATTCAAAATGGCGGTCGCATAATCGTCATACACAATTTTTTCTCTAAGAAGCGGTGGAGGAAAAGTCTGGGGTAATGCCGGCGGTTCCGGTACTTCTTCTAAAATGGCATCCGCTTCTGATTTTTGAAGCCCCCTCACCAATGCCAGGTTGAGGGTTCCATTTATCAGTACAAAGTATGATTCCTTCCCCTTTTTTTCGGCCATGATCACTTTAACTTTGTTCGCGGTTGCACGTACGGTTTGACTTTCTATCAAGGGATTCCTGGATTCCTGATCGACCCATATTTGGAACAGGTCAAACCGCATATTATCCGAACGTTCCGGAACGATAATCCCGTAAATGGTTTTTTCCTTTTCCCGGATAGTTTCTGTGATGCGGATGTCTTCTACCGTCATTCCGATTTGAAAAACAGAATTCCGATTCAATAAATTCAGAACCAGAATCTCTCTTTCCAATTGGTTCATATCGGAATACTTTTTGTTTTTTTCAAGAGAGCGAAGGGTGTGTATGGAAACACCTTTACGCTTCGGATATACGGTGATCCGGCGCGTTTCACCTTTTATCCCTTTAATATCCGGAAAGGCGATTTCATAGTATGCCCGGTGAACATTTTCAATTTCTGTTTTGATGTTGTCATTGCTGCCTTCAAAATACCTGCCCCCGCTTTCTTTTGCCAGAAATCTCAATGAGTCCTCACCCGACCCCCCTGACGTAGCTGAATCGCTGGTCCCGGATGGATTGATGACAAACAGCACCGCTCCGCTTTTGCCCAGATAACCTGCCATTTGATTCAAATACCGATGGTATGCGGATTCCATGTGTTTTCCGCTGGTTTGGGCTGTTTTGGATATCCCTTCGGTGAACAGATAAATGAATTTGTTGTCCTTTATGGAATTAAGAGCATAATACAGGAGTTCGAATGATTGAAAAAATGTCATGCTTTTGTGTTTCGTGAACCGTTCGGCTCCCGGCCTGAATACGTCCCGGAGGTTTTCTTCCGAATATTTTCCCTGTTTGTCTCCGCTGGTTGAAGCGATGAAATCATCCAGGCTGGCAACCCTGGAATCCGACCTGCCCTTTATTTTCCGGGATATAACCTGATGGATAAGTTCTTTGTTCTGAAGTGGCCCGGCCACAAATTTCAGGCCGGTAAACGGTTGAATACTCATGATGATGAACCGGTGGTTTTTTTCCGCGCCAGCCACGATTTGACTGGCGATTGATTTCGAGTGTTCGATAGACTGGGTTGTGGATAAGGTTAAATCAAAGAGCAGGAAGATCATCTTGTCCCTCTCGAATGGATTTCTTTGGGATATTTTCTGTTCGGTGCGGATAAACTGCTGTTTGGTGAGGTAAAACTGGTCAATTTCCTTATTATTCATTTTGAGGGTGATATCTTCCTTCTGCAAATCAAGAACCGAATTTCCATTGCTGTCAACGGCAAAAATGGGGATCACCCACCAGTCCACCGTAACTTTTTCGGTGATTTTATCCTGTGAAAAGACAGGGTGCGATAATAGCAGGCAATATAAAATAACGATGATTGATTTCATGTTTTTCCTGGTTTAAGAAAGATTTTTTTCATGGTTTATGGATTCACACCTGTTGCTGAAACCTGGAGCTGGGCAACAATATTGGCCTCAATGGTTCCAAACATTTGTTTCAGGTTATCCAGATCCCGATCATCGAGTTTGTCATAATCCAGATTCCTCGATTTCGGGGCCTGGGATTTATAAACTTCATAAAATTTACGCCCGCCTTCAGCCAAAAAAATACGGTATTTGCGGCGGTCATCGGGATCAGGTTGACGGGTAATGAAGCATTTTTTTTCCATGACGTCCAGAATGCGGGTAATATTAGGGGTGTCTCCGAACAAATCGTCGGCCAGCTGGGTCTGATATTGACCGTCTTTCTTCCATAGCCTGAAGAGGACAAAATACTGTTCCTGGGTTATGTCTATCCCATCATTCTTCATGTCATGCTGAAATTTATACCGCATGATTCGGGCCATCCGATAAATCTGATAATTAATCATATCTTCTAATACCTCAACCTGAATAAGTCTGCTTTTCGTACCCATGAAAATCCCCCATCACACTTTTTAAAGATTTTTTTTAACAATAATCCATCATTAATTGCCTTAATAATAGTTGCTATAGTAATTATAATATCGTTTCTTTGTGGCGTCAACAAAAAAAATATGAAACTGTTTTTATTTTTTTGACATCTTTATTCAATTTACATCATAAAAATGTTTTAATAAAAGAACTGATTCTCCTTGAATGAAACTCAACAATGCTTGGAGTTTCGCATAATAATCTTTAAAAAAATAATAAGGGAATGGTTATCAAAATACAAAAAGGCCAGGATTTTTGTAAAATGCCTTTTTTGGTTTCGTCAGTTATTTATTCTTTTTGTGTCTCTGATTCGGTGGTTTTTCCGGCGGGCAATACTTTTTCTTTTTCCGCTCTGGATCTGCAGGTGCTGCAAAGCTCGGTTATATTCTTGAGTTCCCTGGCCTGGGCAACCGTGCCGCTGAAAATTTCTTCGGTTTTGTCGGTATTGATATGGTAGCAATCCGAATAGATATGATAGCGGGTGCCCGACTTTGTCCAGTAAACAAGGTTCTGGCCGGTCAGTGTTTCCACCTGGGCCGTCTCAGCCAGGTACTTCTCCTGTGACGGCGGATTGAAATCTATGCCCATGAAACCCGCAATCAGCAGGGCGATAACCGCAATTGCACCGACAAGGCTTTTTTGCTTTCCGTTCATGTCCTTGTTGGTCAATATCAAAATGACCAGGGGGAGGAAAGCAATGATGCTGATGATGGCTCCCAGCTGGTTCTGAATAAAAAATTTGATCCTTTCCTTTTCCGAGGCGGGATTCAACCGGTTTGACCGCTTCCACAACAATGAGCCGGTAACCGCAAAAATCAAATCCGCTGCGATCAGGACTATCAACCATGTGGTTTGGATCGGTATTTTCCTGAGCAGGAAAATAGCCCCGATTTCAAAACCGATAGCCACGATCCAGGAAATGATCGCGAATATTCGCAGATTTTTCGCCTTGGCTTTGTTTTCGCTGCCGGGGATAAATGATTTCGGTTCCCTGGCCACGGAGGCGGATGACGTTTCTCCCCCTTCTACTCTGGTAATTTTTTTTGTTGTTCCTTTGTCCGGCATTTTGCGCCCTCCTGATTCGATTCATTATATACTAAATTTAAAATATTTGTAAATTGTCTTTTGAAGAACATACTTCAATTTTACATGTCAACAACCCTGCCCCTTCTTTTCATTGTCCCCTTATCTTATCAAAGAATGGGGTCTTTTTTCGGTCCACACATTCGGC
>CAZOWT010000070.1:0-13427 GCA_964583345.1 uncultured Clostridia bacterium
GATTTTTTTCTATTTTGCATTTGACATCTAACTTTTAACATTTGACCGGAATTCCCATTCCCCCTTCACCCAGTTTTTCCAGGATTTTATAGTGAGCAATGATGTTCCGATCATCAATATCACCGATTAATGTTAATAATGGCGATTGAAATGCTCAATTCTCTCTTTGGTTAATTCTCTCCCCCTCCGGCCACCGAAAAAAGGAAATGATTCCTGCTTCAATCTCACGATCTTTTTTGATTATAGCGAACCTGAAAAAGAAATGCAATATTTTCGGAAAATTGTTTGTTATCGCCAACGGTTATAAGTCCGGCACCAATTGGCGGATCGTTTTGATCAGGTGTGGCTATTAGTTTATTGCTGTAATTCCAGCAGGCCCAGTTTCATTTTGGCGTAATGGCAGTCCGGATTGAGTTGAAGGCATCGGCCATAAAACTTTTTGGCTTCATCCAGCCGATTCTGCTGTTCTAAGAAATAGGCGAGGTAATAATTTAAATCAATCGATTCCGGGCATTCCTTGACAGCCAGGTTCAGAAACTCAAGGGTGTCACCCTCATTCTTTTTGATTTTGGAAAACCGGTTTTCATGAAATTCAGAGAAGAATTTTTCTGGATTGTAGCCTGTGTTCTGCAATACCGGTTTTTTCGAATGATACAATCGATTCATCGCCTCAAAACCGTTTTCCGAATAGGCTTTCTCCATTTCCAGGGATAATTCCTCTACAACCCTGCAAATCCGATTGTAATTTTTCACCGCCTTCAGGGCCGGGTCGATGTTGTTCCGGTAGTTGAAGGAGGTTATCGGGGTGATGATGTCCGGGGTGTGGGTAGTGTTGAAATCATAGGGTTCGGAATCCTGGTAATAATCAATTGAGCAGGCAATGGTGACCTGGGGATGGTTTGGCAGCTTGAATCGCCTCAGGGCCCCGTAATGGTTGGGCCTGCCGGCGGTCGGTTCACCGATGAGGGTGGCATTGGTGGTTTTGGAAAAAACAGTGGTGAAATGAACGGCGGCCGAATAGGTCACCCGTCCGGTGATCAGAAACAACCTGTCATGCCGGTCGATACCGGGTCTGGCGATAATGCCTTTCAGCAGGGGAAGTTCCACGTGGTTGCCGCCGTCGTTGGCCCGGATGTCGATGACCAGTTTTTCCGCCTGGCTCTGGTCCAGGGCTGTGAAAAACTGTTGGCATAATTTCCCGAAAGGCCCACTTTCATCGCCATGGGGAAAATTCAGTGAGTTGATCTGCAGGACCATCATCCTGTCTCCCGGAAGGTATTCAAACCAGAAGGGTGTTTGTCTGTTTTTAAGCCATAAGGGAAGGGGATTTGGGGCTGCTTCGTTCATGGTGGCTAGCCCACTGTCGGCCTGAGGATACCAGGTGCCCAGAAATCGGGCCATACTCAGGAAGGGAAGCGATTGGATTTCGGTTTTAATTTCTTTGTTCTTTTCATTTTTCAGGGTCAAGGCTATTTTGTCCACTGATTCAACCGCCCCGATATGTTTGAGCATCTCGGCAAAGCCCAGCGTGTAATACAGGTTCCGTTTTTGGCCGTATTGATTGTCGTGGCCGTAAAACCCGATCAGCTTCGAGGCGGCTTCAGCCGCGGGCATATTCCCGATCTTTAAAACCTTCGAACCCACCAGCTCCCGATATTCGGGCATCCCAGCCAGGATATAAATTCCATCATCAAATGGATACATGATAAAGGGCAGCAGATGGAAGGTTTGATTGAGCCATTGAAAATCCGAATACTCGAAGCCCATGCGGGTGTGGCCGTCTTTCAGATTTGCCAGTAATTCCGCAATGGAAATGACGCTATCCGCTTCATTCATACCGGAGATCTCTCTGATCAGTTTTTCTTTGAGTTTATAGAATTCCCCTCTGGAAATAAAACTGAAGGGATTCGGGTGCATGATTTCAATCCGCTTGACCAGGTATTCCAGATCCTGCTGCCATAATTGGGATTCCTGATTCTGGGCCGGAGAGATGACTGCAAGTATCAGGATGAAAATGATCATTTTTAACGCTTTTTTCAATTGATTTACCTCCAATATCAAATATCTTTAAACGAAACAGAGGAGATGAAAGTTCCCCGCGAGCGAATTGGTATTGGTATTTTCCGGTCCTAAAAAATTTTCTCGGAAAAAATGGTGAATTTCTTCAGTTTCTCCGTGATCACTTCCACACCGGTTCCCGGTCCTTCCGGGAGGTCGATAAAACCGTTTTTATCCAAAACCACCGGTCGATCCACGATATCTTCATCAAAATAGCGGGCGGTTTCCGAGGTGTCGCCGGGAAGCGTGAATCCGGGCAGGGTCTGGAGGTGAAGGTTGAAAGCCCGGCCGATGCCAGTTTCGAGCATGCCCCCGGACCAGCAGGGGATACGGTGTTCCATACAATACCGCTGAATGGACCGGGAAGCCAGCATTCCCCCCACCCGGCCCTGTTTGATGTTGATCACCCGGCAGCTTTTCAATTCAATGGCGGCTTTGGTGTCATCCAGGTTTTTGATGGATTCATCCAGGCAAACTGCGGTTTTGAGTGCCTTTTGAACCAGAGAATGGAAATATAAGTCATTGTAAGCGAGTGGTTGTTCGATCATCATCAGCTCAAACCGATCCAATTGCTTCAACCGATCCAGATCATCAATGGTGTAATCGGCGTTGGCGTCTGCCATGAGTTTGATGGTTGGGAAATTCCGGCGCACCGCTGTGAGCAGGTCAATATCCTTTCCCCTTTTGACTTTTATTTTGATGCGCTGATATTTTTTTTTTCGGGATTTTTCAATGGTTTCCAGGAGTTTGGGCAAATCTTCCTGAATCCCGATGCTGATGCCGGACATAATTTTCTTTGGCTTTCCCCCGATCAGTTCATAAAGGGGCTTGGCGCATCGCCTGGCCAGCAGGTCCAGCAGGGCGTTCTCCACGGTTGACTTGGCCATTTGATGGCCCCTGATTTTCTCATATTTGTTCATGATTTCAATTATTGAAAAATTTTTTTTCGATTTGAGCTGAGGGAAAAGATAATTTTTTATTATCAAGCGGGCAATCTCATTGGTCTCGTAACTGTAAAATGGTGCCGGTGAAGAGACGCATTCCCCCCATCCGTAATCCTGGCCTGATTTAAGGTTAATAATCAGGGCCTCCTTATGGGTCTCGGTGCCGAAACTGGTGGTAAATGGATGCCTCAAGGGCAGCCGAACCAGGTAAATGTCCAGGGAATCGATTTTTTTTATGGTATAATTCAGCGCCGTATTGTCTTTTTCCGGCATCTTCAACCTCTTGTCAGTCTGCAGAAGATTCTCTGAAGATCCATTGAGAAAACAATATCCCGGGCAATCCATTTCTTTGAAAAAGCCTGTTCAAACAG
Organism: uncultured Clostridia bacterium; assembly: GCA_964583345.1. Taxonomy (GTDB): domain Bacteria; phylum Acidobacteriota; class Aminicenantia; order UBA2199; family UBA2199; genus CAZOWT01. The sequence continues at coordinate 3,374 of CAZOWT010000070.1, forward strand.
GTCACGCGTATTCAGACGCCATTCCCGGGCTTTTTTCAGGTCACTTTCTTTGATAACTCTGATGTTTCTGGGCAGTTCGATGTAGGCGGTTTGTCCATCGAACCGCTCCACGGCTCCTTCGGGGATTTCTTCCGAGATTGGGGGTTCTTTTCCATTCATCTTTTGTTTCACCCTTTCGGAATTCAGTTCCCAGGTGGCGATCAGCCGGTCGGTGGGCAGTCCCTTGTGAAGGCCGCTTTCGCCTTCACCGTAGATATTGCGTTCATATTCGCAGCTGATGATCCCCAGCCGGTGGAAGTTGAAAAAGGCATTCAGGGCTTCCAGCGGATCGAAATTCCAGCGGATGGTGCTGTACCCCATTTTCAATACCTCTTCCCGCTGGGCCTTCTTTAAGAGGAATCCGTAGCCTTTTCCCTGGTGTTCCCTTTTTACCGCGGTCATGTGAGAATAGAGAAAAAATTCACCTTGCCATTTCCCCGGCAGGGCAAAGGTAAAACCGATACACTCACCGTCCAGATAAAGGCCCTGGATCAGACCACCATACTTCTGGGTGCGGGTCATCAGGTAATGGTTCTCCACATCCAAATCGCTGAACCCCCAGGCGTTTTTTTGAATGTCTATGGTTTTTCTCAAATCTTCCACACCCTTTATGGTTTTAATCTCGATCATGTTCAGATCTCCTGACAGAGCAGGGTCAGCAGAGCTGCTCGGAAGGGGAAATCCGAGAGTTCCACCCGTTCCTCTTCGGAGTGGGCGCCTGCCCCTCTCATTCCCAGCCCGTCCAGAACCGGGATGCCGGCTTCTGATAGGTTCGAACCATCCGAACCGCCACCCGAAGCGCAACCGGGAAGTTTCTGTCCCAGTGATTCCGCGGTTCTGACAGCCAGATCGAATAGTTTTTTATTTTTCGGATTGCTTTCCAATGCCGGATGCATCATTTCAATGTTCATGTCAATCCGGATGTTATCCAGGTTTTTTATGGTTTTTAATTCCTTTGCTGCCCGGAGCAGTTGCCGATTGGAATAACTTCTGATTTCACCTCTTAACCAACTATCACCGCTGACCTGGTTGACCTGGCTACCGCCGGAAATCATGCCGGGATTGAAGGAAATATCGTGGTACTGCTGCAGTATTTTTTCAATGCGGATAATGAGCTGAACCAGACCCCGGTTGGCATCATGGCCTTTTTCCGGTTCAATCCCGCTGTGGCTGATTTTCCCATGGAGATTGGCCGTGATCCGGGCGACGCCTTTTCTCCGGATTTTTATCCCCCCGTCCGAACAGCTCGGTTCGGGAAGTAAAACTCCTTTGGCCCGGTTACATTCCTTTAAGAGAAAAGGCATGGAAGCCTGACTGCCGGATTCCTCATCCGGGGTGAAGATGAGTTTGATTTTTCTATTGATTTTCGGTTTGAATTGCCGGATGGCTTTGAGCGTGTAATAAAACAGCGCGATTCCGTTTTTCATATCATAGCACCCGCTTCCATAAAAAAAAGTCTTTTCGGTTTTCCTGAGCGGCAATTTCTGGGTGACTCCAACCGTATCCATATGGGCCAGCAGCACCAGAAAATTTCGGTATTCGGGGAACAGGGTAAATTGAACGATGTCTCCGGCCGGGGTTTGCATCCGTTCGCCCCGGGGATTAAATTCGGAAAACAGATCCGCCAGATAATCCGCAAATAAATTGATGTTTTCCCGGTCTCCGGAACGGGTGGGGAATGCCACCATTTCATTTAACAGTTCGGCGAATGATTGGGATTGGTTTCTGAAGTATGCCAGCAGTTCTTCCGCTTTCATCTCAACCCGTTTCACTGTCAAAGCAGGTTCAACCAATTCCCCGAAAACCTGAAAAATGCTCTCCGGTCTATGCCGGACCTTTTCTTTTCCATGGCAGCTCCATGCGAATAAATTATAGAACAGTCTTGTCTGACTTTCAATAAGCAGGGAATGAACCGGCGACCCAATGCTTTTGGTTTGACTTTGCCCAAGAATTTGGCTATAATTTTTCTTTAACGAATTGTTGCAAATATCAGAACGTATAAGATAAATTGGCGGCAGGAATTTTGAAAGCGGACAAAAAGGTTAATCGATGATTTTTCAGCAAGTCCCTTCCGGAGGAGATCGCAACTTCGGTTATCTTGTGGGTTGTGAAAATTCGGGAGTGGCCGCGGTTGTAGACCCATCCCCGGATCCGTTTCCGGTTTGGCGGAAGGTCGAACAATTCGGGTTCAAGGTTGCTTATGTGATAAACACCCATTCACATCCCGATCATGCCGTAGGTAACCGTTATTTTAAAGAAAAAACCGGGGCTTCCGTCATCGTCCATAAATCAGTTTCCAATGGCGATATCCAGATTGAAAATGCCGGAATCCTAAAAATGGGCAAATTGACCCTGATGTTTATTCATACGCCGGGACATACCCCGGATTCCATTTGCGTAAAAATAGATGATGAATTAATCACCGGGGACACGCTTTTTGTCGGGAAGGTCGGCGGAACCACCTCGGTTGCCGATGCCCGGAATGAATTTGATAGTTTGAAGAAATTGATGGAACTCGATGACCGCATCCGGGTATGGCCCGGCCATGATTACGGGATCAGGCCTTCATCGACCATTGCGGAGGAGCGGGCGTCGAATCCCTTTATTCTCAGGTTGACTGATTTCGAAGAATTTATCTGGCTCAAGGACAATTGGCTGGATTACAAGAGGGAGCATCATATTCAATAAATTGCGCTATTCACATGACTGAGAAAAAAACTGAAATTCCCTGGTATGAAAACTGGTTTGATAAGAATTATTTGTTGTTATACAAAAACCGGGACGCGGTCGAGGCCCGGACCCAGGTTCAGCTGATCATCGATACCCTTAAACCAAGAAAAGATAAAATGATACTCGATCTCGGTTGCGGCGATGGCCGCTATACCCATCTTTTCTCGGAATTGGGTTTCCGTATCATGGGATTGGATTTGTCAGGCGAATTGATCAGGGAAGGCCGGAAGAAGTATGGCAGCCTGAATCTGATTGTCGGGGATATGCGAAGCATTCCAGGCCAGTTCGAAACCATCCTCTCACTTTTTACCAGTTTCGGTTATTTTAATGATGACCGGGATAATTTAAAAGTTTTTCAGGCGATAAAATCTTCCCTGCTGGCAAACGGGTGGTTCTGGCTGGATTTTCTTAATCCGGAATTTGTGGAGGAGAATTTGATCCCCGAAACCGTTACCGAGATCTCTTCCGTATGCCGGGTGGTGGAAAAACGGAAAATCCTTAAAAACCGGGTGGTGAAGGATATCATATTTATCCAGGGCCAGGAAAAAAAATATTATCAGGAATCGGTGCGGCTCTATTCCCGGACCGAACTGGGGGTCATGCTCAGGCGAATCGGTATTCAGCCGATGGGATGCTTTGGAGACTACCAGGGAAAGGACTGGAAGCATGATTCCAAGAGAACCATTATTTACGGAATGAAGCGGGATTGAAGAAAGTCATCGTTACCGGGCAGCAGATTGGTTTGTTGGGCGGACCTTTGTATACCACCTACAAGGTTCTCGGAGCAGTTTCGCTTTCCAGGAAACTGAAGGGCAGGGCCATTTACTGGCTGGAAACCAACGATGCCGATTTTGAGGAGATAAACCATATCGAATATTTGGATGGCCGGGGAAAGCCAATCACGCTGAAGTGGGAAAAAAAATCACAGGGTTATTCATGCGGTTTCATCGAGGTTGACCGGAAACTGGTTTCATTAATCGATCGGTTTTTTGATTCGCTTCGCCAAACAGAGTTTACCGGGGGACTGAGAGAAATGGCGCTTCGGGCGTATCAACCCGGGAAAAATCTCGGCCAGGCGTCACTGGAACTGGCCCAAAGCCTGTTTGCCGGTTTCGGTGTGGAAGTGTTCAACCCGCAGGACCGGGATTTTATCAAAGCCACCCGGGATTTACTTCTCAGGGAAGCATACCGGACTCCCAGCGGAAGCCAGTGCAATCTATTCTGCATCATCGATAAAAAACGGGTGGCAATTTTCCGGCAGGATTCCGAATTTTTCGATCGGGACGGCAATGCCGTAGAACTGGAAAAATATGATCTGGTGCCCAATGTGAAAACCCGGAATATCATACAGGATCAATATTTTCATACCCATTCCTATTTGGCCGGTCCGTCCGAAATGGGGTATATCCGGGATCTCGCAAGCCAGTATGCCTATTACGGGATAAACATGCCCGAGGTCGTTCCCCGGATGTCGGTTACCCTAATTGAACCAAAAGTCAGGAGAATTCTGGATCAGTTCGAGGTAAAGGTTTCTGAAGTCCTCCGGCTCAAGAAAGATATTTTTTTAAAGCAGATTATGGAAAAATATGCCGGTTTTGATTATCAGGCAATCCTGGCCGAAAGCCGGCGCCGGAGCGAAACGTATCTGGAATCGATAGCGGAATTGGGCCTGGACAACAGAGAATTACGACGGGTGCTCAGCCGGTCGGTGAAGAAATCGGCTGGACTGCGCCGGGCCGAAGTCAAGAAACAGTTGAACGGAATCCTGGACAAGGCGAATTTTCTTTTTGATAATTTGATTCCTTTCGGGAAGAAGCAGGAAAGGGTATTCAATCTTTTCACCTATATGAATTTATTTGGAGGGTCTGATTTCCTGAAGTGGCTTTCAGACCATTACGACATGAATTTGTCGGTTCTGGAGATAAAAAATGAAAATTGATGCCATGGCATTCGGAGCCCATCCGGATGATTGTGAGTTGAGCATGGGCGGGACCCTGGCGGTATTGAAAAGTCTATCCTACCGGGTGGGAATCTGTGACCTGAGTTCCGGTGAATTGGGGACCTACGGTTCGGCTGACGAGCGAAAAGAAGAGTTGAACCGGGCGTCTGAAATCCTCGCATTGGATATCCGCGTAACCCTGGATCTCCCTGACGGAGATATCAGAAATACACCGGAAAACCGGCTGAAGGTTATTGATGTGATTCGGCAATATTCCCCGCGGATCGTATTTTGTTTTGTCGATGAAACCCGGCATCCGGATCACCGGCATGCCGGAGAAATTGTCAGGGAATCCTTGTTCCTTGCCGGCCTGGAAAAATTGAGGACCAGTTTTCCGGCACATCGCCCATCGGCTTATTTCTGCTTTCCGGAACTGGTGCCCTGGCAGAAACCGGACTTTGTGGTTGATATTTCTGATTTCTGGGAGAAAAAACTCGAAGTCCTGAAATGCTTCCGGTCCCAGTTCACCACCGGCCATGTGGAGGCCGAACCTCCGAAAACGTTTTTGAAATCAAAAGAACTGTGGGAAATGCTGGAAGCCAAGGCCAGGATGGCCGGGATTATGATCGGGGTAAAATACGGAGAACCTTTTTATTCGAAAAGGCCATTAAGGATTCCGGACCCGATCGGGATTGCCCCGAAGGAGTTCAGATGAACATTGCCATATTGAATTATCACCGGCTCGGAGGATCGGGTATCGTTGCCTATGAAATCGGAAGGGCAATGGCCGAGGAAATGGGCCATCGGGTGCATTTTATCGGACTGGAACCCCCTTTTCGTCTGCGGGACAATTTTTTTGAAAGTATTGTCTTCCATAAAGTCAGCCTGAAAGAGTATCCGGTTTTTGATCATCAGCCCTATGCCCTGGCCCTGGCATCCCAATTGTCGGAGATTATTTTAAAAAATGAGATCGATGTCATCCACAGCCATTATGCGCTGCCGCATGCTATTGCCGCACTGCTGGCCCGGGAAATCGCCGGGACCAAGGTGAAATGCATCACCACGCTGCATGGAACCGACATCACCATTGTCGGTGCTCATCCGAGCATGATGAATATTACCCGATATGCCATCGAGAAGAGTGATGCGGTTACCGCTGTTTCAAACAGCCTGAAACAGGAAACCGAAAATAAACTGGGTATCAACCGGGACAGGATAAAAACCATCTATAACTTTGTCAATACCCGTTATTTCAACCCCCGTTTAAAAAGGATTGAAATGCCATTCTGCAAAGATGCCACCATGGTACTACATGTTTCCAACCTGCGTGCGGTCAAGGCGCCGCTTGATGTCGTCAGGATTTTTCACGGCATGGCGCAAAGACTGGATCTGAATTTGAAATTGTGCGTCATGGGTGAAGGTCCCCAGCAGCCCGAAATGATGAAACTGGCCAGAGAACTGGGGATAGAAAAGCGGATTCATTTTTTGGGAGTCTTCCATGACATCGGTCCTCTTTATGTTTCCTCAAAACTGTTGCTTCTTCCCAGCCTGCAGGAATCTTTCGGATTGGTGGCCCTGGAATCCATGGCCTGCGGTGTTCCGGTGCTGGCCAGCCGGGTGGGGGGCCTTCCGGAGGTTATTTCTGACGGAGAGGACGGATTGCTGTTCGAACCGGGGAATCTGGGCCAGGCGGTCGATAAGGCGGTGATGCTTCTCAGGGATAACGCCGCCTATCAAAAGATGGGCCGCCAGGCTGCCCAGGCCGCAACCAAAAAGTTCAACCGGGGAAAGATCATCCGGCAGTATGAATCCTTGTATCAATCTTGATCATTCAGGAGTAAGAATATCGGTTCCTTAAAGAAGCTGATTCCTTATTTAAAAACGCACAAGTTAGAACTGATTCTGGGTTTCGGTCTGATTCTGGTCCAGAATTTTACCACCATGAAGATCCCGGTTTATTTCAGGAAAATGCTTGATGAAGTCATGGGAGCCAACCAATGGACGGTTTTTCGGTCATTCATTTTTCCGGTGGCATTTTATACGGTTTTGACCGTGATCGCGATGGTGTTCATGCGGAAACTGATTATCGGCGTCTCCAGGAAAATAGAATTCCGGTTGCGAAACAATATTTATGACAAGTTGCTTTCACTGAACCATTCTTTTTTTCTGAAGAATGAAACCGGAGACCTGGTTTCGCGCTGCACGAATGATCTGGACAATGTCCGTACCCTTCTGGGTCCGGGGATCATGTATATTCCCAATGCGGTTTCACGGTTTCTGATTTTTTTTCCGGTTCTGTTCAAGCTGAATTTCAAATTGTTGTGGATTATCACGCTCATGCAAGGCAGCCTGGTGGTCCTGATTATTCTTATTCTGCCCAAAATACGTCCAATGTATCAAAAAATCCAGGAATTCCTGGGCTTTATCAACAATCAGGTCTGGCAGGTTCTTTCCGGCATAACCACCATAAAATTGTATACCCGGGAAAAAACCGAGATTAAGCGGTTCGAGAAATTGAATCGGGAATATATTTCCCGGGAAATGGCCCTGGTAAAACGCACCGGTTTTTTATGGCCATTTTTCCTGTTGGTCATTTCTGTAACCGAACTGGTGATTCTGCTGGTCGGCGGCAAAGAAATTATTGCCCAGCGGATGAGTATGGGTGAACTGCTCCAGTTTACCGTAATGATGTCCTACCTGACATTTCCGGTTTTATCGCTGGGATGGATCATGTCATTGATGCAACAGGGGATCAGTGCAATGAAGCGAATTGATTATATATTGTCCCAACCCGATGCAGGCGTTGACCGGTTAAAGGTTTTGAAGGGAAAAGATATTGAAATAAAAATTAACCGGCTCGGCTTCAGATACCCCGGCGGGAGCCGTGAGGTTTTGAAGGATATTTCTCTAAAAATAAGGCCGGGGCAGGTTGTGGGTATTGCCGGTCCGGTTGGTTCCGGAAAAACCACCTTGCTCAATCTGATCGGCGGGATTCTCCAACCGGATCGGGGAATGCTTTTTTTAAATCATTTTGATGTCGCGGACCTAAATCCTGTATCGATCATGAGAAAGGTATCCATGGTCCCCCAAAAAACCTTTCTGTTTTCCCGGAGCATTGAGGAAAATATCCTTATGGCTGCGGTGAAAAACAGTGAGAAAATCCGGGCGGTTACCAGGAGTGCCGGCCTGGAGAGTGATCTGAATAGTTTCCCCGAAGGCCTAAATCAAATTGTGGGTGAACGTGGTATCACACTGTCCGGGGGGCAAAAGCAAAGGATTACCATCGCCCGTGCCTTGATGAAAAAGAGCCCGCTTCTCATTTTTGATGATGCGCTCTCCAGCGTAGATTCGAGAACAGAGTTCAATATTTTGCAGGATATCATCGGGAACCGGACCTTTAAAACTTTTATTTTTACCTCCCACAGGATATCTTCCCTACGCTATGCCGATGTCATTTTTGTCCTCAAGGATGGGTGTGTCATCGAAAAGGGGAATCATCTCGAACTGATTCGGAAAAGGAAATGGTATTACGGAATGGCCAAATTTCAGCAACTGGAAGAGGAAAAACCGTGAGTTTATTTCGAAAAAGAACCGTGGGTGGCCTTGATCTGAGGCTGCTGAATCGATTTTCTCCATATCTCAAGCGGTCAACCATGCTGGTGGCACTGTCTTTTTTCCTCATGATCGCCACCAATCTGGCCGAAATTCTTCAGCCCTATTTCATCAAAATCGGTATTGATAAGAATATCGCCGGAAGAGACTGGCTGGGTTTGAAACAAACGGCACTGGTCCTGGGATTAATCATGACGGTGGGATTCCTGTTGCAATTTGTTTACAATTATTCCATCCAGCTTCTTGGACAACGATTGCTGTTTGATCTCCGCATGAACCTTTTTAAAAAGGTTTTGTCATTTTCACATGATTATTTCGACCGGACACCGGTAGGGAAAACACTTTCAAAAATCACCAACGATGTGGAGGCGGTCAGGGAATTCATTTCCGATGGGATTGTTACGGTGATCGGGGAACTGCTCAAGGTATTTTTTATTTTTGCCGCCATGCTGGTGGTAAATTACCGGCTTGCGGTTATGGCATTAATGACGATCCCGCTTTTTGTTTTCGCCACCCTTTTCTTCAGAAAGAGCATCAGAACCGGCTACAAGCAGGTTCGGCAGTCCAATGCCCAGATCAACACACTATTGGTGGAATCCATATCCGGAAATTCCGAAATAAATATGTTCAATTATAAAAAAAAATCCATGGAAAATTTTTCCCGGGCGAACCAGAGTTATTTAAACGCTTATCTGCAGGTGGTAAATTCATATTCTTTTTATTTTCCGGTTATTGAAATTGTGACCAACGCCGGGATGATCCTGGTTATGCTCTATGCTCATTTTCAGATAGGGATTTCGATCAAGGTGGGAGAAATTTTTATTTTCTTTGCTTACATTCAAATGTTTTTCAGGCCATTGAGACAGCTGGCAGAAAAATTTAACCTGTTCCAGTCGGCAATGGCTGCAGCCGAGCGGATATTTAACCTGATGGATGAAAAAAGCAAATTGAAAGAAGATTACTCGCCGGCAATTCGGTCAATGACATTGAAAGGAAATATTGTTTTTGACAAGGTTGGGTTTTCCTATCAGCCGGATCAACCGGTTTTAATAAATATATCATTTACCATTCGCCAGGGTGAAAAGGTGGCTCTGGTGGGAACCACCGGCAGCGGAAAAACAACGGTTATCAAGTTATTGAATCGGCTATATGATGTGGATTCGGGAACCATCACCATCAACAACCGAGATATCCGGCAGATCCGGCTTCCGGTGTTGAGGAGGGCCATTACCACGGTTCCCCAGGACATATTTTTGTTCACCGGTACGGCCCGGGAAAATATTTCGATCTACGATTCCCAAATATCAGAGGAACAGATCATTGAGGCTTCCCGGAAGGTGGAAGCCGATTCCTTCATCCAGAAATTACCTGGAGGATACGATGAGAACCTGCTTGAAGAGGGGAAATCCCTTTCCACAGGCCAAAGGCAATTATTGGGCTTTGCCCGGGCTTTTGTCCGTGATTCCGATATTGTTATTCTGGATGAAGCCACCGCCAGCATCGACTCCATAACCGAGGAGATGATTCAGGAGGCAATCAAAAGGCTGATCGCCAATAAAACCGCAATCATCATTGCCCATCGCCTGTCCACCATTCAATTGGTCGACAGGATTCTGGTATTTCACAAGGGGAAACTGGTGGGTGATGGCAGCCATCAATATCTAATGAGAAATAACAGCATCTATGCGCAGTATTACCGCATGCAGTCGCTGCTTTCCCGTTAAAAAATAGGGA
>CAZOWT010000071.1:0-13282 GCA_964583345.1 uncultured Clostridia bacterium
GTCCACCCAGGCAACTGTAATAAATCCCGGACCGGATATTGTCCTCAGTGTTGGTTCCCAGTATGGATTGGGGAATGTTGAACATGATTCGGTCCAGTTTGGCCGTATTGCTGGCCAGGCTTCTGATTGACAGTTCGATTCCCGGGAATATGCAACCTCCGATGTACTCCCCATCGCGGTTAACGATATCAAAAGTGGTGGCGGTACCCGAGTCGATAATGATCAGAGGGGGCCGGGCTAAGCAAAGTCCCCCCGCGGCATCGGCAATGCGGTCTGCTCCCAGCTCTTCGGGAAAATCTATATTGAGTTTGATCCCGGTATCGGTCCGGTGCGAAATAAAGAACGCTTTTTTGCCAAAAAGGCTCTCAATCGACCTGTCCAGGGAACCATCGAGAAAAGGAACCACGGAAGAAACAATTACGGAATCGATTCCGTCCGGATGAGGGACATTCACCAGGTTCTTGACAAAACCCGGATTGATCCGGTCCGGGGTGCCGAGCTTGTTTTTAAACCGGATTTCATCCCGGTCAAAAACGGCAGCCCCCACACTGGTGTTTCCCACATCAATGGTTAACAACATGGGATCATTATAATATAAAATCAGCTTCAATTCAAAACCGGTTTATACGGTTGAAATTTATGCGAGCGGTCCTATTGAAATTCTATTTCTGATCGGCTGGGTTACGGAAATCCGCAGCCGGCTGAAATGATTTTTCCCATTTGCTTTTTATCAGCATCTTCATTATAATGGACTTTTTCCCAGGAGACATTAATGCCAAACAACGACAAAATCAAAAATCAAAGGCTGATCAGATGGGGATTACTGATACTGGTGAGCATCGTCATCATGTCAAACTATTACGTGTATGACGCCATGTCATCCATAAAGGAAACCATGCAGATTCAGCTGGGTTTCAGTTCGACTGAATACGGAATGATCGTGTCTTTCTATTCTTTCCCCAATACCTTTCTGCTGATGGCGGTGCTGGGAGGTATATTCCTTGACCGCTTCGGCATTCGAAAAACCGGTATCCTGTTCACCCTCTTCTGCACGCTTGGCGCACTAACCACGGCATACGGAGCTTCCGATCTGTTCCGGCAAAGCGGATTCCTGTATTCCTTCTTCGGTTCATTTTTACCTCGATTTTCGCCGGAACTGAAAATGATGATCCTGGGGAGACTGCTCTATGGCCTGGGAGCAGAAACCAGCATCGTGGTGATCAACAAAATCCTGGTAAAGTGGTTCAGGGGGAAAGAGCTGGCCTTCGGGTTTGCGGTAAACCTGGCCATTGCCCGGCTGGGAACCGCTGCCGCGTTAATTTTTTCTCCCATTCTCATCGAGACCAAATCCGGCTGGACTACCGCGCTCTGGGGAGCGGCCGTATTCATGGGGATCGGGTTTCTGTTCTTTCTCATCTATGCCATGTATGACAAAAAGTACGACAAGATCATAAAAAAGAAACCTCTGCTGGCAGCGGATGAAAAATTCAATTTCAAGGATATTGTCGCCCTGTTGAAGAATAGATCTTTTATTCTCATTTCCCTGCTCTGCGTTACCTTTTACTCGGCAATTTTTCCTTTCCAGGCATTCTGTCCGGATTTTTTGCACAATAAATTCAACCTCACTTTAAAGCTCAGCGGCATGCTTTCCAGTTTGATCATCTGGGGAACCATCGTTTTTACCCCGGTATTCGGCTGGTTTGTCGACAGAAAAGGAAAAAGAGCCACCCTCATGTTCTACGGTTCGGGAATGATTCTGTTCGCCCACCTCTATCTGGCTCTGACCCGGATGACGCCCTTTATCGCCATGTTTGTCCTGGGGATTTCCCTGTCACTGGTTCCGGCCGCCATGTGGCCGGCTGTGTCCCGCCTGGTCGAGGAGAAGCGTCTGGGAACCGCCTACGGCATCATGACGTCTATCCAGAACCTGGGTTTATTCGCCTTCCCCATGCTGGCCGGCAAAATCACCGATCTGATGAATCCGGGCATAACCAACGAAATGCTGAAAGCGGGCGGCGTTTCCCTGAACTAGACCTATACCATCCTCATGTTTGCGGCCCTGGGTTTGTTCGGGTTTTTATTCGCCTATTTGCTCAAACGGGAAGACCGGATAAATCCCCGGTACGGGTTGGAACTTCCCGAACTGTAACCGCGTCATTCCCGGTCCGGTTGGCAGGTTGTCAGATACCTGCTGAAATAAAAGCCATTAACCGGTAATCCGGGAGTCAGATTGATAAACCGGCATCATTTCCCCCGAACGTCCGAAGGCATTAGAAAAGGCATGGGATTGTCCGGGCCATAACGGGCCGATTTTTAAAGACCGAAGAAAGCGATCAGTAGTTTTTAAACAGGATGAACTTATTACGGAAGAGGATAGACATGAATTCGATAAGCCTCTCGTAGACCGGTTTCACCGTATCTCCCATATTCTCTTCCATATACTCCCCGATTTCACGAACAGTTCGCCGGCCGTCAATCAACTGCCAGGAACGGGTGCCGATCTCATCCAGGAAGATTTTTACCAGCTCCGATTTCCCCAGTTTCAGGGCGATCTTCTTCATCCAGTAATTTTTAAAACGGGGGACCAGGAGGTAAACTTTCCCCTCCTGGTCGCTTTCCCACCGGCAATTTATTTCCGGTATCAGATTTAAAAAATTGCCTTCTTTTTTTTCCAAGCTTTAATCGGTCTGCCGTATTTTCTTCAGCGGTATGCTGATCATCATATAGGCCAGAAACGCCAGAACAGCGAAATACAGGATGGTCCCGATTATTCCATTGGCCACAATGACTTCATTATCCGGTGTCAGGTTCCCGATCAGGCTGTTGAGGAAATTCTCCCGGATGGAGACAAAGGCTGCCAGAAGAATTCCGGTAAGCGCTTCTCCGGCCACCAATCCGGAAGCCAGCAACAGGCCGAAATTTTCCGATTTTTCCTTAATCTGCTCGATGAATTTATTCTTTACCTCACCCGAAAGTTTCTTTTTATTGGATTCTTTTTCAGCATAATCACCGGTCTTCTTTTCAACAAAATATTTGATGATACCGCCGATAAAAATGGCAGCTGTGGTCCGGAACGGAAGGTACATGCCCACAGCGATGAGCATGGGAGAGGGTGATTTTATCAAAATCAAGGCCACGGCAAAAAGCATGCCGGCCAGCACCAGGGGCCAGGCCATTTCACCGCTGACAATACCCTTGGACATCATGGCCATCAGGCCGGCCTGGGGTGCGGGAAGGGCGTCGGAACCGATGGCATGTCCGGTCGGATCACCGGGAACTTTATCCAGCAGCATAATGGGGAGAATCAGAACCAGAGCAGCGGCCACCACACCGATCATACCGCCGATCTGCATCTTCCAGGGAGTACCGCCGAGAATATGTCCCACTTTCCAGTCCTGCATCATGTCTCCGGCCACTCCCGCCACACAGCAGACAATGGTGGCCACAGCCAGGGTGGCCGCCACACCCGGATCGCCCCTCAAGCCGATAATCACCATCAGCAGGGCCGCAATCAGCAGGGTGGTCAGGGTCAGGCCGGAAATGGGATTTGATGATGAACCGATAATCCCCACCAGGTACCCGGCCACTGCCGCAAACAGAAAACCGGCAATCGCCATCACGATGGCCGAGCCGATTGCTCCGCCCCATCCTGAACTATCCGGGGTTTTGATAAACTGCTGAAAAATACCGATCATGATCACCACGATGATCAGGATGGCGATGATCACCATGCCGAAAGGCATGTCCTTGTCGATTCTGGAAACCGTTTCTCCGGATTGGCCGGCTTTTCTCACATCTTTTATGCCCCGGGCAATTCCACCGATCAGGTTCTTCCTCATGGAGAACAGGGTGTAAAAAGCGCCCACCAGCATGCCGCCGACGGCAATCGGTTTTACCGTTGAATTATAGGCTGCATTGGCAATACCAATCCAGTTGCCACCGGACACAAAGGGGAACAGGTCTCCACTCATCAGGAAAAGAACCACCGGCATCAGGAATAGCCAGCCGAATACGCCTCCCGAAAAGGTAATGGCTGCCAGCCTGAAGCCGATAATATAACCCACTCCCAGGAAAGCCGGTGAGGCTTCCGGGCTGATGAGAACAACGCTGCCATCCTTGCCGAACTGGGCTGCCTGGCCGGCACCGGATTCGATCACCTTGCTGTTGGCATCCAGCAGGGTTATTTTGGATTTACCCAGCCTCAGGAAACCCTGAAAATATCTTTTAATGAGCGAAAATCCCTGGTCATGCCTCAGCAACTCTATCAGGGCAGCCAATCCCATGGTCCCGAAAACCAGCCCGGCTCCGGTGGCGCCGCCCTGTCCGCTCTTAACGATCTGAGCGCAGGCCTTGCTTTCCGGATAAGGAAGGGTCTGGTCTTCAATCAGGGTTTTTCTCAGTATGATGACAAACAGTACGCCGAGCACCCCGCCGACCAGCATCAGGACCGTGGCTTTGACATAGCTGAAGCTGGACCATACCCCGGTCATGACAAAAGCCGGTATGGTAAAAATGGCTCCGGCCGCCAGGGCTTCTCCGACTGCGCCGGTGGTTCGGGCGAGGTTCTCCTCCAGAATGGTTCCTTTGAAAATCCTGAGAACCGCCATGGCAATCACCGCGGCCGGGAAGGTTGCCGCAACCGTCATACCCGCTTTCAAACCAAGATACGCGTTGGCAGCACCCAGTATGACCGCCAGAATGACGCCCAGGAAAATAGCCTTGAACGAAAATTCTTTCATGGTACTTTCGACAGGCACATAGGATTTGAAATCTTTGCTCATGCACGTCTCCTTTTCTCTCAATTTATAGGCAAAAAAATATTATACAGAAGCCCAAATCAAAAAGTCAAACCGAATCACAAAATAAACCGGGAATGAATTTCGGTTCATTTGCCGGCAGCCGGATCCCGTTCTGATTCTTTATGAAATTCTATTTTCTTTTCAACACCCAGCCTGATATTCTCTCCCCACTCTTTGCGGGAAACCAGCAGGCGAAACTGTTCCAGGGATTCGATTTTAATCCCATCGACGGTTAGAATCAGGTCGCCCTTTTTCAAACCATAGCCGGCGGCAATGCCCTCTTTATCGATTCTGGATATCTCAATTTGCTCCCCCGACTGGCTGGCTGTGATGCCCAGCACCGGGTAAAAAGATTCGCCGGCCGGGTTATCGGAAAAAACATAATCGCCGATCCCCCGCGAAAAGACAGCCACGGGCGGAAGATTCTTGGCCAGCATTTCTTTCATGGGATTGGGTTCTTCTTCATCCCCCTGGCCTTCAGCCGACAGGGACACCGGAATGATGGTGGCCAGACGCGCGCTTCGGTCTGATTTTCCATAACGAAAGGGAATACCCAGCTTATACGCCACATGGTAACTGCCGGCAATAATGACCGCTTTGTATCCCCTGAATTCTTTCCGGTCCAGGGCCTGTCTCATGGACTCGGCCATGACCGAATCCCAGCAGGTCTGGGCCTGGTACACCCCGTTAAACCAGGCGGGAACCTGAAGGGAAAAAGCGCCGAAAATAGTCTTGATAAAAAAACGGTGTTCCGGATTGGGAATATTCACCGTGGGAAATAATTTTTTTTCGTCGGGCGAAAGAGATTTGAATCCGGACCGGGAAACCCGGTGAATTATCTCCCGGGGAACGTTCAAGCCGATGGCTTTGATTCCGTATTTTTTTATGACCTCCATCACCATCCGGGTATACCCGTAATTCAGCGCCGTTTTTTTATACCATCCGGTTTTTTCGATTAATTCCTCTTCGGATATTCCGTTGCTTCGCCATTGTTCGAGCACGGCATCGTCATCCCGAAAAAAAAACTCGAATCCCACCACCAGGCGGGGGAATTTCTGGCAGAGCGCCTCGATAAATTCACGCTGAAAACGGTGGCATTCCCCGCTGTCGTGATGCTCGCCAATGACAAAAACATCGGTACTGTCTGCCGCCCTGACCATATCGGCAATGGTAACCAGGGCCCCGCTCCGGGTATCCATAATTTGGCCTTTTTCAATCTTGGCCAGTTCATACCGGAACCGGGAAGGTCCCAGCGGCAGGATATCCGGTTTGATATCCGAAAACAGCAGAATCGGGAAAAGAATGGCAATACCCAGAACAAACTGATTGATGGCTTTCATGAATACCTCCGTTTCTAATTTATCTTTTTAAATCAAGCGTCTCGGCCGGATATCATGTTACCATATTCGGATTCACTTTTCATGCAAAACCAACAGCCCTTTTGATTGACGTCAGCAGAAAAAAATTTTTTTAATTTGAAAAAATGAAATTTCAGGTTATAATATTTATATTGACCGACTGGTCGGTCATCACGATAACATGTGCGCCAGAATTGTCAACAAAGAAGAAAAGAAAGAACAGATCCTCCGGGCCGCCATCAGGCTATTCGCCCGTAAGGGATTCGCCCGCGCCACCATCAGCGACATCGCCGTAGCGGCCGGAACCGGAAAGGGTACCATTTACGAGTACTTCGAGACCAAGGATGAAATCATCCAGGGGTCGTTCAGCTTTTTTATCAAGGAATTGGAATTTGATTTCGAACACATCCTGCTCTCCCCGCTTCCGGCGATTGATAAACTCAAGCAGGTTTTTTCCGCATTTTCCCAGACTATGGAGTTGGCCGAAAACCGGCAATTGATGGAATTGATGTTTGATTTCTGGGCCGAGAGCATAAAAAGCGTTCAGGCCAAAAACTTCCTTTTCAAAGAAATGAGTACGTTCTACCAGGCATATCGGAAACTGTGCGAGGATCTGATTCTGGACGGCATCCATGAAGGGAGTTTAAGAAAAGACCTGGATGCCCCCACCATGGCCACCATCATTCTCGGGATGAACGACGGCATCATGGTGCAGTGGCTGCTGGATAAAAGCATTGATTTTTCCCGGACCATGAATGAAATGATTCGGATGCTTCTGGAGGGCATTTCCATAAAATGACACGCCTATCAGGTCAAAAATATTTATCATTAAAAAACCCTGTGACAAAAGGAGGAATATCATGAAACCGTTTATCAGGCATGGCTTATGCCTCATACTCGCCATATTTATCCCGGGCCTGCCGCTTTCGGCCGATCAAACCCGGGATGCCGCAGAAATTCTTAAAAAAATGGACGAACTGTACCGCAGCGATTCCAGCAAAGCCCGGTTTGAAATGGAAATCGTCACCCCGCACTGGCAAAGGACCCTCAAAATCGATGCCTGGAGCAAGGGAATGGAAAAGACCTTCCTCCGCATTCTGGAACCCAAAAAGGAAAGGGGAATGACCACGCTCCGGATCGGGAACGAGATGTGGAACTTTCTTCCCAAAACCAACAAGGTGATGAAAATCCCGCCATCGATGATGATGGGATCCTGGATGGGGTCGGACTTCACCAACGACGATCTGGTCAAGGAGTACACCTTTCTCAAGGATTATGATTTCGAGATGACCGGCATTGAAAATCCGGAAGCCGGACAGCTTTATATCAAATGCACCCCCAAAAAGGACCGCCCCATTGTCTGGGGCTACATTATCGTCGGGGTCAGGGAAAATGACTATCTCCCGGTCTGGGAGAAATATTACGATGAAAAGGGAAAGTTGATACGGGAGATGATTTTCAGCGATATTAAAAAATTCGATGACCGCATTATTCCCTCGGTCATGGAACTCGTCTCCACCGCCAATGAGGGAAACCGGACCACCCTCCGCTACCTGGAAGCCGAATTCAACCTGAATGTCCAGGATGAAATTTTCAGCCTGAGAAATCTTCGGGCGGGATTCTGACCATGTTGCTGATGAAAATGGCTTTTCGCAACATTTTCCGTCAAAAACGCCGAACCATTCTTACCGGCCTGAGCATGTTCGGCGGATTTGTCATGGCTGCCGTTTTTATCGGCTGGGCCGACGGAAGTTACAACCATATCATCGATGACTTTACCCGCCACAACTTCGGCCACATTCAAATACACGAAAAAAATTATCTGGACCGCCCCTCTCTATATAAAACCATCAATGATTTCGATCGGATTCAGGGCCAATTGCAGAAACTCCCGGAAATCGATTCGTTCGCTCCCCGGGTCTATTCCGCCGGCCTGGTATCGGTAGGAGACAAAAGCACCGGGACCCGCATCATCGGTATCGATCCGGCCAGGGAACAGGCCACCACGACTTTTGATAAAAAGGTTTCCCTGGGAAAATATTTCTTTGGAAAGGCTTCCCATCAGGCCCTGGCCGGCAAAGACCTGGCCAAGGTGCTCCGGGCAAAGGTGGGCGATGATATCGTGATCGTCACCCAGGGAGCAGACGGTTCGATTGCCAATGACCGCTACACCATTATCGGACTGGTCGATACCGGTGACCCGATCACCGACCGCACCTCTTTTTATCTTCATATCGACGATGCCCGGGATTTGCTGGTGCTGGGAAACCGCATCCATGAGATCGCCATCAACATCGGCCATCTGAACCGGGTCAACCAGATGACCAAATTAATCACCCGCCGTATAGATGATCCCGCCCTATCCGTGGATCCCTGGCAGGTGTTTGCCCGCTCATTTTACCTGGCCATGAAGGCGGACATGGAAGGGATGTGGATTTCGCTGGTGATTATCGTCCTGATCGTTGCCGTCGGCGTACTGAATACAGTGCTGATGTCGGTACTGGAGCGCACCCGGGAATACGGGGTTTTGAAAGCCATCGGCACCAAACCGAATCAGATCGTCAAACTGATTCTGACCGAAGTCAATATCATGGCTATCTTTTCGATTATTTTCGGTTTTGTGGTGGCCCTCATTCTGAACAGCATTCTGGCCGCACACGGCATCAAACTGGGGATGGAATTCAGCTACGGAGGAATGACGTTCGACACCTTCAAATCCGAGATCAATGCCCGCAGTTTCATCATACCGGCTATCACTATTTTCTTATCCGCCAGCATTGTCGGATTATTTCCGGCTATCAAAGCCGCCCGCACCGATGCCGCCAAATCGATGCGGATGCATTAAGGAGATTGGACCATGTGGTTTTATATCAAACTCGCCTGGAGAAATGTTCTGCGCAATAAACGGCGGACCATCATCGCCGGTATCGCCATCGGCATCGGGCTGGCCTGCCTGATTTTCTACGATGGCTTGATCATCGGTATGGAAGATGTGGCCATCCGTTCGGCAACCGATTCATTCCTGGGTGAAGCCCAGATCCACCGGAAAGACTTCCGGTCCAATTTGGACACCTCCCTGACCGTTAACCGGGCCGCCGAAGTCATGGAAAAGTTGAAATCGGATAACCTGATTGACGAATATTGCCCGCGGGTCATGTCCATGGGCATGATCACTTCGCCGGCCAATGTCAATTCCATCCTGCTGGTGGGCATAGACCCCGTTATGGAGAGCAGGATTTCCCGAATCAATGATGCCATCAAGGAAGGTACTTTTTTTCCCGGTAACAATCCCCGGGATATGGTCATCGGCAGCGAACTGGCCGAAACCCTGGAAGTCGGACTGGGTGACCGGGTGGTGGCCACGGTATCGTCTGCCGGCAGCGGTGACCTTTCGCAGGAAATGTTCCGGATTTCGGGCATTTACTATTTTTCCATGAAGGAAATGGACCAGGGTATGGCGTTTATCCGCCTGCCGGTTACCCAGCGGATGCTGGGAATCGGGGAAAATATCCATGAAATCGCCATCAAATTCAAGCAGTTGAAAACCGCCTCGCAGAAAGACCTCCCTTTCTGGAAAACCTATTCCAGCTGGGGCAACGAAGCGGTCAGTTGGGCCGATTTACTCCCCCAGTTGAAAACCATATTTGATATGACCGGATCATTCAGGGCTATCCTGGCTTTTTTGTTGATCATTGTGGTCATTTTCGGCATCATCAACACCCTGTTCATGTCGCTCTACGAACGGTTGTTTGAGTTCGGGGTTCTCCGGGCTGTGGGGACTCGGCCGTGGGGGGTGTTCAAATTGATGCTGGCCGAATCCGGTTCACTGGGCATCATCAGTGCGGTGATCGGGGTGGTCATCAGCCTGATTTTGACCGGAATCATATCCAAGACCGGCATCGATTACCGGGGGCTCGAATTCGCCGGAACCACCTTCCAGGATCTGCTCTATCCGGTCATGAAAGTCTACCAATTCATCGTTTATCCCATCGGATTGTTCCTTTTCACCTTGCTGGTGGGATTGTATCCGGCAACCGTGGCATCCCGCATGTCGATTACCGATGCCATCCGGCGCAGCTTATAACAGGAGGAAAAACATGAATCGCGAAAATGATTCCATCATCATCGCCGAAAAACTGAAAAAAACCTATAAGGATAACGGTGTGGAAGTCCCGGCAGTCCGGGGTGTCGATCTGGTCATCCAGGCCGGGGAATTCTCGGCCATCGTCGGACCGTCCGGATCCGGGAAAACCACCCTGCTCAATATTATTTCCGGGCTGGACAGCCCATCCTCGGGAAAAGTCTGGCTGAAGGGAAAACCGCTATCGGAAATGAGCGGACGGCAACTCTCGGATTTCCGCCGCGACAACATCGGTTTTATCTTTCAGGCCTACAACCTGATCCCGGTATTAACGGTCCGGGAAAACGTCGAATACATCATGATGCTGCAGGGCATAAAGAAGCAGGAACGCTACCGGCGGGTCAAAGAAATACTAAAACAGGTGGGATTGCCGGGGATGGAAGACCGGATACCTCCGAAATTATCGGGCGGGCAGCAGCAGCGGGTGGCCATCGCCCGGGCCATGGTATCGAACCCGGCCCTGATTCTGGCTGACGAACCCACGGCCAACCTGGATTCCGAAACCGGTTCAAGTCTGCTGGATATGATGTTTGATCTGAACCAAAAAACCGGCATGACATTCCTGTTTTCCACCCATGACCAAATGGTCATGGAGAAAGCCAAGCGGGTTATCACCCTGAAGGACGGCCGGATCGCCGAGGACCATTTGAAAAAATAAAACGGCCATGCCCAAACACCATAAAATTCTGCTCATTCTCTTCATCCTTTCCCTGCCGCTAACCGCCGGAAACCGTTTTGAGTTTTCCGGTTATTTCAAGAATTTTTCCACCCTGCTCATTCAGCCGGCATTCAAGGCGGGGACCGAAACCCAGCGTGAAACCGATATGGCGGCGGTCAATAACCGTCTACGGCTGCAACTCCGGATTGAACCGTTCAACTGGCTTTATCTTGATGCCGCCTATGACATTTCTCCCCGTATTCAGGATTCCCGTCTCTTCAACCCGGATGCATTTTCCTTCGGTATTGAACCGATCAGCTACCGATTCGATGATTTCGCCTCCCGGATATATCCCGGATCGGACGCCACTCCGGAGAGTTTCGGATTGTTTCACAACCTGGACCGTTTTTTCCTGACCCTCAAATTGAAATTCGCCGATATATACCTGGGCCGCCAGGCTGTGGCCTGGGGGAGCGCTCACATCATCAATCCTACCGATATTATCGCCCCCTTCAGCTTCAACGAACTGGATACCGAGGAACGACGGGGAGTGGATGCCCTCCGGGTGAGAATCCCGCTGGGCACACTTGATGAACTGGATTTCGGTTATGTGGCCGGCGAGGATTTCGACAAAGATAAAAGCGCTTTCTTCTTGCGGGGGAAAACCTACCTGTTGAAAACCGACCTGTCCCTGCTGGTGGTGGACTTCCGGGAACATCTGTTGATTGGAGTCGACCTGTCCCGCTCGCTGGCCGGGGCCAGCATATGGCTGGAGATGGCCTATGTGTCCCCCTATTTTTTTAATCAGGAACAGGTGGAAGCAAAAGATTATTTCCGGGCTTCCCTGGGACTGGATTACAATTTCCGGAACGGCATTTACGCATTTGTCGAGTACCATTTCAGTTCGGCCGGAGCAAATCAGCCAGAGCTATATCTGGACCTGCTCGACGCTCCCGCCTACCGGGACGGATCGGTATACCTGCTGGGACGCCACTATCTGGGACTGGGAGTCAGCAAGCAAATCACCGGCCTGATAACCTCCACCCTATTTTTGCTGGCAAACCTCGACGATCCGTCGATGTCCTTTTCCCCACAGTTTGAATACAACATCGCCGAAAATATCTACCTTGCCGCCGGCGCCTATATCGGGCTGGGGGAAAAACCCGAGATCCTTCCGGATGACGAATCCACCCTGCTCCACTCGGAATTCGGCGCCTACCCGGATATGTTTTATTTCTCTTTCCGGATTTACTTCTAGTTAACTGAGAAGTCAGAAGACAGGAGCCAGAAGTCAGTAGAAAAACAATTCAGAAATTCCAATTTCAAAATCCGAAACAGAGAACAGATTTTGCTGGTTATTTGCTATTTTCACTCGTGTCAGGAAGCGTTTTTATAAACTTGTCATTTTTTCACTTCATACATGTCAGGAAAAGTCTGACAAGAGATAAAGAGATTCCCTGACAAGACCCAGATATATCCCCTGACAAATTAAAGAGAATTCTTCTTACCAGATAAGTATTTCTATTTACGATTTGCGACTCAGCAGAGACCATCCCCTACCCCCAAAATCCCAAATCCTGACTTTTCCAAACCTTAAGTATATAGTTTTTCATGCATCCATGCAGTCCGTTATTCATACAACCATGCATCCATGCACCCATGCAAGCAATCGGTTGCTTTTCTCAACCTTAACCTCAACCTTTACCTTTCCTTTGACCTCTGCTATAATCTCTCCATGCGCCTGTAGCTCAGAGGATAGAGCACAGGATTCCTAATCCTGGTGCCGTGGGTTCGACTCCCGCCAGGCGCATAGTTGTTCAAGGTTCAATGTTCAACGTTCAAAGTTGAAGACCACCTTCCCTAATCTAATTGAAAAAAAAATCTCTATTTGATATAAACACTGTGGGAGAGAAATCCAATGATCGGACAAACCATATCACATTATAAAATCCTCGAAAAAATTGGTGAAGGCGGGATGGGAGTGGTGTACAAAGCTGAAGATACCAAACTGAAAAGAATGGTGGCCCTGAAATTCCTGCCCAAGCATTTCAGTGTGGATAAAAATGAGAAAAGGCGGTTCATCCATGAGGCACGGGCCGCGGCTGCACTGGACCACCCCAACATCTGCAGTATCTATGATGTCAAGGAAACCAAAGACGGTCAACTGTTTATTGTCATGGCCTATTACCAGGGCGAGTCTCTCAAAGAAAAAACTGAAAAAGGATCCCTAGAGGTGAATGAGGCCCTAAATATTATTCAACAGGTGGCCCAAGGTCTTGAAAAAGCGCATCAAAATGATATTATCCACCGGGACATCAAATCGGCC
>CAZOWT010000072.1:0-13279 GCA_964583345.1 uncultured Clostridia bacterium
TATCTTAACATATTTTTTCGACCGGTGTCAAGAAGGTTCAATGTTCAAGGTTCAACGTTCAATGTTCAAGGTTCAATGTTCTACGTTTTAGGTTCTATGTTCAAGGTTTAAAACCCATTTGGACCCGGTAATTTAGTGGTAATTCAATTGCGATTCGTGATTGGTGATTAGTGACTAGTGATTGGTGATTAGAGAAAAAAGAGATTTGAAAGAACCTCTTTTACCAATTACTACTTACTAATTACTACTTACTGCTTCTTAACTTCCCAACTTCTTATCTTCTTAACTTCTCGCTACAGTCAAATTGATGGTAGTCGCAAGTTGTAAATCGTGAGTCTTCAGTCGTGAATGGAAAAAAAGATTCACTAACACTGAGTTTCTATGTTTTAAGTTCTTTGTTAAAGATTTAGGAATTGGGTGATTCGAATATCGAATCATTAATGTCGAATGTCGGATATCGAAGTTCAAGTCGCAAATTACCTTCTGAATTCGGTGTTCTAAATTCGTTAGTCGATATTCTTTTACTTATCATATGGGGCCGGGAATTGGATGTGGTTTCTTCTATCTTCTGACTCCTGGCTCCTGACTTCTGATTCGTAGCGGGTGGCTGGGGGCTGGAGGCTGAAAGCGGGAGATAACTGGTATAGGAGAATTTCCCTCACGCCATGTGCTGGATTGCAGTGTGAAAATGATTTTGATATCATGTATCATGACGCAGGAGTAAAAAATGAAAATTTCGATAAAAAAAACGGCTAATTTGAAGGGCCGGGATTGCCTGGTGTTGCCGGTATTTAAGAAGATGAAGCCTGACCGTATCCTCCAACAATATCCGGAACTGGCCCCGCTGTGGAAGAAATTCCGCTTCAGGGGAAATGCCGGCGAGGGATTTTCGGTCAATTCCGGCAGTTTTTCTACCCTGCTGGTGGCCGTGGGGGCTGGAAGCCCGGACGTTAGCGCGGATGCGGCAAAATGCGCCCGGAAGACCCTGACGATGCTCGGGGACAACCGGTCGGAAAAGGCGGTTATCCGGTTTCCCGGGGATGTGGAGCCGGCAACCGGTTATGTCACCAATTTTACAGACTTCCTGTTTCTCAACGGCTACCATTTCGATCGGTATCAAAACCGGAAAAACCGGCCAATAAAGATAAAATCCATCGATCTGGTCTTTTCGGGCAGAACCCGAATTCCGCCTGGCCTTATCCGGGAACGGCAATCGATCAACGATCAGGTCATCCGGGTGAGGGACTTAATCAACGAGATTCCCGCCAGCCTGAATCCCGATACCCTGGTTGATGTCTTCCGGCAGGCCGCCCAACAGCAACAACTGCCGATTTCGGTGATGCGGGAAAAGGAACTCGCCGAAAAGGGGCTGAACGGACTGCTGGCCGTTGGCCGGGGTTCTCCGTTTCAACCGACCCTGATCAGAATGGTTTATGCCCCGCCAGAATCCGGCAAAACCGTTGTTCTCGTGGGCAAAGGGATTACCTTTGATTCCGGCGGCCTGAATATCAAGATCTCGAATTATATGGAAGACATGAAGTGCGACATGGCCGGTGCGGCAACGGTGATGGGTATTATCGGTTCCGTTGCCCGGCTGAACTGTCCGGTAAAGATCATTGCCCTGGTTCCGGTTGCCGAGAATATGCCCGGAAACAAGGCCTACAAGCCCGGAGACATCATTACCTATGCCAACCGGAAATCCGTCGAGGTGGTCAATACCGATGCCGAGGGCCGGTTGATTCTGGCCGACGCCTTGATTCAGGCGGTTTCGGAGAAACCGGATTACATCATCGAATTTTCCACCCTGACCGGAGCCATCGTTATTGCCCTGGGCGACATGATTGCCGGCCTGATGTGCACCCGTTCCGGATTCAGCAGGATGCTGGAAAATTCCGCAGACAGAACCTGTGATTTCCTATGGCCGCTGCCCATGCCCGAAGAATACCGTGAGAGCATCAAATCGAAAATTGCCGATCTCAAAAATGCCGACTATAAAGGCGCATCTTCGATTAAAGCCGGGCTTTTCCTGAGTGAATTCGTCGGCAAGGTTCCGTTTGCCCATATCGACATTGCCGGAACCGCTTTTATTTCCAAACCCAATCCTTACTATGCCGTGGAGGGCGCCACCGGTTTCGGAGTCCGGCTGGCAGTCGATTTTATCAGCCGGTTGGGGGCGGTTTAATCCGGGGAAAATTCCGGCTGTCCCAGCCGGACCGGGCATGATTTTTTTAGAAAAATTGACAAATCCGCTTTTTGATATTATATTGAATGAGATGGAAAATTTGATAGAAGTCAAACTGGTGGGCCTGATTATGGACCCGATCTCCAAAACACCGGTGATGATTTTAAAACCTATCAACGATAAAAAAATCATTCCCATCTGGATCGGCGGATTCGAGGCCAACGCCATTACCATGGAACTGGAAAACATTGCTCCTCCCCGTCCCATGACCCATGACCTGATCAGAAATTTACTGTTCCGCTTTGAAGCCGAGGTTGAAAAAGTAGTGGTTACCGATATCGTTGAAAATACCTATTTTGCCGAATTGTATGTCAGGCGCAACGGAGAGTGCATTACGGTCGATTGCCGGCCGTCAGATGCCGTGGCCATTGCCCTGAAAAATAAATCAAAGATTTTTATCTCCGAATATGTATACAATTCCTCGGTGCTGTCGGATTTTTTCTCCAACTTCCTGGACAACGAGGAAAAACTGGACAAATGGTTTAATAACCTGAGTCCGGATGATTTCGGAAACGTCGAGCAGTAGACACCGGTCCGGTTCAAATTTTCCTTTTCAATCTAATTCTTTTTGGATTCCTGCCAGAGGATTTCCATCTCCTCCAGGCTGGTTTTCTGAATATCTTTACCCTCTGCTTTCAAACGTGATTCAATATATCGGAATCGTTTTTTGAATTTTTGATTGGCTTCTTTCAGGGCGAATTCAGGACTGATATCCAGTATACGGGCCACATTGGCAACCGCAAACAAAAGGTCGCCGGTTTCCTCGTTGATCTGCTGCTGGCTTGATTGGGGGCGCCTGGTTTCGGAAATGATGGCGCTCTTCAATTCCCTGATTTCCTCTTCCGCTTTTTCCAGGGCCTGAAGCGCCGCAGTCCGGCCCGGTGATTCGTTTTGCCAGTCAAATCCGACGCTTGCCGCCTGTTCGGCAATCCGCTTGGCTGCCATCAGGGCCGGCATGGTTTTCGGGTAATCCGATATGATGCTGGAACGCTTTTTTTCCTGTTTCTTTATCTTCTCCCAGTTGTTTTTTACCTCTGAAGCGGAATTGACCCTGATATTGGAAAAAATATGGGGATGGCGGGAAATCAGCTTACGGTTGATTCGGCTGATGACATCCCGGATATCGAAATTGCTTTTTTCCTGATTGATCCGGGAAAGAAAGACAATCTGCAGCAGCAGGTCGCCCAGTTCTTCCAGCTGATGTTCCGGGGATGATTGGTCAATCGCTTCCACCAGTTCATAAGCTTCCTCGATGATATATTCCCGGAGCGATGTTTCCGTTTGCCGGAGATCCCAGGGGCATCCATCGCTCGGATCCCTTAACTTTTTCATGATTCCGATCAGGCGTTTAAATTCTTTCATCTTGTTTTTTTTTAAATTCCATGCTATATATGAATATCATCATATATGATAACCGAGCAGATGACAAGACAACGATCAGCGGTTGTTATTAATTGAAGTTTAGCGCAAAAAACGTGGAGATGAACAGAGATATAAGAGCCATTGTTACCCTGCTGGCCACACAAAGCATGATCAATCTGGGTGAAATAAGCGATCCGATAACCAAGGAAATTCATATCAATTTGGCCAATGCGAAGTTGTTCATTGACCTGGTTGAAGAGCTGGAGAAGAAAACCCGGGGCAATCTGTCCGAAGATGAAAAAACATTCATGCGGGATGTTTTGCAAAATTTGAAAAAGGTTTATGAGAACAAATTAAAAAAAGGAAATTGACATGAGAAAAAAAATAGTCTGTCTGCTGTTATTTTTTTGCTGCTTCACCCATGGTGTTGCCGGAAATAACGCCTGGGGGGAATTAAAGAAAATATACCTTTTCAATTCGCTGGGAAAATATGACCGGGTGGGTGAAATCCTGAATCAACTCGATCTGAGCAGCCTGAAACGAATCGATAAAAAAGAAATGGTGTCGAAATTAGTCGATTTGGGGGATTATTATGTGCTGGATAAAAATTACAAACTGGCTGAGGATTTTTACCGGAAAGCCCTCGGTGTCTTCCCGAACACCTGGACCATATTCAACAAGCTGGAAAAAATAAAAAGGGATAAAGGAAGCCTGTTTTTTAATCTAAAAAATACCTTCAGGCAATTTTCCATGATCCTGAAGGATTTCAAGGCCTCCTTCCTGCTTTTCACTACGTTCTTCAAAACCATTTTTTTTGCCACTTTTTTTATTTTTTTTCTGCTGGCATTCGTGCTGTTTGTCAAATATTTCTACCTGGCCGGGAATGATATCCTGCTGGATAAGGATGGTATTTTTTCGACCAAGCAAATTGTCCTGCTGCTTATTCTGCTTTTCTGGCCGGCTTTTATCCTTTCCGGCTGGATGAGTTATCCTTTTCTGATGATCGGTTTTTTATGGATTTATCTCAATGACCGGGAAAAGAAGAGTATGGTGTTCTTGCTGATGCTGATCGTGGCGATGACTTTGCTGTACAGTTTCAGCCGGGTTATCGGGGAGCAGTACCGGCAGGAAGATTTCAAGGTTGTCAGGCAGGTATTCGAGGGAGACCTGGTTGATAAAAAGGTATATGATAAATTTGATAACGAGCTTAAAGTCCTTCAGGCGCTGTCTTTTTATGAAGACGACCAGCTGAAAATCGCCGAGGATATCCTTCGCTCTACCGGAGAGGATTACCGGAACAAAAATAAATTCATACTGCTGGGAAACATCTATTACCGGTTCGATAATATACCGGAAAGCATCAAATACTTCAGGATGGCCCTGAGCCTGGATGATTCCAGCAAAATCGCCCTGAATAATTTCACCATGGTGCTGTTGAAAAACGACAATGCCGAAGTATTCAAATCCTGGGCCAAGCGGTACCCGGAAATCAACGAATACAAGAATAAATTATTGGAAATCAAAGAAATCGAACTGAGTCAGTTTTTTCTCTGGAAGCGGCTGTTCAACCTGACCAGGGAAAATTTCAATCTGTTTCATTTCCTTAAAAATCAGTTAAAGGTACTTTTAACCATGCCGGTTGTTTATTTCATCCTGATTTTTATGGGGTATGTTGTTTTTGTTCCCCGGCTGTTTTCGCATATCGGAACCAGCACCTATTGTTCGAAATGCTCCAAAATCATAAAAGAATCATCCGTGCATCGCTCATACAAATTGTGCAATGACTGTTATCAGCTCTTCATGATAAAGGATGTCATATTTCTGGAGGCAAAAATATTAAAAGAAAAGGAACTGGCCCGGAAAACCAAGAAAAAGAATTTATTCATTTTCTTGATTTCCTTCCTGATTCCGGGATTAAAACTGAATTTCAACAACCAAAACCGGATTTTCATCATATTTTGCGGTTTGTTTTATTCTCTGATGGGATTCTATGTCCTCAGTTCCATGCTGCTGAAAAAAATATTTTCCGTGGCTCCCGTATTCCTGAATTTTGTGGGGGCGGGAGCGATGCTCCTGTATTTGTTGTTAAACGTTTATGCGCTGAGGGGAAATGAAAATGGCATTTAAAGGCACGCTAAAGGAATTTAAGGTCCCGGATATTTTACAACTGATTTCCCTGCAGAAAAAAACCGGGATACTGACTTTCACCAGTTCCGACGGATTCATCACCCTGATTTTTGAAAACGGTTTGATAACCGGTGTGGACGCGTTTCCCAAAAAATTGGAGACCCGTGTCGGGCATGTACTGGTCAAACAGGATCTGATCAGCGAGGAAATGCTGCAAAGGGCCCTGGTCATTCAGAAGCGAACCAACCAGAAGATCGGTGAAATCCTGATGAGCATGGGACTGATCGGTGAAAACACGGTTATCGATGCCTTGAAGAACCAGGCTGTAGAGGTGATTCTGTCTCTTTTCAAATGGAAAAAGGGCGAGTACAATTTCAAAATTATGGACTCCCTTGATGATTCGCTGAGAACCATCGAGCCGATACCCACGGATAACCTGATCATGGAAGGTGTGCAGATGCTCGATGAATGGCCATTGATAAAGGAACTCATTCCCGATGACCAGCTGGTATTCGAGCCCGCTCCCATACGAACCAAAGATATTGAAATCATCAAGGAAGAGGGTGATGAATCGTCCAGCGATGATAAAATTTCCATCAGTGAAACCGAAGCCAATATTTTAAAATATATCAACGGCAAAAATTCGGTAAAGGATCTTGTCGAGCAGGGTGTTTTTACCGAGTACAAGGTTTATAAGAGCCTGTATAACCTGATCCGGAAACAGATTATACGCCGGAAAGAAACCGTTGATATCGCGGGAAAAGTGGAGAAGGTAATGCTCGAAGAACTGAAGATCAGTTCGGGGAGCAAAATTAAAAATATTTTTTATATCATTTTATTAATCATGGTTCTGCTGTTTATTCTGACGTTTTTTACCCCCATGCGCCCGTTTCAGACCGAGAATATATTGATCGATTCGTCACTGGCGGCGAATTCATCAGCACACCTGATTCATCGATCATGAAGACCATAAAAAAGAAATCCCTTCCCGGAAGCGCCATTGCCGTCGGCAATTTCGATGGCTATCATCTGGGGCATCAGAAGATTGTCGAAACCCTGCTTGAAGTTGCCAGACAGAAAAACCTCTCACCCGTCATCCTCACATTTTCACCCAATCCCAAAATATTTTTCAAGCTGGAACACCGCCTGATCATATCCGAGAAGGAAAAGAAAAAAATACTGAACCAACTGCCGGTCGACCGGGTGTTTTTTTTGGATTTCCGGACCTTTCACCGTTTGGACGGTTTCCATTTCCTGAGAGATGTGTTAATCGGGAAATACAACATGGCCCATATCGTGGTCGGAGAAAACTTCAGATTCGGGAAAAACCGCGAGAACAGCATCAAATCCCTGTCGGAATTTTCGTCCCGGCTGGGATTTGAGAGCACGGTGGTCAAAACCATCATGCGAAAAGGGGTAAAAATATCGAGTTCCCTGATCCGGAAAAAATTGGTAGAAGGCAAGGTGGAAGAGGCAAAACTGCTGCTGGGAAGGCCTTATTATATCGATGGCCGGGTAATTCCAGGTGATGGCGTGGGGAGAAAACTGGGCTTTCCCACCATCAATATAAAAATCGAGAATTTAATATTACCGGAAGGGGTTTTCCGGACCAGGGTGAGGATCGGACGACAGATTTTTGATTCCATCACCAATATCGGCTATAAACCCACATTTAAAACCGGAGACATCGGGATTGAAACCCATATTTTCGGTTTTGACCGGATCATCTACGGTAAACCGGTCCGGATATTTTTCGAAAAGAAAATTCGGAATGAACAACAATTCGCTTCCAAAACCGATCTGGTTGAGCAGATAAAAAAAGATATCGAGAATATCGAGGTTGACAAAGGCTCGCATATTTGATAAAAATGGGTTTTGATTTTTTTGAAAGCGACTGATCGGATTCATTTACAGGTCAAAGATAATAAGATATAATCCAAATCAGGTTTAATAGAGAGAGACGACATGAATGATATTCCCGTGAAAGACAGAAATCATGAAAAATTGCCAGGTGAGGCCCAGGATAATCAAGGTGCTCCGCTTCCTGAGAAGAAGGACAGCCGGGACAGCGGAAAACCGGAAAAAGATTTGAGCATGAAACTGGATATTACCGTTCCCGGAGAGGAAATCGACAGGCAGATTGATCAGGTCGCCAGCGGGTATTCCGCTGAAATCAAGCTCCCGGGATTTCGAAAGGGTAATGTCCCGCTGGATATCATCAAGAGCCGCTATAAACAGTTGATTACCGATGAAGCCCTGAATAAATTGATTGAATATCATGTTTATGAGAAAATCCAGAAGGACAAATTGAAAATCGTTTCCCGGCCGGTGGTGGAGAAAATCGACTACCAGGAGGGGAATACTCTCCAGGCGGATGTTACGGTTGAGTTGTTCCCGGTTATCACCTTCCCGGATTTTAGCGGAATGGAATTGAAGATCCCGGAAAAAGAATTTGGAGGTGAGTCCTTTGATGAAAAAAAGGAGATTGAGCGGGTGCTGGAAAGAAACAAGCACCGGGTCCCGGTAAATGACCGGCCAGCCAGGGAAAATGATACCGTACAACTGACCGTACAGTCGCGGTTTCTGGATACCAAGCGTTTGACCAAAAAACAGGAAGTCACGTTCCTGGTCAACCGGGAATCGGATTTTGAAATTCAGGGTTTTTTTGATGAGGTGGTCGGGAAAAAGCAAAATGACCGCCTGATCCTGAACCGATCCTATCCCTCGGATTATAAAAAAAAGAACTGGGCCGGGAAATCACTTGAGCATGTCCTGGAAATAAAAAATATTTTCGAGATGAGGAAAGCCGAGTTGAATGCCGATTTTCTGAAGTCAATCGGATTCAAGGATGAAGCTTCGTTCAAGGCCAAGTTAAAAGAGGAATACGATCAATATGTGAAAAACCAGAGAGAAGAAAAAATAAACGATGTCCTGGCGACCGAATTGACGTCAAAACTGGATTTTCCAACCCCTAAAACCCTGCTGGAGCAGGAAACGGAGCGGATGATGTCGCAGGTCCAGCCCATTCTGAGAACCATGAATGACGAGCAGAAAGCGGAATACCTGGGCGTGGTGAGAAAAAATGTGGAAAAATCAGTCAGGTTCTCGTTGATTCTGGAAGCCATTCAACAGGAATTCAAAATGGAAATCAGCAATGACGAGCTCGAAAAAGAATACAAGCTCATTGCGGAAAACAACAAATTTCCCCTGGCCGAAGTCAGAAAATATTATATGAACTCCGGTGAAAAGGAAAAGCTGAAAGATGCCCTGTTGCGAACCAAGGTTATGAATTTTTTAAGAGAAAAAATAAAAATCAGAGAGGTGTAAAATGCCTTTGATTCCGGTTGTTATCGAACAGAGCGGAAATGTCGAGAGGGCGTATGATATATATTCACGTTTACTCAAGGATGGCATTATTTTTCTGGGTTCGGAGGTGGATGACAATGTTGCCAATGTGATTATCGCCCAGATGCTTTTTTTAGAGGCGGAAGACCCGGAAAAGGATATATCCCTGTACATCAACTCGCCGGGAGGGATCATCAGTTCCGGGATGGCGATATACGATACCATGAAATTCATTAAAAACGATATTGTGACCATCTGTATCGGCCAGGCCGCTTCAATGGCAGCGATTCTGCTTTCTGCCGGCACAAAAGGGAAACGCTTTGCTTTACCCAACTCCAAAATAATCATTCACCAGCCCATGGGAGGATACCAGGGCCAGGCCACCGATATCCTAATCCACGCCCAGGAAATAAAGAAAATAAAGGAAAACACAATCGATATCCTGGCCCAGAACACCGGCCAGAAGCCTTCCAGAATTGCCGCTGATATCGAACGCGATTTTTTTATGAATTCGCAAGAAGCCCTTGAATATGGTATTATTGATAAAGTCATCAGCAGGAGAGAGAAAATAAAAACCTGAATATCATGAAGGAAAATAGCTCAAAGGAACCCAGGTGCAGTTTTTGCGGCATACCGCAGAACAGTGCCTTTAAATTGATAGCCGGGCCCGATGTATTTATCTGCGACGAATGTACCCGCACGGCTTACAACCTTATTTTCAATTCGGCCGATGTTCCCAAGCCCTCTGCCAAAGAACAGCAGAAGGTGCTGGTTCCCAAGGAAATAAAAAAGAAACTCGATCAGTATATCATTGGCCAGGACATGGCAAAGAAGAAACTCGCGGTCGCGGTTTACAACCATTACAAGCGCGTTAATCATGTTCACAATATTTCAAATTTGGAAATCAACAAGAGCAATGTTTTGCTGATCGGACCGACCGGAACCGGGAAAACCCTGCTGGCGGAAACCCTGGCCAAAATTCTGGATGTGCCCTTTGCCATTGCCGATGCCACCACCCTGACAGAAGCCGGCTATGTCGGCGAAGATGTGGAAAATATTTTGCTGAAACTGTACAGTGCTGCCGGCGAAAACAAGGATCTGGCCGAGAGGGGAATCATCTATATCGATGAAATTGACAAAATCTCCCGCAAGAGTGAAAATCCCTCCATTACCCGGGATGTTTCGGGTGAGGGTGTCCAGCAGGCACTGTTGAAGATCGTCGAGGGTACAATAGCCAATGTGCCTCCGCTCGGCGGCCGCAAGCATCCGCACCAGGAATTTCTTAAAATCAATACCCAGAATATTCTTTTCATTGCCGGCGGGGCATTTGTCGGCCTTGATCGGCTGATCCTGGCCAGGATGAAAAAAAATGCCATCGGATTTAATGCCAACAAAGATTCTTTAAGGATAAAAAAAGATAATATCTTTCACCAGGTTCATACCGAAGACCTGATCAAATACGGGCTCATTCCCGAATTGGTGGGACGATTTCCGGTGTATGGCATCCTGGATGAATTGACCGAAGAGCAGCTGTTTCGGATCCTGACCGAGCCCAAGAATGCCATTACCAAGCAGTTTAAATTCCTTTTCGAACTGGATGGGGTTGAAATCGAATTTTCACCTGAAGTTTTAAGGAAAATAACCCGTGAAGCCATTAAAAAAGAAGTCGGCGCCAGGGGATTGAGGGCAATTTTCGAGGAGATGATGATGGACCTGATGTTCGAAATCCCTTCCAGAAAAGAGAAAACCGAAAAAATCCTCATCGATTTTAAATTTTTGAAGAACAAAAAATGGATAGCCTGAAAAAGAAAGAATTTATCATCCCGCTGATTCCGCTGCGGGAGCTGGTAACCTTTCCTTCAACCATTCTTCCCATCCTGGTGGGCAGGGAACGCTCGATCAATTCTTTGAAATATGCCTTGGAAAAGTATAACAATTTTATTTTCCTTTCGGTCCAGAAGAATCAGATGAGTGAGATTCCTGTTCCGAACGAAATTTACCAGGTTGGGGTTGTCGCCCGGGTAGAAAAGTCCGCCGAACAGAACAACGGCAGTTTCCGGGTGGTCATCCAGGGACTGGAACGGGGAAGGATCGAGCAGTTTGTCAATAAAAACGACCACTATCTGGTCAAGGTTTCAGTTTTAAAGGATATTGTTCCCAAGGACAAGAACCTGTTTGAATTGTCAAAGAATGTGGTCTCGACATTCGAAGAATATATCAACCTGAAGAAAGTCAAGCTCCAGGGGATCATCACCAAACTTCATGCCAATGAAATTTCGGAAATCACCGACATAATTGCCTCGGTGATTAACCTGAATGTCAAACACAAACAGGCGCTGCTCGAAGAACTGGATGTGTACAAACGGGGATTGAAAATCTATAATTTCCTGAAAAAAGAAATATTTAAATTAAAAGCCAGTGTGGATACCGAATTCAGGAAGAACCGGGAGGAGATTCAGGACAGCGATATCGAAGATTACCGGAGGAAATTGAAGGAAACCAATTTGCCCGATTATGTGAGGAAACGGGCCGAGGAAGAGCTCGAACGCCTGGCCATGATGCCGCCGTTTTCAGCGGAAAGCACGGTTTCCCGGTATTATCTGGACTGGCTCATTTCCATTCCCTGGCTGAAGGTAAAAACTGAAAACAATGATATAAAGAAAGCTTCCGTCATACTGGATGAGGATCATTACGGCCTGACCAAGGTCAAGGAAAGAATCCTGGATTATCTTGCCGTCAGGCAACTGGTCGGCAATGCTGGCGGAGAAATATTATGTTTTGTGGGTCCTCCGGGTGTGGGTAAGAGTTCATTATCCAAGTCGATTGCCCGGGCATTGAACCGGGCTTTTGTCAGGATATCGCTGGGGGGTGTGAAAGATGAGGCTGAAATCAGGGGACATCGAAGAACCTATATCGGTTCATATCCCGGCCAGATTGTCAAAGGGCTGAAAAAAGCCGGATATATCAATCCGGTTTTCCTGCTGGACGAGGTCGATAAATTGAGTTCTGATTTCAGGGGTGATCCGGCATCAGCCCTGCTGGAAGTTCTTGATCCCGATCAGAATTCGGAATTTGTCGACCATTACCTCGATCTTGAAATTGATCTCTCCAGGGTTTTTTTTATCACCACGGCCAATACGATTGATCCCATTCCTCCGGCGTTGAAAGACAGAATGGAGATCATCGAGATCCCCGGATATACCGAACGCGAGAAGCTGCATATCGCCAGGGATTTTCTGATACGCAAACAGGCGGAAAAAAACGGGTTGAATGCGGAACAGATCGAAATCGGGAATGAATATATCCTGAAAACCATCAACGAATATACCCGGGAAGCCGGTGTCCGCAACCTGGAGAGAGAAATTGCCATTATCATGAGAAAAATTGCCCGTCAGGTGGTTGAATCCAAAGGGAGCAAGGATAAAAAGAATTCGGAAAAAATCACGCTTGAAGGAAACCAGCTGAAGAAATTCCTGGGTGTCCCGAAATACAGCCGCCTGAAACGCCTGAGCCAGAATGAGATCGGAGTGGCCACTGGCCTGGCCTGGACCATGTCCGGTGGTGATATCCTGATCATCGAAGCCCGTTTTTTGAAGGGAAAAGGGGAATTGATTCTTACCGGCCGGCTCGGCGAGGTTATGAAGGAATCATCCTCTGCGGCTTTCAGCTATACCAAGCTCAAGCTGTTCGAACTGGATCTTGATACCGAGGAACTGGAAAGGTACAATATTCATCTTCATATTCCGGAAGGCGCAGTGCCCAAGGAAGGTCCTTCGGCGGGGGTTACCCTGGCGGTTTCAATGATTTCACTGCTAACCGGGATTCCGGTCCGGTCCGATCATGCCATGACCGGGGAAATTACCTTGAGGGGAAAAATACTGCCGGTAGGCGGAATAAAGGAAAAAATTATAGCGGCCCACCGCTACGGCATCAAACATATCCTGATCCCGGTGGAGAATGAGAAGGATATCGAGGAAGATATTCCCAAGGATATTCAGCAGGACATGAAGATATATCTGGTTGACAACATGGATGAGGTTCTGGATATTATCCTGGAAAAGCCGATAAAAATAAAAAATATCAACAGCAAAGTGGTTAAACCGTTGTTTAATTCGAAGATACAATAGGGCAAATTATAATCCCCCAAGACCGGAGTTTGCGAAAATTTTATCTTTTTTGTTGAAAAGAAATAATCGAACCGAT